>JAVEET010000017.1 GCA_030840295.1 Pseudonocardiales bacterium
CCCACGTAGGCGAGGAATCCAACAGAGCGGAGCAGCCAGAACGCCCGCGCCCGGCCAGGGCCCAAGACTTCGGCGACCGTTCCGGCGAGCACATACGACACGCCGACGACGACGATCACGCTGACGACGCCCCAGCTCACGTCAGCCGCTCGGGGCCAGCGCACGATCACGCCGTGGTGCACCGCGCCAAGTAAGGCTGCCACCCCGAACCAGAAGAACGCGGCTCGCCAGTTGCCATGCCGTGCTGGCGTGCGGGACAGCCGCAGCGCCAGCAGCACCGTGACGAGCCCGAGCGCCAGGTCGGTCAGCGATTGCGCCGGCTGCGCGAGCATGCTCCCAACGCTACCTGCGGACCGATGGGTGACGGCATGAAGCTGTGGGCAGGTTGTGCGGAGTGCCCGCAGACCTGGCGTGCCGGCGGGTGCCGTTACCGTCAGGCCGTTATCCCTCGGTGATGTGTTCGGGCCGGATCGGTACGCGGCGCAAGGCTTTTCCGGTGGCCTGCCGAATCGCAGCTGCCACCGCGGGTCCAGAGGAGATGGTCGGCGGTTCCCCGACACCTCGCACTCCGTACGGCGCGTGCGGGTCGGCGTACTCGAGCACCTTGATCCTCATCGGCGGCATGTCGAGGATGGTCGGTATCAGATAATCGGTGAACGACGGATTGAGCACTCGCCCGCCGGTCACGATGATTTCCTCCATCAGCGCAAGGCCCATGCCCTGAGCGCTGCCGCCCTGGATCTGGCCGACGACGGCGTCCGGGTTGATCGCCTTGCCTACATCCTGTGCGGTGTCCAACGCGACGACCTTCACCAGGCCGAGTTCGGTGTCGACGTCCACCACTGCGCGGTGCGCTGAAAACGCGTACTGAACATGGGCGTCGCCCTGCCCGGTCTCCGGATCGACCGGGTACGTCGGCCGATGCGACCACTTCACCGTCTCGTCGACGGCATCGGTGCCCAATACGTCCTGCAGGCTTGCCACCACTGCACCGGTGATCGAGACGATCCGGGCGCCGTCAAGGACCAGCTCGGACGGCTCGATGTCTAACATCGTGCTCGCCCGTTCGAGGACCTTGGCCCGGACCGCCTCGCAGGCCGCCTTGACCGCTCCGCCGGTGACGTAGGTCTGGCGGGAGGCCGACGTAGAACCTGCTGAACCGACCTGGGTATCCCGCGGATGTACCACCACGCGCTGGACCCCGAGTTCGGTACGGCAGATCTGTTGCTCCACCGTGATCAATCCCTGGCCGACCTCGGCCGCGGCGGTATGCACGGTCACCGTCGGTTCGTCCGCGGTGATCTCCAGCCGCACCCGGGCGGTCGAGTAGTCGTCGAATCCCTCGGAGAAACCGACGTTCTTGTAGGTGACGGCGTACCCGATGCCGCGGACGACACCCTCGCCGTGGGTCGTGTTCGATACCCCGCCCGGTAGGCTCAGCAGGTCGAATTCGTCCTCGGACAGCCGCTCGGCGGGTAGCGGCATGTCCTGCACCAGCTGCAGCAACTCGGCGACCGGTGCCGCGGAATCGATGAGCTGACCGGTGATATTGCGATCACCCTCGCGCATGCCGTTCAGTTGTCTGATGGCCACCCTGCTCATGGCCAGCCGGTCCGCGAGCTCGTCCATCAATGCCTCATGGGCGAAAGCAGCCTGCACGCAGCCGAAGCCGCGCATGGCACCACACGGCGGGTTGTTCGTGTAGACACCGTAGCTGTCGACCTGCACGTTCGGGATGTTGTACGGACCCAACCCAAGGGTGCCACCGTTGCCGACGACGGCGGCGGTCGATGAGGCGTACGCACCGCCGTCGAACAGTAGCTCCGCTTTGGCATAGTGCAGCAGTCCGTCATGACCGGCACCGAATTCGTAGCGAAGCGAGGCGGGATGGCGGTGCACGTGACCGAAGAAGGACTCTTCGCGGTTGTAGACCATCTTGATAGGCTTACCGGTGCGCAGCGCCAGCAGACAGGCGTGCACGTGGATGGACAGGTCCTCCCGGCCGCCGAAGGCACCACCGACCCCGGCCAAGGTCAGCCGTACCTTCTCCGGCGGAAGCCCCAGCGCCTGGCAGATCTGGCGCTGATCAGCATGCAGCCATTGAGTCGCGACGTACAGGTCGATCCCGCCGGCGTCGTCGGGCACGGCGAGACCGGATTCGGGGCCCAGAAAGGCCTGATCCTGCATGCCCACCTCGAAGTCGAGTGAGACCACGAGCGGTGCCACCGGATCCGGGTCACCTCGACGAATCTTCAGGTGCCGCAACAGGTTTCCGCTGCCATGAACCTGCGGCGCATCCGGCTCGAGCGCTCGGCGCCCGTCGGTCACCGCAGGCAGTTCCTCGTACACCACCCGGATCTTCTTCGCTGCCTGCCGCGCGATCTCCGGATGGTCGGCGGCAACCAGCGCCACCGGTTCGCCGTGATAACGCACGACCCCGGTCGCCAGCACCGGCTGATCGGCGTGCTCGAGGCCGACGTTGCCGCCGGGGACGTCCTCGGCGGTGAGTACGGCGTACACGCCCGACGTGGCCAATGCCGGGCCTACGTCGATCGAGACGATGCGGGCGTGCACATGGGGGCTGCGCAGGGTGACGCCCCAGATCATCTCGTCCGCCCACAGGTCGCTGCCGAAGGCGAACTCACCCTGGACCTTGAGCGTGCCGTCCGGGCGCAGCGGACTGTCGCCGATCCGCCCGCGCAGTGATGCGGTGTCCGAAGGGGCCGCCGGGACCTTGGTCGGGGTGCTGGTCATGTCAACCGGCCTGATGAGCCCGCGCGAATGTCGGCCAGCCGGTCAGCGGCCAGCCGGTCAGCGGCCAGCCGGACAGCGTCGAGGATCTTCTCGTAGCCGGTACAGCGGCATAGGTTGCCGGCCAGCGCCTCGCGGATCTCGGGGTCGGTCGGGTGCTCGGTTCGGGCAAGCAGGTCGTGTGCGGTGACCACCAAGCCCGGCGTGCAGAAGCCGCATTGCACAGCTCCGCATTCGATGAACGCTTGCTGAACCGGATGCAGGCCCTGCTGATCCGAGAGGCCTTCGACGGTCACGATCTCGCGGTCGCAGACCTGGCCGGCGGCGACCAGACAGGAACAGACCGGGATGCCGTCGAGGTAGACCGTGCACGAGCCGCATTCACCCTGCTCGCAGGCGTTCTTCGACCCGGGCAGACCCATCCGCTCGCGCAGGACGTACAAGAGGCTTTCGCCCTCCCAGACGTCGTCGACCTCGCGCCGTGCGCCGTTGACGGTAGTAGTGATGCGCATCTGCTCAGGCCGCCCTTCGGTAGTCGTCCCACGCCCAGGTCAGAGAGCGCCGGGCCATCACGGCGAGTGAGTGCGAGCGATAGGCGGCGGTGCCGCGGACATCGTCGATCGGGGACGCAGCTGAGCGGACGTAGTTGCCGAATTCGCGAGCCAGCTCCGGTGGCATCGCTGCGCGGGTCTCCCAGAGCCCGGCATCATCCAGAGCCTGGGCGAGAAAGTTCTCGGCCTCGTAGGCGCGGCGAGGTGTCGGCGCTGCCGACCCGATGCCGGTGCCGACCGCCTTGCGTTCCGGGTGCAGGGCCAGGCCGAACGCGGACACCGCAATCACCATCGCGTTCCGGGTTCCGATCTTGCAGAACTGTTGCGGACCGCTGGGCGGGGTGATCAGGATTGCTGCGATCAGCTCGTCGGCTGCCAAGGCGTTGCGCTTGACACCGGTGTAGAACTCGGTCAGTGGCAGCCGCCGGGTTCCTCGTACCGACGCGAGCTCGACGTCCGCCTCGGCGGCCAGCAGAGCCGGATGCGCATCACCGGCCGGCGACGCGGCGCCGAGGTTGCCGCCGACCGTGCCCCGGTTGCGGATCTGCGGGGACCCGACGGTGCGCGAGGCCATCGCCAGGCCGGGGAGCAGCCTCGCCAGCTCGTCGATCACCCGGCTGTAGGTCACCCCCGCACCGAGCCGGACGCGGCCGTTGTCGAAGGACCAACTTCGCAGGTCTTCGATCCGGGTCAGGTCGAGCAGGAAGGCGGGACGGTGGCGGTCGAAGTTCAGCTCCACCATCACGTCGGTGCCCCCGGCGATCGGGACCGCGTCCGGGTGTGCGGCCTTGGCCTCGAGGGCCTCGGACCAACTCCGCGGTTGTAGGAAGTCCATCCGGTGCCTCCCTGTTCTGCTCTCGGCTATCACGGTATAGCCGAGAGCGAACCAGGCGAACGTTTCCGGCAGAACTATCCGCCGATCCAGGCGGGATCGGCGGATAGTTCGCTGGCGTGTCCGGCCGGCTACAGGCCCAGGCAGAACCCGACGTCGTCGTAGTTGCTGCTGTGCGCCCAGGGGACGCTGTCCACCACCGTTCGGCCGTAGACGAACAGCTGAACGACGTACCCGCACTGGGCCCAGTTCCCGTCGGTCACCAGCTCCCAGGTCCCGGACGGAGCAGGGGAGGTCGTGGACAACGGATTGTGGCTCGGTGCCGGCGGGTTGAGGCTGGCCGGCAGCGTGTCCAGGGAGTACGCCCCGAAGTAGGTATCGGTCGCCACGAAGGTGCCGACGACGGTGTCCCCGGGATTGGCCTTGTTGCAGGGCTGGCCGCCGGTCAGCGTGATGTCGGCGACCGGAGCTGTGTTGTAGATCCGGATCGCGTACCACGGCGTCGCGCCGATCGGGTTACCTACCGCATCGGTCATCTCCAGCCGGAGCTCGTACAGGCCGTCCACCACTGCGCCCCGGGTCTGCCATGACCCGAGCACGTTGTACTGGTTGGCTGCCGGCGGCAGGTACGGGATGAGCCCGGTGACCGGATCGGGGTAGCGGGTGGTCGATACCGTCCCGTTGCTGGTGACATAGGGATCCTTGACCGACGTGCCCGACCCGGAGGTGCCGGCCGGTCGCCACCGCAGCCGGTACTGCCGACCCTGCGCGCTGAACGAGGCCGGCGCGGCGGCATTGGCCGTGACCACCCCGCCGAACGGGCATTGACGGGTGGCGATCCACGGATCGGCGGGGGAGCCCCATTCGGCGAACTGAGCCGGGCTGGCCGCGTTGGATACGGTCAGGCCCGAAGTCGCGGTCTCGATCTGGTCGATATTGATGCCACCGAGCACCCGGATCTCCGGGCCGTCGCTGACCCGCCGCCGCGGCTTGATCTCGATGTGGGTCTCGATCGCGTTGCCCCAGCGGGGTACCAGGAACGGATTGGTAGTCGATGGGGCGGTGCCCCACGACAGCACAGCCCGAATCTTGCCGATCTTCGGGTCGGTGCAGGACCGCGCGTGCCGGGCGATCTCAGCCGGTACCGACACCCAGTAATGCAAGCCGCCCTTTGGGATCGGGCTGATGTCGTGGACGGTGACCTTGGCGGTCCCGACGTAGCTCCACTTGCAGGTGTTGTCGTAATCGGCCCAGAAAGCCACGTATTCCACGGACCCCGGCCCGCACAGTGGCCCGGAGAATCCGTTCGGCAGCTTGACCTGCAGGGTGGCCACCAGCTGCTCCCGGTTGTAGTCCAGACCCAGACACTCCAGTTGTTCGAAAGTGGTATCCCCTTGGCCGTCGAGGAAGGCCTTGAGTACATCGGACCAATCGACGTCTAGCTGGGCGAACTCCGAAATCGTGTCCGCGGTCAGGGTCTGCAGAACGGACTGCTCGCCGAGGGCTTCGGCCAGCAGTGGCGCGGCGAATCGATGAGCCGGCACCTTTCCGCGGTGAGCGACCTTGGCCTGTTCGACCAGCGAGAACGGTGCCGGATCAGGCTCGGGCAGTGGGTGCGGCAGGGTGTACTGGAAATAGCTTGGCAGCTTGTGCTCGACCTCGAGCAGTTCCAGCAGGTCCTTGAAGATGAGCCGCAGCGGCTTGAGCTGGACGTGCCGGTCGAGCCGGTTGCCCCAGATGGGTGGCCAGTTGGGCTGCGATACCGGTGGTTGCACCTGCCAGGACAGGATGGCGCGAACCAGCGGCAGCACCGGGCTCGTGCACCGCCGCCGGTGTGCCTCGGTGAGCGGGTAGGAGACGGTGTAGATGAGTGGCTTGGTGTGCTGCTTTGCGCAGTCGACCGAATCGGGTATGTCGTGGGCGTTGAACGAGGACAGCCCGACGTCCTCCCAGGTCGTTCCGTCGTCGTACGAGAGGTAGAACCGAACCCACTCGGTCGAGCCGGAACTGCAGAGATCTCCGCCGTAGCCGAAAGGGCGCCTGATCTGAACCGTTGCCTCGAGGACACCGGCGTCCGGATTCAGAGCGACGCAACCGAGCCGTTCGAAGGCGGTGTTGGCGATCAGCTCGAAAGCCGGCTCGAACCCGAGATTCGGCAGGTTGCCGAAGTAGTTGGGGTTCTCGGCCAGAAGACGAGAAAGCTGTTGGCGTTGCTCGGTCATTCGAGTGAGTTCCTCTTCGGCTGCGTCGACGGGCTCGCCTGGCCCGCCTGGCTCGACCGATTCGGCGCCGGTGGCATGACTGTGTTCGGACATCGATAACCCCCCGGTAGCCGCCCGCGAGTGCCTGGTGTCTATTGACCCGGCAACGGAGCCCGCGAGCTGACTGCCTGGCAAGCAGGAGGACACCGCTGCGCGCGTGATACCCGGGTCGCTAGTCAGGTCATTGGTACGGTCAGAGCATGAGCAGCCACACTCACCGTGGACCTGACGACGGGCCCACCTCCGACGAGCCCACCTCCGACTAGCCCACCTCCGACGAGCCCACCTCCGACGAGGACACCCCGGACGAGGAAAGGGTCGAACACCGCGCACGCCTCGAACCGGAGGAGCGCGCGGCGGGCAGTGACGATCCGCACCGGCAGGCCGAGATCATCCTCGAGGATTCCGACGAGCGCACGGTACACCCGGAGGAGACCAAGCACGCGTCGACGCAGACTCCCGATTGAGCATGGTGGAGCTGGACCTCAGGATCCTCGATTACGAACATCCGGACGCGGAACGGCTGATCGCTGAGCTGCAGGCCGAGTACGTCCGACGGTACGGCGGTGAGGATTCCGCACCGGTTGATCCCGCGCAGTTCGCTGTGCCCGACGGACTCTTCCTGGTTGGCTATGTCCGAGGCGTACCGGTCGCGATGGGCGGTTGGCGCCGGCACGGCAGCGAACATCCGGATACCGCCTGGACCGGCGGGGCCGCAGAGGTCAAGCGGATGTACGTGGCCCCCGGCGCCCGCAGCCACGGCTTTGCGCGCGCCGTCCTGGGTTGTCTGGAGAGCACGGCCGCCGCCGCGGGCGCCGGCTGGCTGCTTCTGGAGACCGGGTCGAGGCAACCCGAGGCCATAGCGCTGTATCGATCGACCGGTTATCTCGACGTTCCGGCGTTCGGACACTATGCCGAGACCGAGTTGTCCGTGCACCTCGGTAAGCCGTTGTCCGAGCGGGCACCTCGGCCGCCCGGCGAGGGCGACGTCAGCCGGCCTGGTCCCCTGGGCCACCCGACGAAAACGCCGTGACCGCAGCCTTGTTGAAGGCCGGCAGATCGTCGGGCTTACGGCTCGTCACCAGGGTCCAGCCCTGCGTGTCGGAGATGACGACCGGCTCGTCGGACCATTGACCGCCCGCGTTGCTGATATCGGTCCGCAGGCTCGGCCAGCTCGTCAGCGCCTTGCCCTTGACCACATCGGCCTCGACCAGCGTCCATGGCGCATGACAGATGGCCGCGATCGGTTTGCCCTGATCGACAAAGCCTTTGACGAAGGCAACGGCATCGGAATCGAGGCGCAGCGCATCCGGATTGGCGACCCCACCGGGCAGCACGAGCCCGGCGTAGTCCGACACCTGCGCATCGGAGGCCTGGACCTCCACCGGAAAGCTGTCGGCCTTGTCCAGATGATTGAAGGCCTGAGCCTCGCCCCGCTCGGGCGCGATCAGTACGGGTCGGCCGCCGGCCTCCTCGATGGCCGTCCAGGGTTCGGTGAGTTCGACCTGTTCGATGCCCTCGTTCGCCACGAGGAAGGCGATTTTCATACCGCGGAGCGCTTGGGTCATGGTTCCTCCTTGATGGGATGTGGATTGTCAGGTCTTGAGCAGGCGTAACACGGCTCGTTCCAAGGCCTCCTGACGGCGGGAGTCATCGGCCGGCCATCGGTCGATCCGCGCGATCGCCTGGGCGATCGATGCGCCCGACGAGTAGAGGTCGATGACGCGGCCGTCCACGTAAGAGGACCGCGCAACGGCGGGAGTGTTGCCGAGATGGTCTGCCACCTCCCGCATGGCGGCGACGATGGCCCGCTTGCGCGCCCGCTCGGTGTCTGCCCGCAGACGGCCCAGTGCCGCGGCGGCATGGACCGTGCCGTGCCAGGTGCGGAAGTCCTTCGCGGTCATCTCGTCGCCGAGCAGATCCTTTAGGTATTCGTTGACATCTGCCGCGTCTATCCGGGACCAGGACCGACCGGCCCGGTACGCCAGGAGCACTTCGTCTGATCCGCGACGCCGGCGCATGGTCTCTACGCTCGACAGCACGCCGGGGTGGCGGATCTCGATGTGCTGCGCTATCCCGGACTTGGCGACGAATTCGAACAGCAGCCGTCCCCGGTGTCGCTGGACATGCCGTCGTTGCAAGGTGGTCAGGCCGTAGGAGCCGTTTTCGGTCGTGTAGCTGTCGCTGCCGATCCGGAAGTAGCCGAGATCGAGTAGATAAAATGCGGTGGCCAGCGCCCGTTCCAGTGGCATGCCGTCGAGCCCGAGATGTTCGGCCACCTGGGCACGGGCGGTCGGTAACCGACGGGCGACCTGCAGGACTCGGTCATGCTTGGCCAGATCGCGCTTGACTCGCCAATCCGGGTGGTAGAGGTACTGCCGGCGGCCACGTGCATCCGTGCCGACGGCCTGGATGTGACCGTTTGGATACGGGCAGATCCAGACGTCCTGCCAGGCGGGCGGAATGACCAGTGCCTTGATGCGGGCTACCGAAACGGCATCGAGGGCAGCACCGCTGGAATCGAGGTACCGGAAGCCACGCCCGGTGCGTCGTCGGGTCCAACCGCGGCTTGCCGGAGACACGGTCCGGAGTCGGCTCATCGTCGGCCCTCTCGCTGAGCCGGACTCAGCTGATCAGTGGTCCACACGTCGATCAGGAAGTCACCCTCCAGCACCTGGATCGATGGCGACAACCCCAAGGCTGTTCCGAGCTGGTCATGCAGTTGCCGGGTGGGCTGCCGGCGCTCGGGGAAGTCGTGGCGCCAGTGGCAGGCGACCACCGTGAGGGAGCCGGCCGCCGAGCCGGCCACGTGGCTGCACAACTTCGTCCAGGCGTCCGGAGCGAAATAGTAGCCGAGCTCGCTGAGCACGATCAGGTCGAACCGTCGTGCTACCGGCCAGTCGTCGGGCAGCAGGCTCCGCCGGACTTCGACGTTGGTCGAGCTTGCGGTGCGCCCGGCCGCGATCCGCACTGCCTCGGCGTGGTAGTCGCTGGCCAGCAGGCTTTCACACCGCCCGGCCAACGCGACCGTCAGCTCGCCGGTCGCGCACCCCGGCTCGTACCCGGCGCGGTAACGCCTGGCCGGCAGGCAGGCGAGCAGCAGTTCTCGTTTGCGGCTCTCGTAGAAACTGTTTCCCAGCCGCCACGGGTCGGGCCCGCTCGCGTACAGGGAATCCAGATAGTCGGTGTCGACGGGCCCGGTCATCGCAGGAACACCTCGCGATTCCGGCTGAGCCGCTGCAGGACGAAGTCCGGCAGGATCGCCGGTGCTCCGGTGCTGGCATCAGCCGACAGCTGGCTGGTGAAGCAGTTCATGGCTGTGATCTTGCGGCGGTGTGCGGCGCTATCGAGGTGCAGCACCGCGCCCTCGGCGGTGGGCAGCTGTCCTCCCGACGGCGATGCCCAGTGCCAGCCCCAGATCGGCGCCTGCAGATGGACGGCATGGCGCCCCGGTTGTGTCGCTGCGATCACGGTCTGCACGGCGGACGTGGTCGCCTCGTGGTCAGGGTGTCCGTCGAAACGCCACGGTGAGATGACGACATCGCGGTCACGGATCAGGCCGTCCAGGTATCCGACCAGTCGCTCGTGCGCGGCGCCGATCCCGCCGTCCGGCAGGTCCAGTTCGAATACCACATCGGTGCGAACTCCCAATTCCTGCAGGGCAGCAAGACGTTCCGCCCGGCGTTGCTCGATCAGCCGGGGCCGCGGCCACTCGTCGGATCCGGCATGGCTGCCGCCGCCGTCGGACACGCCGATGATCAGCGTCGATCGACCCGCGGCAGCGGCCAGACCGAGTAGGCCGCCCGCGGCGATCACCTCGTCGTCGGGGTGTGGCGCCACCACGACCAACCTGGTGCCTCCGGGAACAAGGTCGTCCAGGCCGACCGAGGTCAGCTCCGACCAACCGGACCAGGCGTGCCATTCGGCTTCGGGCGTCCCGGGTCCGCCGATCGTCCGGTCAGCCGTGGACGGATCTCGGACTGTCACAGTAACCACTCATCGGCAGGCTCAGCGCGTCCGGTCGCGGTAATCCGGCCCAGCTCGGCCAAGTCGCGTTCGGCATGGCTTTGCCGGACGAACACCGGCAGGTCGGCGAACCGCTGAGCCAGAGCGCCGTCCCGGCACAACGGTCCAGCTCCCAGGGCACGACCCGCCCGGTCGAGGACCAGGGCGGCGCAGTGTTCGGCGGCAGCGCGGGCACGCAAGGCCACCGCCTGAGCATCGGAGAACGGGTTTTCATCTATCCATGCTGCTGATTCGCGCAGCAGAGCCCGGGTCGCGGCGACGCTGGTCGTCACGGCGCCGAGGTGAGCCGCCGCGTGTGGGTCGGACCGGCGCTCGACCAGCTCTGTCAGTGCGCATACGAAGGGCAGCGTGGCCCCGTACCAGCAAGCTGCGATTCCAGCGCCCCCGTGCCAGAATCCGGGACGGCTGGTGTAGTCCCCAGGCCGGCCGAACTGGTGAGCATGCACCTGGTGGAAGAGCACGTCGCTACTATCCGACCGGCCCATGCCAACCGCATGCCACCCCTCATCGGTGACCTCGACTCCGGCCTGATCGAGACTCACCGCGAACAGGCATTGGTTGCCGTCCTCGTCCCATGCGGTCACGACCGAGTGATCGACCGTCCCTGCACCTGAGCACCAGGACTTGCGACCGTCGAGGCGAACGCCGGTGGCGGTACGTGACATCATCAGGCGCGCAGTGGGCGGTTCGGCCGCCCACGTCCCCCACATCGTTGCCGCGGGCGGTTCCGGTGCGCCGAGTTCAGCCATGATGGCAAGGGCATCCCAGTGACCTTCGAATAACTTCACCAGGGCGACGTCCTCGGCCGCGATTCGCGACAGAGCGCGCCAGCGAACCAAGGTCTGGCCATAACCAGGCAACGGGAGCGGATCGGCCGCAGGTTCGACGAGTTCCCTGAGACGGCTCCCGATCGTGTCGGAAGAGGTAGGCAGCGCGGCCGATATAGGTTGCTCAACAGACGACATCGGACAGCGCCTCCGTATCGACCACCCGGGCTAAGTCGGACAGATGTCCGGCGAAGCCGTACGGTGCTCGCCCGGCGGTCCTGGAGCTGGTGACGACGGGCAGATCTGCTGCCCAGATCAGGCTCTGGCCGGTGGCTTCGAGAGCCCTGATGAGGGCCACGTCCTCATCGGAGGCCACCGGTGGGAACCCACCGCATTGTAGGTAAGCCGCTGCGCTCAGCGCGAGATTCGCGCCATGCACATGATGATGACCGGGGACCGCCCGGTATGCGGCCAGATGGCGCCGCCGGACGCTGGGTGGGTGTTGGGACCAGTCCGCGACCTCGATGGTGCCCACGATCGCATCGGCTCCGGACGCGGCGTGCGCCAGTTGCCGGGATAACCAGTCGGCGGGAACCTCCGAGTCGGCATCGGTGTTCGCGATCCACAATCCAGCCGCGCCGAAACGGTCGATCAGGGAGCGCACCCCTTCGTCGCGGGTGGCGCCGACACCGATTCCCCTTCCGACAAACCAGGTGAGCCGTGCGAACCCCGAGTCGTCCTGGCTCCGCAGGATCTCCGCCGTCCTGTCAGCGCAGCGATCGAGTACCACCACGACATCCGTTGGAAGGTGGCAGTGGGCGGCGGCGCGGGCGAGGCTCGACAGACAGCCTTCCAGCAGCGCTTCCTCGTTGTGAGCCGGAACCACCACCCCGATCCGGCTGACCGACCGCGGTACGGAACTCACTCTCCGAAACCGGAGGGTGCCGGGGGAGGAGGCGGCTCTATCGGACCACCTGGCTCGGGACTCGGCCAGGGTGGCGGCTCCGGCGGTGGCACCGGCGCCGGCTCAGGGGTGGGTGGGGGATTTATCGGTGTGGGTTCGGGTGATGGCCCCACCGGCTCGGGGTTCGGGGGCGGTCCATCTGGTGGCTGCGGCCCCGTCGGGATCGGCGGAATAGTCATATCGCCTCGATGTTCCGAGCGTGGCCTCGCGGGCTTCCGAGACGACCAGCTGACTCGGCTGCCTTTTGAGCCGTATCTCCACGCTACGCAGCACGCGTGGCTTTGCAAAGTCGAACGTAGGTGTGTAATTAACGCTACCTTTACATCGCTGCTGTCTAAAATGATCTAGCGTTGCGCCGCCAAAGCATTGGGTGTCGTTCTGATACTCGTTCTGGTGGACGCACGACCGGGCTAAACAGATGCCAGGTAGCTGGAGTCGAACGCGGCTCCGCGGAGGCAATCGTTGTCAGCGCTGGATCTCCCTTTCCGACGTATCCGAGCTACCCGTAGACCGCTCGAGTTCTGTGGTTGCCGGCTCAGCCGGACTTCCCATACGCCCCCCGATCTCCCTTGCTCTGCAAGGGATTCTGGTCGCCACTCGGCGACCGACAAGTGTAAGGAGGAGGCATGAGGATAGGCGCCAGTCTTCTGATCATCGCGGTCGGTGCGATTCTCAAGTTCGCCGTGACCAAGCAGGTCAGCGGCGTGAACCTGGGAACCGTGGGCATCGTCCTGATGATCGTCGGCGCGGCCGGTCTGGTCATTTCGCTGATCCTGATGACGACCAGACGACGCACCGATGTCGTTCATCACCGCAACGGCACGACGTACGTAGAGCCGGCAGATCCCGATCTTCCGCGCTACTGACGTCAACCGGCGTTCCACCCGCCGGATCCCTTGTTCGGCGTTATCATCACTATCGAAGGAGTAGCACATGATCATCCTCGGCCTCATCCTGCTGATCGTCGGCATCATCGCCAACATTCCAATTCTGACCACCATCGGCATCATCTTGATCATCGTCGGCGCAGTCCTCTGGATCCTCGGCGCGATGGGTCGCGAAGTCGGTGGTCGCCGGCACTATTACTGACCTGCCCCTTCAGTCAGCCGCTCTCCGCTGCGGGCCACACTTCAGGTGTGGCCCGCAGCGGCGTCTGCGGACGGGTTGGCCGCGACACCTCGGCGGGCAGATCTCCGGTCTACCCGATACCGTGGGTATCACAAACACGGAAGGGCATCATCATGACCGCACGTCGCGCCGCCATCCTGGGCGGTAACCGGATCCCCTTCGCTCGGGCCAATGGGCCGTACGCTCATGCCTCCAATCAGGACATGCTGACGGCGACCTTGGACGGCTTGGTCGCCCGTTTCGGGTTACAGGGCGAGCGGCTGGGTGAGGTCGCGGCCGGTGCGGTCCTCAAGCACTCGAAGGACTTCAACCTGACGCGCGAAGCTGTTTTGGGCTCGAGGTTGTCGCCCCGGACGCCGGCCTACGATGTTCAGCAAGCCTGCGGGACAGGACTCCAAACTGCCATTCTGGTTGCGAACAAGATCGCGCTCGGGCAGGTCGATAGCGGCATCGCCGCCGGTGTGGACACCGTTTCCGATGCGCCCATCGCGGTCAATGAAGGTCTGCGCCGAGTCCTGTTGGACGCCAACCGCGCTAAGGGCCTGGCGGGCCGGCTCAAGGCGCTGGCGGGCATCAGGCCTTCGCAGCTTGTCCCGGCGGCCCCGTCGAACTCCGAGCCGCGAACCGGGCTTTCGATGGGCGAGCATCAGGCCATCACGACGGCCGAGTGGGGAATAACCCGCGAAGCGCAGGACGAACTCGCAGTCGCCAGTCACCGAAACCTGGCCGCCGCATACGAGAGCGGCTTCCTCGACGATCTCGTCACGCCCTTTCTCAAGCTGAGCCGGGATCAGAATCTTCGACCCGATGCCACGATCGAACGGCTGGCCAAGCTCGCGCCGGTGTTCGGCACGAGGGGTCCGAACCCCACGATGACAGCGGGTAATTCCACGCCGCTGAGCGACGGCGCGTCAGCAGTTCTGCTGGCCAGTGACGAGTGGGCGGCCGAGCACAACCTCCCGGTACTGGCTCACTTCGTCGATGCAGAGACCGCCGGGGTCGATTACGTGCACGGCGATCGCAAGGCCGACGGACTGCTGATGGCTCCGGTCTACGCGGTGCCACGGCTGCTCGAACGCAACAAGCTGACACTGCAGGACTTCGACTTCTACGAGATCCACGAGGCTTTCGCCTCGACCGTACTGGCTACCCTGGCCGCCTGGGAGGACGATGCTTTCTGCCGCCAGCGACTCGGCCTGCAGGCCCCGCTGGGCGCTATCGACCGAGCCAAGCTGAACGTGACCGGCTCTTCCCTGGCCGCTGGCCACCCGTTCGCGGCGACCGGCGGCCGCATCGTCGCCAACCTGGCCAAGCTGCTGCACGAGAAGGGTTCGGGCCGCGGGCTGATCTCGATCTGCGCTGCTGGTGGACAGGGCGTCGTGGCGATTCTGGAGTTCTGACATGGCCGACCGCTACCTGAGTCTGATCAACTCCCCGCTGGGCGAGAATCTCGCATCGTGGCTGAAGCTGCCCCGGCCGGCTGCCCTCCGCCGATACGGGCTCGGTGATCCGCTGCTTCCAGGCCCGCTGTTGCTGGGTGGACTAGGCGGCGGGGCTGCGAGTGCGCCCGGAGCGAAGGGACTCCGGGACTTGCTCGTGAACGCCGGGGTGGGTGTCGTCGAGGCGACTGCAGCCGGTGCGACCTGGGAGCCGTCAACTGCGTGGGCGGACGCAGATACCGACGCGAAGTGGTCGGCACTGGTCTTCGACGCTACCGCCGCGACGAGCGTCGCCGATCTGGCGTTGCTTCGGGATTTCTTGGCCGGTGGCTTGCGACGGCTCGGTGCCTCTGGTCGGGTCGTGGTGCTGGGCCGGGCACCGGACGGCGCAGATCCGGTGCAGGACGCGACGCGGCAGGCGCTGGACGGGATCGTCCGATCGTTGGCCAAGGAATTGAGAAACGGGGCCACGGCAAACCTGGTGCTGCTGGACACGACCGAGGCCGGCTTGGCGGTCGTCGAGTCGGCGATGCGATTTCTGCTGTCTGGGCGGTCGGCCTACGTGGACGGCCAAGTCATTCGGCTGGGCGGTGCAGCGGTGGCGGCACCGGCGGACTGGAGCAACCCGCTGCAGGGCAAGGTGGCTGTGGTCACCGGCGCTGCCCGCGGGATCGGTGCCTCGATCGCCACGGTGCTTGCCCGCGATGGAGCGCAGGTGGTGGCCGCGGACCTACCGATGGCCGGCGAGTCGCTGGCCCGGGTGGCGAATCGGATCGGCGGCACCAGCCTGCAGCTGGACATATCCGCCGCGGACGCGCCGGAACGCATGATCCACTATGCCAATTCTCGGTTCGGCGGAGTCGACATCGTGATCCACAATGCCGGTATCACCCGGGACAAGTTGCTCGCGAACATGAAGCCAGCGCAGTGGGATTCGGTGCTGGCGGTGAACCTGGAAACGCAGCTACGCATCAATGCGGCGTTACTGCAGCCGGGCGGCTTGCGATCGGGCGGCCGCGTCGTGTGCCTTGCTTCGACCAGTGGTATCGCCGGTAACCGGGGTCAGACCAATTACGCGGCATCCAAGGCCGGCGTGATCGGTATGGTCCGGTCGTTCGCCCAGTCCTTCGCCGAGCGCGGGGCCACGATCAACGCGGTCGCGCCCGGGTTCATCGAGACCGAGATGACGTCCGCGATGCCATTCGCGACCCGCGAGACCGCTCGCCGGCTCAACAGCCTTCAGCAGGGTGGGCTGCCGGTGGATGTGGCCGAGGCGGTTTGCTGGTTGAGCTGGTCGGCTAGCGGTGGCATGAACGGCCAGGTGTTGCGGGTCTGCGGGCAGAATCTCGTCGGCGCATGACCGCGGCCGATCATCCGGTCCGTCAGCTGCCGGCTTCGCCGCCCCTGGCACCGATGTTCATTCGGGCCGTGTTGAGCGGCTTACACCGGCGGCCACGCGACATTCCAACGGACGTGGGCGGACACCGTCTCGCAGTGGCCGAGCGGAGCATCGACCCGGCCCACCTCGCGGCGTACCAGCGGTTGTGCGGCTTTCGGGTTTCGGACCGGCTGCCTCCCACGTACCTGCATCTGCTGAGCTTTCCGTTGGCCGTGGCCCGCATGACCGAGGGGGATTTCCCATTCCCGCTACTGGGACTGGTGCATATTCGCAATGCCGTCCGGCAGGTTCGACCGGTCGAGCTCGACGAGGCGGTTGCGGTCCAGGTCTGGGCCGACCCGGTGCGTGCACATCCCGCTGGGCACCAGATCGATCTGCTCAGTCGGGTCACCGTCGGCACTGAGACGGTGTGGACCGAGACCAGCACCTATTTACGGCGGGGCAAGGCAGCACCGAAGGCCGCCGGGAACCGTCGTGAGCAACCGCAACCGCAACCGCAACCGCAGCCGCAACCGCAGCCGCAGCCGGTGTTGGGGACCCTGGCCAGATGGCGGGTGCCCAGGGAGATCGGCCGCCAGTATGCCGCCGTCTCCGGTGATTGCAATCCCATACACCTCGCGGCGCTTCTGGCCCGGGCGTTCGGGTTCTCATCGGCCATTGCCCACGGCATGTGGTTGAAAGCGCGCACGCTGGCCCAATTCGAAGGCCGGCTACCGGAGGCCTTCACCGCTGATGCGGCGTTCAAGACACCGGTTTTCCTGCCGTCCATGGTGGAACTCGCCGCGATGAGGTTGGACTCCGGCTGGCGGCTCGCGCTGCGCGATGCCGACACGGGCAGGCCGCATCTTGCCGGAACGATATCGCCAACCTGAAAAAATGTGGAGCTAGGTTAAGCAAGTGTGCGGCTCTCCACGAAATCTCGGTCTAGACCAAATATCGGGCTAGACAGGGACAGATCTACGCGTCACTATGAATCGGTACCTGTGCGTACACGGGTATAACGAATTGAAGGCAGGCAGGACGGCCCCGTTCAGTTCCCCCGGCTGAGCGTTGGCGAATCGTCCTGCCTGCCTCGTTTCGCAGTGCGCCGTTCCTACAGTGCGCCCGTTCCTACAGTGCGCCCGGTCCTACAGTGCGCCCGGTCTGCTCGGACCGCAGGCAGCCTAGGCGCCGGTCGTGATCAAATGGCCGCCGGCCGCACCGATGGCCTCCCGCGCGGCAGCCCCGGACTCCGGTGTGACTGGCACGGTCAGATCGGTGATTAGCCGAACGCCCAGGCCCGCACGCAGAGCGTCGAGTGCGCTGGCCCGAACGCAGTGCGATTCAGCGATCCCGCATACGTCCAGCATGTCGATGCCCGCCTCGGTGAGCAGTACGCCGAGGGGTCGGCCCTGCTCGTCCGTCCCCTCGAACGCGGAGTATGCGGCAGCATGCTGCCCCTTCTTGACAGCGATATCGCTACCGGTCTCGCCGAGCGCTGCGGTGACCGCCGGGTGGATTTCAGCGTTCGCGGTGCCGGCCAGTCCGTGTGGCGGCCAGGTATCGACGAAGTCGGGCTCATCCGAGAAGTGGTCGGCCGGATCGATGTGCCAGTCCTGACTGGTGATGAGAAGGCCGTATTCACCGCGGCGGGACAGGACGTACTCGGCAATCCGGAACGCGATCTCATTGCCGCCGGGAACCGGCAGGTCGCCGTCCTCGCAGAACGTCGGCTGGACGTCGACGAGCAATAATGCGCGCGGCATGAGTCCTCCTGTTGGTCCTAACTGGCCATGGTAGACAGATATCCATGACTGAGGATCGGGCCACGGCCGCGATCCGGGCATCCGGACTTTCCCATGTCATCACTCGACATGGCCAGGTGTCCAGCCTGGCGGAGGCCGCTGCCGCTCGTGGGGTGGACGCGGCCGACATCGTCAAAACGCTGGTGGTCAGGCGCGGTGACAACGACTTCGTGTTCGTCCTGGTGCCCGGTGATCGATCGATCTCATGGCCGAAACTGCGGGCGGTGCTCGGCGTGAACCGGCTGTCCATGCCTGATCAGGACGTCGCCAGGGAGGTGACAGGCTATGAACGCGGCACCATCACCCCGTTCGGCTCGACGACCTCATGGCCGGTGATCGCCGATGAACGGGTCGCCGGTCGGACCGTCTCGATCGGCGGCGGAGCCCACGGCGTCGCATTCACGGTTGATGGATCGGCGTTGATAGCGACCCTGCAGGCTCGATCCGCTGATGTGACCGATCGGATGTCGGGGCCGTCGTTCCAGGCGCGGACCAAAGCGCGGCCTGTGACGGAGATGGGAGCCTCTCCAGCTGAGACTGTTCGTGCAAGGGTGGGCTGCGCAAACGCGACTCGTGGCACGCTACGCATCCCGGTTTGGACGTTGCTTCCGCGCACCGAGCCGACTCCCGCGCACCGAGCCGCCTGTGGCCTGCGGCATGAACTCAGGCCACCCGGAGGCGCTCGCCGCCGACCGTCACCACATCACCCCTACTCAACTGCCGACCACGGCGATCCTCCGGCTCCCCGTTGACCAGGACCTCCCCTGCCGCCAGCAGCAGCTTCACGTCCGATCCGACGTCCACGGCATCGGCGAGCTTCAGGAACTGGCCCAGCCGGATACCTGCATCTCGGATCGTCACGTCGCGCATGCCACCATCATTGCGGTCCGCCTTACGGGTCGTCGAGGCGGTGTAGCAGACTTGTCCGCATGACACCATTCGGCATTTTCGTCCCGCAAGGCTGGCGCATGGACCTGGTTGGCATCGGTGATCCGGTCGAGCAGTGGGAGGCGATGACCGCGGTGGCGAAGACCGCCGACGCGGGCTCCTGGGACTCCATCTGGGTCTACGACCATTTCCACACGGTCCCGGACCCGTCGACCGAGACCACCTTCGAGTGTTGGACCACGACCGCCGCGCTGGCCCGCGACACAAGTCGCGTGAACATCGGCCAGATGGTCGGCTGCAACGGCTATCGCAACCCCGCCCTGTACGCCAAGATCGCCTCGACGGTCGATGTTGCCAGCCACGGCCGGCTGTACGCGGGCATCGGCGCGGGCTGGTACGAGCACGAATGGCGTGCCTACGGCTACGAGTGGCCAGAACTGAAGGACCGGATGGGTGCCTTTCGGGAAGCCACCGAGATCATCTACCGGCTTTGGACCGAGAACGAGGTCCAGTTCAAGGGCAAGTACTACAGCGTGGACAAGCCCATCAACGAGCCCAAGGGGGTCCGCAAGCCGCATCCGTCATTGTGGATCGGCGGCGGCGGCGAGAAAGTCACCCTGAAGCTGGTGGCGCAATACGGTGACGCGGCCAACATCGGCGGCGGCGATCCGGAAACGATCCGTGAGAAGGCCGCGATCCTGAAAGATCATTGTGACCGGCTGGGACGAAACTACGACGACATCATCAAGTCGACCAGCTTGAACATCTTTCCTATCGATGCCGGTGATGACCCGCAACGAGCGACCGAGAAGGCACGGGGCGGTGTCGACTGGGATCGGTTCTCCGCCCAGACCATCATCGGCACCGAGGACGAGATCGCGGACAAGGTGGACGCGGCCTTGCAAGCCGGGGCGGACTACATGATCTTCTACGTCCCGGGTGTCGC
>JAVEET010000041.1 GCA_030840295.1 Pseudonocardiales bacterium
CGTGGGGGGATGGGTGACTGTTCAGGTTGGGGTGCACAGCGTGTCAGCGGTCGCGTTTGCGCAGCCCACCTGGGACGACAACCCCCGTGGACGACACCCACCGTGGACGACAACCCCCGTGGTGGACCCCCCCGTGGAGGACACCCGCCATGGACGACAACCCCCGTGGAGGACACCCCCGTGCACGACACCCGCACCGGGTGGATCCAAGGTTTCAACGGCCGACTCCTCGTCACCGGCGACGACCTGATCCTCGCCGCGCAGTTGACTAACGACGACCGGTCGGCGTGCACCCAACCGCACACGCATTACGCAACAGGCTCCTGGGCACCCAAAAACGCGAGTGGATCACCCGGACAGGCCCTGGTCACGGATCAGCCGGTACGGACGACGACCAGATCCGTCAGGGCTTCCAGAGCCGCGCGGGCGGGCACATCCGGCAATGCTGAGAGGGCGGCCCGTGCCGAATCGGCATAGGCCAAGGTGGTCTCGCGGGCTTGGGCAATCGCCTCGGACGAGCGGAGGAGTCCCAGCGCCTCGGCGTGCTCAACATCGTCGGTCAGCGGCCGGCCGATCAGATCACGCAGTCTGGCACCTGATGCGCTCGAATCGCGCAACGCATACAGCGCCGGCAGGGTCTGCACGCCCTCACGCAGGTCGGTTCCCGGAGTCTTGCCCGATTGACCGGTCTCGGAGGCAATGTCCAGGATGTCGTCGGAAATCTGGAAGGCCACGCCGATCTGCTCGCCGTACGCCCTCAACGACTCGACGCCGTGCTCGTCGACCCCTGCGAAGCGAGCCCCGAATTCGGCCGAGGTAGCGATCAACGAACCGGTTTTCTCGGA
The DNA here is from genome assembly GCA_030840295.1 of Pseudonocardiales bacterium. GTDB lineage: Bacteria > Actinomycetota > Actinomycetes > Mycobacteriales > Jatrophihabitantaceae > Jatrophihabitans_A. The sequence goes on from JAVEET010000041.1 coordinate 846, forward strand.
CAACACCGCCAGGTAATGATCGATCGGATCGATGCCAGGCTTCGGACCCACCGTCTCGCGGATCTGACCCGTGACCAGCCGTTCGAAGGTCCGCGCCTGGATGCGCACTGCTTCGGGACCGAGATCGGCCAGGATGTCGGACGCCCGGGCGAACAGGAAATCGCCGGTGAGAATGGCTACCGAGTTACCCCATCGAGCGTTCGCCGAATCCGCGCCACGTCGGATCCGTGCCTCGTCCATCACATCATCGTGATAAAGCGTGGCCAGATGGGTCAGCTCGCACACCACCGCCGCCATGGTGACCTCGTCGGAGTGCGGTTCGCCGAAGTGAGCCGCAAGCAGGCTCAGCAGCGGACGGAACCGCTTGCCGCCCGCGTCAACCAGATGTTTGGCGACCTCACCGATGAACTCGTCGTCGGATCGGACCGAGGCGAGCAAGGCGATTTCAACCGACTCCAAGCCGTCCCGGACGGAGGCCTCGAGTTCAGCATCGTCGAAGTCGAGCCCGACTGAGCCGACAGCGCCGACAGAACCGACAGAGCCGATCGAACCGCTCGACCTGCCGGTCACCGAGGAGCGCGATGCTGTCACCCGCGCAGCTTAGCCGCGTGATCGGCCAGGTCCAGCAACGGCTGCGGAAAGACACCGAGCACCAGGGTCGCGCCGGTCCCGACCGTGATGGCGATGCTGGAAAGCGCTGACGGGATCACCACGGACGGGCCGTCCTCGGCCGGCTCGGCGAAGAACATCATCACGACGATCCGCAGATAGAAGAATGCCGCGATGGCCGATCCGATCAGGGCTATCACGACCAATGGCGCGGCAGAGTGGTACGCGGCGCGAAACACCACGAACTTCCCGGTGAACCCGCTGGTGAGGGGAATACCCGCGAACGCCAGCAACAGGAAGGTGAAGGTCACCGCGAAGAGCGGGGACCGCCGGGCCAGGCCGGACCACTGCGACAGGTGCGTCGCCTCGCCGTTGCCGTCACGAACCAGCGTGACCATGCCGAACGCGGCAATGGTGGTGAGCCCGTACGCCGCCAGGTAGAACAGCGAACTGGACAGGCCGCTGACGTCCATCTGGCCCTGCGCGTTCTGAGCCAAGACCGCCATCAAAATGAACCCGGCATGGGCGATCGAGGAGTACGCCAGGATGCGTTTCACATCTGTCTGGGTCAGGCCGACCACGGCTCCGACCGCAATCGATGCGATGGCCACCGTCCAGATGATCGGCCGCCAGTTCCAGCTGCTGACCGAGAAGCCGACGTAGAGCACCCGCAGGATCGCGCCGAACGCCGCGATCTTGGTGCAGGAGGCCATGAAGGCCGTCACCGGGGTGGGCGAGCCTTGGTACACATCTGGCGTCCAGGAGTGGAACGGTGCGATGCCGGCCTTGAAGAGCAGACCAACGATGAGCAGGCCGAAACCCAGGTAGAGCAAGGTATCCGACTGCGTCGACGTGTTCTGGGCCCGCAGGATGTCGGACAGGTTGGCCGAATCGGCGTAGCCGTACAGCAGGGCCACTCCGTACAGGAAGAACGCCGAGGCGAAGGCCCCAAGCAGGAAGTACTTGATCGCGGCCTCTTGGCTGAGCAGCCGACGACGACGCGACAGGCCGGCCATCAGGTACAGCGGCAGCGACAGCACCTCCAACGCCACGAACATCAGCAGCAGGTTGTTGGCGGCGGGGAAGATGAGCATGCCGCCCACCGCGAACAGGGCCAGCGGGAAGATCTCGGTCTGCACCCGATCACTGCTGGCCAATCGGCGATCGGCCGGTGAACCGACCACAACCGCGGCCTGGGCCACAATGGCGCTGCCTGGTTCGACGCCGCGCTCGGCCAGCAGCAAAACCGCCAGCGCACCGAGGACCAGAATCGTGCCCTGCAGGAACAGCGAGGTCCCGTCGATGGCGATGGCACGCGAGGCCGTGACCACCGAGTGCCCGCGGATCGCGATGACGTCGATGAAGGCGGCGAGCAGGGCCGCCAAGGTCAGCGCGACCTGGGCGTAGAACCGCTGACCCCTGGGCAGCACCGCTTCGAACAACACGCCGACACAAGCCGCCGCCAGCACGATGAGGATCGGCGCGATCGCGGCGTAGCTGATCGACGGCGTGACGAACGCGCCGTTATTGGTCCCCGCCGCCAGAATGTTCGCCGGTACCGCGGTCAGCGCGCTCACTTGTGTCCTCCGGGCTGGGCAGCAGACACGGGCTGCGGATCAGTCTTACCGACGTCCTGCATGGTGAACTTGACCGCCGGGTTGATGATGTCGATGACGGGCTTGGGGTAGACGCCGAGGACCAGGATCAGTGCGATGAGCGGGCCCACCGCAAACAACTCACGGGCGTTGAGGTCCCGGAAGCCCTTGACCTTCTCGAGCACCGGGCCCTGCATGGTGCGTTGGTAGAGGAGCAACACATACAGCGCGGCCAGGATGATGCCCGCGGTGGCGACGATCGCAATTCCCTTGTGCCGAGTGAAGGTTCCCAGCAGCGTCAGGAATTCGGAGATGAAGGTGCTCATACCAGGCAACGCCAGCGCCGAGAGACCGGCGAGCAGGAAGACCCCGCCCAGCCGAGGCGTGATCCTCGCGGTGCCGCCGTAGTCGCTGATCAGCCTGCTCTTGCCACGGGCCACCAGCAGGCCGATGACGATGAACAGCAGCCCCGTGGAGAGACCGTGGTTGACCATGTACAGCACGGCGCCGGTACCGCCCTGGGTGGTGAAGGCAAAGATCCCGATGCCGATGAAGCCGAAGTGGGCGATCGAGGTGTAGGCAACGAGTCGCTTCATGTCCCGCTGGCCCATCGCCAGGAAGGCGGCGTACAGGATGCCGATCACCGACAGGATCAGGATCGGTTTGGCGAAGTAGCGGGACGCCTCGGGGAACAGCGGCAGGCAATAACGCAGGAAACCGAACGTGCCGACCTTGTCCAGGACGCCCACCAACAGGGCCGCACCGCCGGCCGGAGCCTCAGCACCGGCATCAGGCAGCCAGGTGTGGAAGGGCACCAGGGGGGCCTTGATCGCAAAGGCGATGAAGAAGCCGAGGAACAACCACTTCTGGGTAGCGCCGTTCGGCACGTGGCCGACCAGATCGGTGAACGCGAAGCTGGCGGTGCCTGCGCTGACGTAGACGCCGATGACCGCGGCCAACATGAGCAGGCCGCCGAGCAGCGAATACAGGAAGAATTTCACCGCCGCGTACTGGCGGCGCGGGCCACCGAAGCTGCCGATGATGAAGTACATCGGAACCAGCATCGCCTCGAAGAACACGTAGAAGAGGAAGACGTCGGTAGCGGCGAAGACTCCGACCATGAAGACTTCGAGCAACAGCAGCAAGGCAAAGTACGTCTTCGCCGAGCGCTTGGGCGCATTCTCCGCGGCGATCTCCTCGGCGTCGGCCACGGAGTCGAAGCTGTTCCAGGAAGCCAGCACGACGACCGGGACCAGCAAGGTCGACATTCCGATCAGGACGAGCGCGATGCCGTCCACTCCGAAAGCGAAATGCACCCCGAACGAGCGGATCCAGGTCCACGAGCCCTGGAACTGGAACCGGTCGGCCCGGTTGTCCGACACCTTGAACAGGAAGCCGAGGACGATCGCGAACGCGAAGGTCGCGATCGAGAAGACCAGCGCCACCTGCTTGGCCAGCAGGTCCCGGCCGGTGGGCAGCGCGAAGATCACGAGGCTGCCGAGCAGCGGAATCGCCAGCAGTAGGAGCAGCGAGACGTTGTGCATCAGGAGAACCTCACCGCGAGCAGGACAGCGAGCACCGCGGCGGCGCCAGCAAACATGGACAGGGCGTAGGAGCGAACGAAGCCGGTCTGAATCCTGCGCAATCGGCCGGAGCCGCCACCGAAGCCGGCCGCGACCGAGTTCACCGCACCGTCCACTCCCTTGTTGTCGAAGAACACCAGCCCGCGAACCAGCCACTGTCCCGGACGCATCAGGACGCTCTCGTTGAACGCGTCGGCGTACAGGTTCCGGCGCGCGGCGACGGTAATCGGCGAACCGGCCGGCTGGGTGACCGGCACCGGCCTACGGCCGAAGACCAGGTAGGCGCCCGCGACACCGCCGGCTACCACGACCAGGGTGAGCGCCAGCAGAACGGTCGGGCTGATCGTGTGTACGCCCGCCTCTTCCGGCTTACCGACCACCGGCTCGAGCCAGTTCTGCAGGCCGCCGCCGAAGGTCAGGGCACCACCACCGACCAGAGCCAGGAATCCCAGCAGGATCATGGGGACGGTCATGGTGCGCGGCGCCTCGTGCGGGTGGACATCATCCTCCCAGCGCTTGGCACCGTGGAACGTCATGAGCAGGGCCCGGGTCATGTAGAAGGCAGTCAGAGCCGCGCCGAGCAGGGCCGCCAGGCCGAGAATCCAGCCCGAGGTGCCGCCCTTGTCGAAGGCCGACTCGATGATCTTGTCCTTGGTGAAGTAGCCCGTGGCAAACGGAAATCCGATGATCGCCAGGTACCCACAGACGAAAACGCCGTAAGTGATGGGCATGACCTTGGCCAGGCCTCCGAAGCGTCGCATGTCGATCCGATCGTTCATGGCGTGCATGACCGAACCGGCCGAGAGGAACAGCGCCGCCTTGAAGAAGCCGTGCCCCACCAGGTGCAGGATGCCGATGGCGTACACACCTGGACCGAGGCCGACGGCAAGGAACATGTAGCCGATCTGGCTCACCGTGGAGTACGCCAGCACCTTCTTCAGGTCGTCCTGCCCGAAGGCACACACGCACCCGTAGAGCAGCGTGATCGCACCGACGATGGTGACCACCGTGCGGCCTGTCTCGGTCAGGTTGAACAACGGCGCCGACCGCGCGATGAGATAAACGCCGGCCGTGACCATGGTCGCCGCGTGGATGAGGGCCGACACCGGCGTCGGGCCCTCCATGGCATCGGGCAACCAGGTCTGCAGGGGGAACTGGCCGGATTTACCGCACGCGCCGAGAAGCAACATCAGGGCGATCGCGGTGACCACGCCGTGCGAGAGGTTTCCAGCGCCGGCGAAGACACCGTTGAAGCTGGTGGTGCCGAGGTAGGCGAACATCAGCATGATGGCGATCGACAGACCGACGTCCCCCACCCGGTTGGCTATGAAGGCCTTCTTGGCGGCGGTCGCGGCCGAGTCACGGTTGTAGTAATAGGCAATCAGCAGGTACGACGCGAGACCCACGCCTTCCCAGCCGACGTAGAGCGTCAGATAGTTATCGGCCAACACCAGCAGCAGCATGGCCGCGATGAACAGGTTGAGGTACCCGAAGAAGCGGCGGCGGCCCTCGTCATGACTCATGTAGCCGACCGAGTAGATGTGGATCAGCGATCCGACCCCGGTGATCAGCAGGACGAAGGTCAGCGACAGGGGATCGATCTGGAAACCCACGTCAACGTTGAAGCCGCCGACCGGGATCCAGTTGAACAGGTGCAGGTCGCGGATCCTCCCCTGGCCCGATTCGGACTTGATGGAGAAGAACAGCATTGCCGCGTAGCCGAACAGCACGACCGGAACGATGGCGCCGAGCAGGTGACCCCACTTGTCAGCACGCCTGCCCATCAGGAGCAGAAAAGCAGCGGACAGCGCGGGAAGCACGACCAGCAACCACGCGGCTGACTGGATTCCGTGTGCGGCGTTCAAGATCGATACCTCTCAGTACTTCAGGAGGTTCGCGTCGTCGACCGAGGCCGACCGTCGCGTACGGAAGATGGACATGATGATGGCCAGGCCGACCACGACCTCGGCGGCCGCGACGACCATGACGAAGAACGCCATGATCTGGCCGTCGAGGGAGCCGTTGATCCGCGAGAACGTGACCAGAGTCAGGTTCACGGCGTTCAGCATCAACTCCACGCACATGAAGACCACGATCGCGTTGCGGCGCACGAGCACGCCCACGCCACCGATGGTGAACAGTGCCGAGGACAGGACGAGATAGTAGGTAGGGGTCATGAGCCGAGCGCGCTTTCTGGCAAGGCGGATGGGATTGTCATGAGGAGCCCTCGCGGTCAAGGATGGCGCTGGTCATCGTTCGATCTCTCCGAGTCCGCCCTGGCCGACGTTGATCGTGCTCTGACCGCCCATCAGAGACTCCGGGGCGATCGTGCCGTCCGGGAGCAGTGCCGGGGTCCCGATGGCATTGCCGGAGGACAACACACCAGGCCCCGGCAACGGCTGCGGACGACCGGACCGGATGCGCTCACGGGCCAGCGCCTTCTGGGTGGGCTTCGGCCCGTCGCGTTCGATGTGCGCGAGCACCATCGCGCCGACAGCAGCGATGATCAGCAGCGCCGAGGTCAGCTCGAACGCGAACAGGTAGTCGCTGAACAGCTTGTGAGCGATGCTGTCGACGTTTCCGTTGTTGGCGTTGGGCCCGTCGAGGTTCTTCGGCGGCCTGCCGGTGAACGCGCGGCCCAGGGTCAACGCGACCAGCAAGGCGAACGCGAGGCCTGCCAGCAGCGCAGCCACCCGTTGGCCGCGCAACGTTTCGACGAGGGAATCAGAGGAATCTCGCCCGATCAACATCAGTACGAAAAGGAACAGAATCATGATCGCGCCGGTGTAGACGATAATCTGCACCAACCCGAGGAACGGACCCTGCTCGACGACGTAGAACAGGCCGAGACTCATCATGGTGGCGACCAGGGACAGGGCCGAGTGCACCGCGTTGCGGGCCGCGACCATGCCGATCGCACCGGCCAGCGACACCGGACCGAGGATCCAGAAGGTGATCGCTTCACCCGTGGACACATTCGCGGCGGAGGCGAGGAGCACGTCATGCATGGTGGCCGCCTACCTCGATTGCATGTCCCGTGATCGGCTTGCCGGCCACGTTGGCCTCGCGTTGCGGGGCACCCTTCTGCGGACGGGGTGTGTAGTAGGCCTTCTCGTCGCCCAGGCGCATCGGGTGCGGCGGGGCCTCCATACCGGGCAGCAGCGGCGCCATCAACTGCTCCTTGGTGTAGATCAGGTCCTGCCGGTTGTCCAAGGCGAGCTCGTACTCGTTGCTCATGGTCAGCGAACGGGTCGGGCACGCCTCGATGCACAGCCCGCAGAAGATACAGCGCAGGTAGTTGATCTGATAGACCTTGCCGTAGCGCTCACCCGGGGAGAACCGGGCCTCCTCGGTGTTGTCGCCACCTTCGACGTAGATCGCGTCCGCCGGGCACGCCCACGCGCAGAGTTCGCAGCCGACGCACTTCTCCAAGCCGTCCGGGTGCCGGTTGAGCACGTGCCGACCGTGGTAACGCGGCGCCGTCGGGAACACCTCGAACGGGTACTGCTGGGTGTAGACCTTCTTGAACATGGTCGAAAAGGTCAGCCCGAAGCCGGCGGCGAAGCCGGCCAGCGTCGGATTCGGCTGATCGAATTCGTCCTCGTTCAACCGCCGGGCGGAGACATCGATCGGCGCCGGTGTGCCCTGAACCGCGGGCACCGAGTTCTCGATGACAGCCGGGACACCGGCCCCGGTCGGCAACGAGGCCGCGTCCGCCGGCTGATCGGGACTGCGGCCGGGTGGGGGCGTGTCAGCCATTGGGCCGTCCTCCGTTGGTAGAACTGCTGTCGGACCCGTCGGCGGCGGGCGGTTCGGTAAACCCACGACCCCCCACGCCGGCGGTGACCGCCGGTGTGGTGACGGCGGCGTTTACCAGGCGGGGTGAAGCCGGCACCTTCAGATCTATCGGTGGGATCGGGAACGTGAACGGCCTGGCCGCCTCGGCTTCCTCTTCGGCCGCGGTCTCGGCCTCGAGCCGGTTCACGCGCCTCAGATCCACCGCGGTGTAGATGGCCAGGCCGATCAGGATCGGCGCGAGCACGATGGCCATGATCTTGATGGTCTGGCTGGTACCGGATCCCCACTGGTCGCGCAGCACCCGCACCGTGGTGATGGCCAGGATCCACACGAGGTTGACCGGGATCAGCACCTTCCACCCGAAGTGCATGAACTGGTCATAGCGCATCCGGGGCAGCGTGCCTCGCAGCCACACGAACCCGAAGATCAGGATGACAACCTTGGCGGTGAACCACAGGAACGGCCACCAGCCCGAGTTCGCGCCGCTCCACAGTGAGACCAGGCCGAACGGCGCGTGCCAGCCACCGAGGAAGAGAGTGGTGGCCAGCGCTGACACCGTCACCATGTTGATGTATTCAGCCAGGAAGAAAAGGGCGAACTTCATCGACGAGTATTCGGTGTGGAAGCCGCCGACCAGTTCCGACTCGGCCTCGGGTAGGTCGAACGGCGCCCGGTTGGTTTCACCGACCATCGAGATGGCGTAGATGATGAAGGACACGAACAGCGGAATGCCGTTCCACAGGTGGTTCTGCGCACCGACGATCTCCGAGGTCGACATCGAGCCGGCGAACATGAAAACCGCCACCATGCTGAGACCCATGGCCACCTCGTAGGAGATCATCTGTGCCGCCGAACGCAGACCACCCAGCAGCGGGTAGGTCGAGCCAGAGGCCCATCCGGACAGCACGATGCCGTACACCCCGAGGGACGAGCAGGCGAAGATCACCAGCACGCCGACCGGCAAATCGGTCAACTGCAAGTTGGTGTGGTGACCGAACATCGAGACCTGCGGGCCGAAGGGGACCACGGAGAAGGCCAGGAACGCCGGGACGACCGACACGATCGGCGCGATCCAGTAGACCGGCTTGTCGGCCAGCACCGGGATGATCTCTTCCTTGAAGGCCAGCTTCACGCCGTCGGCCAGGGATTGCAGGATGCCCCATGGTCCGGTGCGGTTCGGGCCGATCCGGTTCTGCATGCGCCCGACGACCTTGCGCTCGAACACGATCGAGAACAGTGTCATCACCACGAGGAAGACGAACACACCCAGCACCTTGATCAGCACGATCCAGATCGGGTCGTGTCCGAAGGTGTTCAGGGTCGCGTTGGAGTCGGCCGGCAGGGCCAGCAGGTTCGACGAATCGACCAGCGACGTCGCGTCGAACATCTCAGACACCTCCGCTCACGATGACGAGATCGGCATGAACTGCGCCCAGAGTCTTGCGCACCGATCCCTCCCGGTGGTTGGTGGGTAGCCAGACGACCCCGTCGGCGGCCTGTTCGATGATGACCACCGGGGCGCTCAGCGAGCCACGGTCGGTCGAAACCGACACCTGATGCCCATCGGCGACCCCCAGATCGGCGGCGGTCTGCTTGGACAACAGCACTCGCAGCGGGCGGGCTGTCCCCGCCAGATTGTCGTCGCCATCGGACATCCGGCCGCCGTCGATCAGCTCATGCCAGGTGGCGAGCACTAATGCGGTGCCGGGCTGCTGGGTCGGTGCCGATACCTCGGCCGTACCGGCCGTCGGCGCCCGGTGAGCAATCCGGGTGGTGGTGACTCCGAGCGCGTCGAGTTCGGCCCGGGCCTGGGCATGGGTGGCCAGCCCGAGATCGATGTCGAGTTCGTCGGCGAGGGCGTGCAGGACCCGACCGTCGGCCAGCTGGCCCGAGTTGGTCAGGGTCAGGTCGAACGGACGATGCCGACCTTCCCACGTCACGAACCGGCCGGCCTTCTCCGCGGCGGCGGCCACCGGCAGTACCACGTCGGCGTATTCGGTCACCGCCGAGCGGCGCAGCTCGAGGCTGACTACGAAGCCAACTGCGGCCAGTGCCTGCTGCGCGGCAGCGGCGTCAGGCAGATCGGCGACCTCCACGCCACCGACGAGCAGACCACCGAGCGGATTCTCTTCAGCGCCGGCCGCGGCCAGGATGCCGGTCAGGTCGCGTCCGACCGCGGTGGGGATGCTGGCATCCCAGACCCGTTCCACCTCGACCCGCGCCGCGTCGTCGGTGACCGGACGGCCACCTGGGAGCAGGGTCGGCAGCGCGCCAGCATCGACCGCGCCGCGCTCGCCGGCCCGGCGAGGGACCCAGGCGATCCGGGCGCCGGTCCGGTCGGCCAGTCGAAGGGCCTCGGTCAACGCTCCCGGCACCGACGCGAGCCGCTCGCCCACGAGGATGACGCCTCCCGATAGCGAGTCGGACAGGCTCACATCCAGGTCGATCAGCGCGGCCGCTTCCGAACCCGGCACAGTCGGGATCAGGGTGCCGTCGAGCTTGGCCAGGCCACGGGAGGCCACTGCGGCGATCGAGTGCACCTTGGTCCTACCGGTCCTGGTCGCCTTGCGCAGACGCAGAAAAACGATCGGTGACTCTTCTTCAGGCTCGAGTCCGACCAGCAGCACCGTGCCGGGCTTCTGCAGATCGGTGTAGGTCACACCGCCGTTCTCGACAGACACGCCGGCTACGGCAGCACCGAGGAAGGACAACTCCTCGGCCGAACTCGGACGAGCACGGAAGTCCACGTCATTGGTCCCCAGGGCGACCCGGGCGAACTTCGCGTAGGCGTAAGCGTCCTCTTCGGTCAGGCGGCCGCCGGGCAGCACACCGACCCCGCCGTTGTCGCGGGCTGCGGCAAGCCCACGAGCCGCGGCCTCCAGAGCCTCTGGCCAGGATGTCTCCACCAGAACTCCGGCCGCGTTGCGGACCATGGGGTTGAGCAGCCGATCGGCCTGGGTCGCGTACTGGAAGGCCCAGCGGCCCTTGTCGCAGTTCCACTCCTCGTTTACCGCAGGATCTTCACCGGCCAGTCGACGGGTGATCTTGCCGCGGCGCCAGTCGGTCCGCTGCGCACAACCGGAGGAGCAATGTTCACAGACGCTCGGCGTGGACATCAGGTCGAAGGGCCGAGCGCGGAACCGATAGGAGGCGCCGGTCAGCGCGCCGACCGGGCAGATCTGCACCGTGTTGCCGGAGAAGTACGACTGGAACGGGGTATCGGTCGAGGTGCCGATCTGTTGCTGGGCACCGCGCTCGAGCAGATCGATGAACGGGTCGCCGGCGATCTGCTCAGAGAACCGGGTGCACCGCTGGCACAGCACACAGCGCTCCCGGTCCAGCAGGACCTGGCTGGAAACCGCCACCGGCTTGGCAAAGGTCCGCTTGGAATCGTGGAACCGGGTCTCGGCGCGCCCGTTGCTCATCGCTTGGTTCTGCAGCGGGCACTCGCCGCCCTTGTCACACACCGGGCAGTCCAGCGGGTGGTTGATCAGCAGCAATTCCATGACGCCCTGTTGGGCCTTGTCCGCCACCGGCGAGGTCAGTTGGGTCTTGACGACCATGCCGGGCATGACGGTCGTGGTGCAGGAGGCGGCCGGCTTCGGCATCCCCCGACCGTTGCCCATGTCGGTGACCTCGACCAGACACTGCCGGCAGGCCCCAGCCGGATCGAGCAGCGGGTGGTCACAGAACCGCGGGATCTGGATGCCGAGTTGTTCAGCGGCCCTGATCAGCAGCGTGCCTTTCGGCACCGAGATCTCGATGCCGTCGATGGTGACGGTGATCAGGTCCACGGCAGGCTTGTCGGCCGCCGCGGGCTTTTCTGGTGCAACGGTCATGCGGATACTCCGGTGAGTGCTGGCGAAACGGTGCTGCGATCGGTTGCGGTCTCGATCAGTGCCAGGTATTCGTCCCGGAAGTATTTGATCGAGGACGTGATGCAGCTGGTGGCGCCGTCGCCGAGGGCGCAGAAGGACCGGCCCAGGATGTTGTCGCTGACGTCGAGCAGGGTGTCGATATCGGCCAGGGTGCCGTGACCTGTCCAGATGCGTTCCAGGATCTGCGCCGTCCAGTAATTGCCCTCGCGGCACGGGGTGCACTTGCCGCAGGACTCGTGCTCGTAGAACTGGGTCCATTTCAGGACGGCCTGCACGACGCTGTCGTCCTCGTCGAAGATCATCACGGCCGAGGTGCCGTTCATCGAGCCGGCCTTGGCCACCGCGTCGAAGTCGAGGGGCAGGTCCAGATGTTCGCGGGTGAGCAGCGGGCACGATGCGCCCCCCGGCGTCCAGAACTTCAGTTCCTTGCCCCGGCTCATGCCGCCGGCCATCTCCAGCAGCTCACGCAGCGTGGTACCCATCGGAGCCTCGTATTGGCCGGGATTCTTGACCCGTCCCGACAGCGAGTAGATGGACGTGCCGGGCGAGCCTTCCGGGCCGAGATCCTTGTACCAGGCGGCGCCGCCCAGAACGATGTAGGGCACCGAGCACAGGGTGCCGACGTTGTTGACCACCGTCGGGGCGTCGTAGACACCGTTGGTGGCGGGGAACGGCGGCTTCAGCCTAGGCTGACCCCGCTTGCCCTCCAGCGAGTCGAGCAAGGCCGTTTCCTCACCGCAGATGTAGGCGCCGGCGCCGCCGTGCACGGTGATGTCGAACCGGATGCCGCTGCCGCGCACATCGTCGCCGAGATAGCCCCTGGCGTATGCCTCGTTCACTGCCTGGGTGACCCGGCGAATGGCGTGGACCGCTTCGCCGCGGATGTAGACGAAGGCGTGGTTGGCGCGCACGGCATAGCAGGCGATGATGATGCCTTCGATCATCGAGTGCGGGTCGTTCATCATGATCGGCAGGTCTCGGCAGGTGCCTGGCTCACCCTCATCGGCATTGACCACGACGTAATGCGGTTTACCGTCGTTCTGCGGGATGAACTGCCACTTCATGCCGGTCGGGAAGCCGGCGCCGCCCCGGCCGCGCAGGTTTGACTCCTTGACCATCGCGATGATGTCGTCCGGTGGCATGGTGAGGGCCTTCTCGAGCCCGGCATAGCCATCGAGCCTGAGGTAATTCTCGATCTGCCACGGCGCCTTGGTGCCGAACCGTTTGGTCAGGACGGGAGTTAATGGCATATCAGTCACCCTTGCCGAAGAGTTCACCCTGGTCGGGCCCGGTGTCGGTCTTGGCCCCGCCGACGGTGTCCGGGTGCGCGGCCGGTTCGGTGCTTGCCGCGGCGGCCGGATCACTGGCCGAGGTACTCAGCGGAGCGTCGTGAGCGCTGCTCCCGTCGCGCGCGCCGGTGTTGTGAGCCGCTACTGCCGCGGCGTCGGCCTGGTCGGATCCGGCGGCCGGCTGGTCGGCTGAGCTGCCGGCGTTGTGCGAAACCGGATAGCCGGGCGCGTTCTCGCCCTTCTGCTGGGCGAGTTTGACGCCGACCTCGGTCGGCTGACCGGTCGCCACCGCCAGCCTCGACTCCGGCCGGTCATCGACGAAGCCGGCGATCTGACGCGAGATCTCCTTGAAACTGCACAACGGCGCGCCGCGGTTCGGCTGCGGCCGCTTTCCGCCCTGCAGGTCCTTGACCAGGCCCAGGGCCGATTCGGTCGTCTGGTTGTCGAAGAACTCGTAGTTCACCGTGACCACTGGGGCGTAATCGCAAGCGGCCAGGCATTCGGCGTGCTCGAGGGTGATCGAGCCAGCTTCATCGGGATTGCCGGCGGTCTGGTTCATGCCGACCCCGAGGGTGGCGGACAATGCCCGGTAGATGTCATCGCCGCCGAGCAGCCCGCAGAGGGTGTTCGTACAGACGCTGACGAGGTATTCGCCGGTGGGCTTGCGCTTGTACATGGTGTAGAACGTCGCCACCGCCGCCACCTGCGCCTTGGTGAGGTCCAGGACGTCGGCGCAGAACGCTATGCCGTCCGCGCTGACATAACCCTGTTCGGACTGCACCAGATGCAGCATCGGCAGCAAGGCCGACCGCGACTGGCCAGCCGGATAGCGGGTGATGATCTCCAAGGCTGCCGCGCGGACCTCGGCGGCGAAAACGTCCGGGTTACCCGGACGCTCGATGTCGATCAGACTCAGTCTGCTGTTAGAACTAGTCACGGTCGCACTCCACGCTCTTTCCGCTGCACGCTCGTTGCGCTCCTGCTCGCCGGCGGTCGCTGTGCTGCTCAGTCGCTGTCGTCCTCATCTAACGATCACATCCGCCCATCACCGGGTCGAGCGAGGCGACCGAGGCGATGACATCGGCGATCTGGCCACCGATCGACATCGCGGCCGCGGCCTGCAGGTTGATGAAGGAAGGTTCGCGCAGGTGTACCCGGTACGGCCGAGTACCGCCGTCGGACACCACGTGCGCACCCAGTTCGCCGCGTGGCCCCTCGACCGCGGTGTAGACCTGACCGGGCGGCACCCGGAAGCCCTCGGTAACCAGCTTGAAGTGGTGGATCAGCGACTCCATCGAGGAATTCATGATCTTGTTGACGTGTGCAGGCGAGTTACCCATGCCGTCCGGGCCGATGGACAACTGCGCCGGCCAGGCGATTTTCGGATCGTCCACCATGACCCGTCCCGGCGTCTGCTCGATGCGGGGCAGCACCTGACTGATGATCTTGAGACTCTCGCGCATCTCGGCAACCCGGACCACGAACCGGCTCCAGCAATCTCCGCCGTCGTCGGTGGGCACGTCGAAGTCATAGGTCTCATAACCCAGGTACGGCTCGGTCTTGCGCATGTCCCAGGGCAGGCCGGCGGCCCTCAGCAGCGGACCGGTCAGGCCGAGGGACAGGCAACCCTCAACACCGATCCAGCCGACGCCCTTCAGCCGGTTCACCCAGATGGCCTGGCCGCGCAGCAGCTTGTCGACGCCGCTGATCTCCTTGTCCATCTCCTTGATCCAGTCCCGGATCTTCTCGACCGAACCCTCCGGCAGATCCTGGGCCACCCCGCCCGGACGGA
>JAVEET010000074.1 GCA_030840295.1 Pseudonocardiales bacterium
GAGCCGATGATGGGCAGTGGAGCCGACATGTGCTTCTCCAACGGGTCGGCAAGCGCGGCGGTGCCCGCGAACAGGGCGTCGAGCAGCACCTTTTCCGACACCGAACCGGCGACCTCGCCCGCGGTGACGGGCGGTTCTGCCTTCACCACCGGCATCTGTGACACCTGGTATTCGCGCATGATGTTGATCGCGTCCCGCACCGTCTCGTTCGGATGGGCGTGCACCAGCGCGGGCGTCTCGCCACCCTTGGCGGTCAGCACGTCGCCGATCGTCTCGCCACCGGCAGCCTCGATGAAGCCGTAATCGCTCATCCACTTGTCATTGAAGATCTTGGCAAGGTAGCCGCGGCCGCCATCGGGCAGCAACACCACGATCACGTCGTCCTTGCCGGCGGTCGCGGCGACCTTCAGAGCGGCGGCCACCGCCATTCCGCAGGATCCCCCGACCAGCAAACCTTCCTCGCGAGCCAGCCGCCGGGTCAGCTCGAAGGACTCACGGTCGGTGATCGCGATGATCTGGTCGCTGATCGTCCGGTCGTAGGCGTCCGGCCAGAAGTCCTCGCCGACCCCTTCGACGAGGTACGGGCGTCCGGTGCCACCGGAATACACCGAGCCTTCAGGGTCGGCGCCGATGACCCGGACGCCGCCGTCCGCGCGACCGGCCGAAGCCTCTTTGAGGAACCGCCCGGCACCGGAAATAGTGCCGCCGGTACCGACGCCGGCCACGAAATGGGTGATCCGCCCGTCGGTCTGCTCCCAGATCTCCGGCCCGGTCGTCTCGTAGTGTGAGCGCGCGTTGTTGGGGTTGGCGTATTGATTGGGCTTCCACGCGCCCGGGATCTCCCGGGTCAACCGATCCGAGACTTGGTAGTACGAGCGCGGATCTTCCGGTGCCACGGCGGTCGGGCAGACGTGGACCTCGGCCCCGAAGGCCTTGAGGGTATTGATCTTGTCGGCCGCCACCTTGTCCGGCAGCACGAAGACGCAATTGTAGCCGCGCTGTTGGGCCACGATCGCGAGCCCGACCCCGGTGTTTCCCGAGGTCGGTTCGACGATGGTGCCGCCGGGTTTGAGTTCACCCGAAGCCTCGGCCGCATCGATCATCCGCACGGCAATGCGATCCTTCACCGACCCGCCCGGATTGAAATATTCGACCTTGGCGAGCACGGTCGGTGCGTTCGCCGGATCGAGGTGATTCGTGACGCTGCGGAGCTGGACCAGCGGGGTGTTGCCGATCAGATCCACCAGGGAGGTGTAGTAGCGCATGCGGCAAAGGCTAACCTCGACGTACGAACTTGATCACCCCGCCCACGTGCCACAGCAACTTCGGGGCCGACACGATAGGTCAGCTAGCGAGGACAGGAGCCAGAAATGAGCCGGGCCTCACGCGCCCGCCGGGTGGTGACCGCGGCGGCCTTTGGTGGCGGGAGCATCGGTGCGCTGGGTGCGGCCGCGGTCGGCATCATCTATGGCGAGTCGAAGCTGGCTCGCCGACGCATCCAGCCGGCTGAGACCGATCCGCCGAGTGCGGACGGAATCTGGAGCGCACCCGGTGTCAGGTCCAAGTCGCCGGAGCTCGTGCTCGCCATGCTCGGTGACTCCTCGGCCGCGGGATACGGCACCCACACCGACGCCGACACCCCGGCCGCCCGAATTGCGGTAGGCCTGTCCGCGCTGTCGCGTCGACCGGTGCGGCTGATCAACGTGGCGGTGGTCGGCGCCGAGTCGGCGGCATTGCTGGCTCAGGTCCGACGGGTGGTGCCGGACAGACCGGACCTTGCAGTCATCATGATCGGTGCGAACGATGTCACCCACCGGGTCAAGCCGGCCGAATCGGTGCGGCACCTCACCGCGTCCCTGGACGCCCTACGGGACGCAGACGTGGAAGTCGTCGTAGGCACCTGCCCAGACCTGGGGACGATCCGGCCGATTGCCCAGCCGTTGCGCTGGCTGGCTCGGCGGTTCTCCCGCACCCTGGCCGCCGCTCAGGCGGTGGCGGTGGTCGCGGCTGGCGGGCGGGCCGTCAGCCTCGGCGACATCCTGGGGCCCGAATTCGCGACCCAGCGCGAGTTCTTCTCCGAGGACCAGTTCCATCCTTCGGCTGCTGGTTACGCTCGCGCGGCCGAGGTTCTGCTGCCATCCGCGGCCGCCGCTCTCGGCCTGACGACCGAGTCCCGGCCGGCCGGCCCGTTCACCTCGACTCGGGCCCGTCCGGTGGCTCAGGCCGCCGCCCGGGCGGCCAGCCGCCCCGGAACCGAGGTTGCGGCAGCGTCAGTACACGGCGAGAGCACCGGTCGCCGCGGCCCGTGGGCTCGGTTGATCCGACGGCGTGCCGCAGGGGTGATCCCGCCCACTTCAGAGGCTGAGCAGCAGACCGAACCTGCAACGATCGACCGCGCGGACAGTGCTACCACCCAGTAGCCATCGATAGCCGCAGAACCGGCGCCCGTCCCGCCTCACCGCAAGGAGCCGTCCGATGCCCGAAGCCGTCATAGTCGCCACCGCCCGCTCCCCTATCGGCCGGGCTGGTAAGGGCTCGCTGGCCGGGCTCCGACCGGACGATCTGGCGGCCCAGATCATCGCTGCTGCCTTGGCCAAGGTGCCCGAACTCGACGCGCGTGATATCGACGACCTGATGCTGGGCTGCGGCCTGCCTGGCGGCGAGCAGGGCTACAACATGGGCCGGATCGTGGCCGTCCAGCTCGGGTACGATTTCCTGCCCGCGACCACGGTCACCCGCTACTGCTCCTCGTCTCTGCAGACCACCCGAATGGCCATGCATGCGATCAAGGCGGGCGAGGGTGATGTCTTCGTCTCGGCAGGCGTCGAGGCGGTGTCGAGATTCGTCAAGGGCTCGTCAGACGGCCTGCCGGACACCCAGAACCCGATCTTCGACGAAGCCAAGGGCCGTACCGCCAGGGTGGCCGCCGAAGGGGCCTCGGACTGGCACGACCCGCGCCAGGACGGCCTGTTGCCGGACGCCTACATCGCGATGGGGCAGACCGCGGAGAACCTTGCGCGGCTCAAGGGTGTATCTCGCGAAGAGATGGACCATTTCGGCGTCCGTTCGCAGAATCTGGCCGAGAAAGCCATCGCCGACGGTTTTTGGGCCAACGAGATCACGCCTGTGACGACGCCCGACGGCACGGTGATATCGGCCGACGATGGGCCCCGGCGCGGCGTCACCTACGAGGCTGTGTCGGGCCTCAAACCGGTATTCCGCCCGGATGGCCGAGTTACCGCCGCGAACTGTTGCCCGCTCAACGACGGCGCGGCGGCACTGGTCATCATGAGCGACACCAAGGCCGCAGAGCTGGGCCTCACCCCGCTGGCGCGGGTCGTATCGACCGGCGTCACGGGGTTGTCTCCCGAAATCATGGGACTGGGCCCGGTCGAGGCGTCAAAGCAGGCTCTCCGGCGCGCCGGCATGTCCATCGCGGACATCGATCTGGTGGAGATCAACGAGGCGTTCGCCGCGCAGGTCATCCCGTCCTACCAGGAACTCGGCGTGGATATCGACCGGCTGAACGTCAACGGCGGCGCCATCGCGATCGGGCACCCGTTCGGCATGACCGGAGCCCGCATCACCACCACGCTGATCAACTCGCTGCGGACGCACGACAAGCAGTTCGGCTTGGAGACCATGTGCGTCGGCGGTGGCCAGGGCATGGCCCTCATCCTGGAACGGCTTTCCTGACCCGTCCACGCGGGACGGGTCAGGAAAGGCCCCTCTATCAGTTGCGGTTGCCGCCGGCGAAATAGCTCAGTAGTCGCAAGATCTCCAGGTACAGCCAGACCAGCGTGACCAGGATGCCCCAGGACAGGTACCAGCCGAACTTCTCGTCGACCCCGCGCCGCACAGACTGTTCGACCATGTCGAAGTCCACGATCAGGTTCGCGGCGGCGATCACGATGCACAACAGGCTGAACCCGACGCCGAGCGCACCAGCCTGGCGGATGCCCAGACCACCCGGCGTGAAGATGCCGGCAATGACGTTCACCAGCATCAGACCCACCGCACCGAGCGTCGCGGCGAAGACGATCTTCGTGAATTTCGGCGTTACCCGAACGGCTCCGGTCTTGTAGACCACCAGGACGCCACCGGCGACCATGATGGTGCCGGTCACCGCCTGGATGACGATTCCGTTGAATCGGTTGTTGAAGACCTCGCTGATGGCCCCGAGCGCCAAGCCCTCGAGAGCGGCGTAGATGGTGGCCGTGACTGCGTTGGCCCTACCGGTGAACCCCATGTAGAGGCCGAGGCCGAGTGCACCGAACACACCGAGCAGGGCGACGGGCCCGGCAACGGAGTTCGGCAGGACGAACCAGGCGACGCCGGCGGCCACCAGAACCGTCGAGATCAGCAGGACGGAACGGGTGATGACGTCATCGAGGGTGAGGTAACGGGAAGGCGCGGCTGGCGGAGCCTGCGGCGGGAAGCCGGGCTGTCCGAGCTGCTGGCCGTACGCCGGTTGGGCGTACCACTGGTTGAGCTGATCCGGTGACGGGGGCGGCGGGACCACCCGTCCTGGTGCTCCGGCCTGGCTGTTGATACCCGGCCGTCCGGTCTTCTCGAAACCCCGCAGTACAGGGTTGCTGGCCACTGTTGCCACCTCTCTCATTCTGTAGCGCCCATTCTGTAGCGCCCAGCCGATGCCGGCACGCCGTGCGTTACACAAGTTCCAACGCTCGGACCGGGGCAGCTAGTTCCCGGCAGCGACCGGGTACCCGCCCTCAGGTCCGACGCCAACCAGAAGCAGCCCAAGGCTAGTGGAGGTCCCCCGGGACAGGGCGCGCGTAACGGTGGATCGGACGGCCGGTAGCGCCGTATTCGAGTTCGAGTTCGAGCAGACCACGTCGCTCCAGCTCGGTAAGGTACCGCTGCGCGGTGGGCCGGCTGATCCCGAGTTCCGCAGCGATGACCGACGCAGCGCAGGGCTCGGATGATGCCGTGACTACGTCGAGAATCTTGGCCATGGTCGGAGGCAACCGGGTCCGCCCGGAGCGCTCCGCGGCCGGGGCGCGGCGCAGGTTGTACAAGGCATCCACGGTCGCCTGGTCTGCTTCATCGATTGACCCGGTGGCCGACACCTGGGAACGCCACCGCCGATAGGACTCGAGCTGCTCACGCAGTTGTTGGAACCCGAACGGCTTGACCAGGTAGTAGATGGCACCGAGGCCGATCGCGGCACGAACCGAAGCCAGATCACGCGCCGCGGTGATAAAGATGCAGTCCGGCGGCGGTTGGGAGCGAGCAGCCAATGATCGCAGCAGGCTCAAGCCGTCCTCGTCGGGAAGATAGATGTCCAGGATCAGAAGATCGGGCTCATCCCGCTCGATCAACTCGCGGGCCTCCGCGGCCGTATGAGCCTGACCAGTACAGACAAAACCGTCGATCCGTTCCACGCTCGCGGCATGGATGCGCGCGACCCGGAAGTCGTCGTCGATGACCAATGTCTTGATCACGAGGCGGGCCTGCCGGTGGTCGCACCGATCAGCGGCGTTGCTGTCGCTTCCCGGGCCGCGGTCAGCGGGAGGACCACTTCGAAACAGCCCCCCGGGGGCGCGCCCACGCTGATCGATCCACCAGCGCGGTGAACCAGTCGTTGCACCAGGGCCAGCCCGATGCCCCGTCGCAGGTCCCCGCGCGGCGGCTTGGTCGAGTAGCCATCGGTGAAGATGTCCGCCACGGACTCGGCTGGCACTCCCGGGCCGTTGTCCGAGACCCTGATCCGCAATTCCTCGTCATCGGACAACGACACCAGGACCTCTCGCGGCTCTGGCTGGTCAGCCACGGCATCCATGGCGTTGTCCACCAGGTTGGCGATCACCGTCATCAGGGTCAGCGGGTCGGCGTCCGGCGCGTCCAGGTGGGCATCCTCGCTGATCTGCAGCTGGATACCGCGCTCCGTGGCTACCGCAAGCTTGGCCAGCAGCAATGCCGCCACCACCGGCGGCGAGATCCGCGACCGGAGATCCTCGGCCGAGACCAGGTGGTCCTCGATGATCAGATCCAGGTATTGCCTCGCCTCGTCAGCTTCCCCAAGGTCCAGCAATCCCGCGATCACGTGCAGCCGATTGGTGAATTCGTGTTCCTGCGCTCTCAACGCGTTGGCTAGACCTGTGACCGCGTTCATCCGGCGAACCAGCGCCTCCAGCTCGGTTCGATCCCGAAGCGTCACCACGCTGCCGACGTCCCGCCCGCCGATCACGACCGGGCGCCGGTTGACGACCAATAGCGCGTCTGACGTGATGACCGTCTGATCGGCTCCGGGGGACGAGCCGGTGAGCACGTCCCGCAGACGGCCCGGCTCGATGGATTCGGTTAGCAGCTTTCCGGTGGCGTTATTGGTAATTCCCAGCAGGCGCCGGGCCTCGTTGTTGACCAGGGTGACGCGGCCCCGGGAATCCGCTCCGATCACACCCTCGCGAATCCCGTGCAACATCGCTTCACGCTCCTGCAGCAGCGAGGCGATCTCGCGCAATTCCAGACCGAAGGTCACCCGCTTGACGGCCCGCGCCATCAACAATGACACCGCGGCGCCCAGGGCAAGCGCCAGGGCCGAATAGAACATGATGGCCTTGGCCTGCTCAGCCACCTGGCTGGCCACCTCGGTCTCCAGGATGCCCACCGATACCTGGCCGACGACCCTTCCGGCCGCGTCGAAGATGGGCGCCTTGCCGTTTGCCGACCGACCCAGGCTGCCATGGTCGATGCCGACATGATCCTGGCCGTCGAGCACCGCCAGCGGTTCCTCGAGCCGGCGCCCGATCAGGAGCGGATTGGGGTGACTGAACCGCACGCCGTCCCGATTGGTCACGACCACGTAGGTGGCGCCGCTGGTGGTTGCGATGTGGGCGGCCAAGCCGGGCAGTATCCGGCGAGGGTCGCCGGCGACGACGGCGGACTCGACTTCGGGAATGTCGGCCACGACCACCGCGGCAACTCTGGCGCGTTCCTCGTACTGCTGGTCCAGCGAGCGTCGAGTGAGGTGTATGTCAAGCAGTCCGCCGATAACGACGGTCGCCAGCAAGATACCGAGAACGCCCAGCAATATCTGTGACGCGAGCGTCCGGAGCCGCCACATCCGACAATCGCCTCCCAACCTCGACAGCCTGAGGCGGTCATGAGAACACGGTCGTGGCTTTCCTGCATAGGTCGCTTGCACTATATGCACAAAACCCGCGGTAATGCAGCCGCCGCACGCATTTCATTCGCCAATCGCGACTAACGCGGGATTGCCGTACAACGAGCGCAAGAGTGTTACCGGCCTGACTTCTGCTGCACTGTTCTGCCTCACCGAACCGATCAGCCGCAGGGCTGAACCGACAAGGAGTCAGGCCACCAGGATGTCCATACCACCGTCTCGTCCCGCCATCGAGCTCAACGGCGTCACCAAGAAATTTGCCACTCCGAACGGAGGGATCTACACCGCGCTGCAGGACCTCGACCTGACCGTCGCACCTGGTGAGTTCTGTGCGGTCGTCGGTCCGACCGGTTGCGGCAAGTCCACCACCCTGACCCTGGTCTCCGGACTCGAGCGGCCTACGGCCGGCACCGCCCTGGTAGACGGCAGGCCGGTCGCCGGCATCACTCCCGGCGTGGGTTTCGTATTTCAGAACGACGCGGTGTTTCCGTGGAAGAGCGTGCTCGACAACGTCGCCGCCGGTCCACGCTTTCGAGGCCAGGGCAAGGCCGCGGCGAACACTCTCGCCCGTGACTGGCTGCGTCGGGTCGGACTGGCCGGATTCGAGGACCGTTACCCACACCAACTCTCCGGGGGAATGCGTAAGCGAGTGGCCTTGGCCCAGAGCCTGATCAACGAGCCCGAAGTCCTGCTGATGGATGAACCATTCTCGGCACTCGACGTCCAGACCAGGTCGATCATGTCCGATGAACTCCTGAGTTTGTGGGAGCTTACCCGGCCGGCCGTCGTCTTCGTCACGCACGACCTCGAGGAAGCGATCGCCCTCGCCGACAAGGTCGTGGTGCTCACCGCCGGGCCCGGGCGGGTCAAGGCCACCTTCACCGTGAATCTGCCGCGACCCCGCAACGCCCAGGAGATCAGGTTCACCGACGAGTTCGTGGGCCTCTATTCAGAAATCTGGGAGGCCCTCCGGTCCGAGGTCGAGACGGCCTACGCCCGAACCACCGCACGGAGCACCGCCCAGACACCCGATCGCCCAGCGAGCAGCCCGAATGCGCAGGTGGCCTGATGACCACGTCCTTCCAGTCCACAGCCACCTCCGTGGCGGCTGATCAACCAAGCCCCGCACGCCGCCGGGTGTCGGCGAGGTGGCGTCGCCGCGGGGGGATCTATCTTGCTCGACTGACCCTGATGGCCGTGCTGATCGGCGGCTGGCAG
>JAVEET010000079.1 GCA_030840295.1 Pseudonocardiales bacterium
GTCGCGGGGATATCGATCTCGGCGCGCGACCGGCACGTGATGGCTTCGTCGAACCAGACCTTCTCGACGAAGCTCGCGTGCTTCACCAGACCCAGCAGCGTGGTCCGCGACGGCACCAATGAACGGCGCACCTGTTCCTCGGTCAGCCCGTCCAAGCAGCCATTGAGGGCACGGCGGTGTTCGTCGAGGAATACCTCGAACTGGGGCCGGGCTGGTTCCGCTATGACGTCCTCGGCAAACGTCCCCGGGAATAGAGACATGTGCAGAGCATCCCAAGATCAGCGTCCAGGAGCAAACGGGCGCGTCGGCAGGATCGACTTCACCATCCCGGTATGAGCGGACGAGAATCGCCAACGTCAGTGTCAGTGCCCACCTGGTTGGTCTGAGGCGGTGGACGCCAACGGATCGTGTCCCACAACGATCTGGTGTACCACCGCGACAAGCTGGGAGCGCCGCACCGGACTGGGCAGCCTAAGGGCACCAGTGCTTTCGAGCCACAGACCGTGGTCAGTGACCTTTGGAGCTCGATGCCGGTGTTACCGGAGCCGATTGCGAAGTTCGAGTCGGCGGCCCGGTAGTAGCCGGCGAGGAGCTAACACCTGGCGTGGCGCTCACTCCGGGCGTGGTCGCTTGTGTCGGGGGAGGTGACGATCCCGATGAGGTCTGCGTGCCACCTGAGTAGCCGCTCGGTGTGACCCCGGTGCTGAGGCAGGCTGTGATCGTCGAGCCGGGGATTGCGAGGTGCGGGGAGTAGTAGGCGATGGTGCCGGTCGGCGCCGGGCTGCCGCACATCACAGAGGTGACCTTGAGCTTGAATCCGGCGGCGGACAAAGCGCTGGTCGCGTCGGCAGCGCTCTGACCTGTGACGTCGAGAACCGAGCTCGCGCCTGGGATATCGGTCGGGCTCGGCCAGGACCATCGTTGAGCTTGTAGCGCGGGGCCATAGGCGTCGAGCCAGAACGTCGAGGCGTACGCGCCGAAGACATCGGTGCCGTTGTTTGGGACCGCGGTAGGCAAGCCGGTGACGGTTGCTTTCGGAGCCGAGGGATTCACCAGCGCTGAGGCCGATGCCAGAGTCGGTGTGACTCCGACGAACCACAACGCCGAGTTGCCATTTCCGCCGTCCGGCCCGTTCGGATCGTCGTTGTCGGTGCCGGTCTTTGACGCCACCGGACTCCCACCGCTGGCGTACCAATTTCCGAAGTAGGACGACGCCGTACCTTCGGTGCTGGTCGTGTCTACCGTCATCATGTTGACCATCGTCCGGGCAACCTGGGGGTCGAGCACGCGGGTGCAACCGGCGCGCTTGAAGGGCACCGCGGCGCCGGTCGGTCCGGTGATCGAGCTCACCGGAGTCGGTGCGCAATAGACGCCGTCATTTGCGACCGTGCCGTATGCGCTGGTCAACTGCAATGCCGAGGTCGGCGAGAATCCTAAGGTGAAGCCGGCCTGATGCTGATCGATCGTGGCCTGCGCGATCGACGTCGGGCTTCCGGCTGATTGAGGTTTGTTCAATCCAGTCATTCCCATGCTCAGCGCGGTATTGACCACCGGCGAAATATCGCAGCCGAACAGTTGATCCTCCAGGCCGACGAAGTAGGTGTTGACGGATTGGGGCAACGCGTCCTTGAGGGCAAGGGTGGATTGGTAGTTACCGGCATTGTGCGTGGTGTATGGCGTCGTATATGCGTCGGTAGGGCAATTCCGAACGGTGTAAGCGTTGCTTCCGGTGGTCAGGGTGAAGTCCGGCTGGACGCCGACCTCGAGCGCGGCCAGCGCGGTGAAGTACTTGTAGGTCGACCCGGCGCCTGCATATCCGGTGGTGAACAGGGGCAATGTGGTCTGGCCGGCCGCCGCGTTCAGCCCGTAGTGCCGGCTCGTGATCATTGACTGCACCGCACCGGTTCGCGGGTCTACCGATGGCATGACCAGTGCAGTGGGGGACTTCGGGTCCAGACCAGAAGCCCAGATCGCCCGTTGCCCGGTGTTCTGCAGCGTGGCACTGAGCGTGGTGACGACGGTTAGTCCACCGGCTTGCAGTTGTGAGGGGCTGATGCCACCTTGCGTTTCAAGCCAGTTCACCACGTAATCGCAAAAGAATCCCGCGTTCTGCACCGATGAGTTGGCGTTCGCGCAACCTTGCCGTACCGGCGGGGGAGTGTTCGTCGCGAGTCTGATCGGCGTCGCCTTGTAGGTGGCTGCCTGGCTGGCGCTCAGATCTCCTGCCGTCACCATGTTGTTCAGCACCTGATTCCGCCGAGTCTTAGCAGCCTGTGGGTCTGCAAAGGGATCGAAGGTGGTGGGGCTCTGCAGCAGGCCGACGAGCATCGCGCCCTGTGGAACGGTCAGCTTCGACGCGGGCACCCCGAAATAGGTCTCGGCGGCGGTCTGAATACCGTAAGAGTTCTCGCCGAAAAAGGAGATGTTGAAGTATCTGTCGAGGATATCGGCCTTGGTGTAAGTCTTCTCAACTTGTAGGGCGCATTGGACGTCCTGGAACTTGCGGTGCAGATCCTGCTGTACCGCCGCCTGGCGTTGTGCATCCGTGGTCGCCTGGAAATATCGCAACTCCTTGACGTACTGCATGGTCAGCGTCGAACCACCCTGCGTGCTGCCCGAGGTCCCGTTGGCCAATGCCGCCCGGGCGATGCCGTGCAGATCAACACCGTTATTGGAGTAGAACCGGCGATCTTCGGTGTCGATCAGGGCCTGCTGGATGGAGACCGGTACTTGACTCAGCGCGACGTCCTGGCGGTTCTCGGTGAACAGGTTCGCGAGCAGCGTCTTGCCGTCATCCGCCAGGACACGAGTGGTCTGTCGGGGCACCGACACCGAAACATCGCAGGGCGTGTTCAGGAAGTCGTTCGCTGCGGTCTGCGCGGCCAGCCCGACCCCGCCGACGTAAGGCAGTATGAATCCGGCGGCGAGGACTCCCATCAGGGCGAGCAAACTTGCGAGCTTCAGCAGCGTCGACCGGCGTCGTGAGGTCGACGCGAGCGAGCCTGTCGACGACACTCCGAACAGCCTCCGAACGCAAGTCTTGGATGATCATGTCTCGCGTTGAAGACTGTCAGTCGCTCCTATACGTACGTGCAGATTGAGGCATGCGCGAGCTGGGTATCCGCCACCAGCACCGGGCAGGCCAGCGATCCACCCAGAACCGCCGCAGCAGCGCCCACAGATCAGCGGCCGCCCACCCTTAGGGTCGATAGCCTTCGGGTGGGCGGCCGAGCAACGTGCCGGAAGGGCCTCAGCCGCCGTTCTTGATCACCGATGCCAGCATGTTCAGATCCGTCGCACCGAATCGGGTCATCGGATCGATGTAGGAGCCCTCGCTGATCTCATTCCAACTGATCAGGCCGAAGTCGTCCGGGTGTGTCGCGGCGTTGCCGTCGAACAGCTTCTTAACCGTCTGGCCGCCCTTACGCGGTACACAGGACGAACCGCCGGACAACTGCTTGTCGTAACCCGGGGTGATCGGCGCCACCCAGGCCTTGGCCGAACCATCCGGGTTCGAGCCGCTGGCCCGCACGCTGCTGGCCAGGGCGGCCAGCTGCTGGAACGACTGCGGGTTCTTGTACGGGTCCTGCGAGGACCAGTAGTACGCATTGCCATCCAGGTACGGCGCGCGACTGGTTGACCAGGAGGTCTCATCGCCCAGAATTCGGAACTTGGACCGGAACTGGCCGCCGACTGCCTGCAGCACGGATACCGAGTACTTGCGGCTGCCCTGCCAGATCACCGTGGCCCGG
Organism: Pseudonocardiales bacterium; assembly: GCA_030840295.1. Classification (GTDB taxonomy): domain Bacteria; phylum Actinomycetota; class Actinomycetes; order Mycobacteriales; family Jatrophihabitantaceae; genus Jatrophihabitans_A. Next base: position 3,753 of record JAVEET010000079.1, read on the forward strand.
CCCGACCGCACCCGGTCAAACGCCGGGTCGTTCCCGTACTTGGCATTGAAGTAGCTCAGGTCGTTCAGGATCGCCGACTGCGGCAACACCTTGGCCGAAGCCTTGTAGCTCAGCCACAGCTTGAACGGAATACCTTCGGAATTCACCTTGTGCACCGCGTCGACCATCAACTGCAGCCGCTTGCTGTACGGGTTGCTGGTGACGGCCTGCCCGGACTGGCCGGTGCCGGCCCAATTCACCGCGAAACCGGCCAAGCCCGCAGCCGCGGCCTGGCGGACGTCCGCCTCGATGAAGCCTGGGTCATCCTGGCTGTACAGCTTCTGCGGCACGTCGGTGAGGGTGTTACCTGCGTAGCGGCTGCTCGGGTTGCAGCCGGTGGCGTCCACTGTCGCCGGCAACGGTAGCGGCGAGGCGTTGACCGGATAGTTCGCGCCGAGCGCGGACCGCCAATGATCCGCACTCCACCACAGGTAGTAGTACGCGAACACTCGCGGCGCGCTGCTACCAGCGGCGGCCGGCTTCGCGGCCGGACTGTTGGCGGCGGATGCGGGCCGGCTCAACACCTGGGTCAGGGTGACGGCGGCGAGCGCGAACACCGCCACCGCGAGCACGATTCTGCTGGCAGCGGACTTCACATGGGAAAAGGTCAAACGGAATCTCAACTGTCTCTCCACACGACGATCAGGTAGGGATACCTGAGATGGCCCCGGACATCGGCAGGAGCCGATCGGGCAGATGCGCTCGTCCCCACGCACCAATGGCACTGCGTACCGTAACAAACTGGCTACGCTGAGTGATAATCCTGCGACATGGCAGCACACGCGCTCGAGACATCTGGTCGTATGGCGCACCGCGGCGTAATTGTGGCCGTCCGCCCGAAGGGGAATTCCCTATGCGACGTAACCGGATTATCGACACAATCTACGCACATGGTGAACCTGCAGATCAACGGCTATGCCGGTATCAATGGGGCGTTGGTGAAAGCGACTGATCGTGGCTCAATTCCCGCAGTGGAGCGACCTTCGGTAACCCCTGTCGAGATCCATCGGTGGACGACCGCGGCGATGCGATCATGCCGACACATCCGAAAGTCGGTCGGGCGCGTAAACGAGGTTCAGCACACCGGTCTTGAAGGTCTGCGAGGAAACCAGCGCAAGCGGGATCGGGAGCTCGCCGTCGTCGAACAGGCGCGCGCCCTTGCGGACCGCGATCGGATGCATCAACAGGTGCAGCTCGTCCAGCAGCCCCGCGGACAGCAGCTGGCGGACAACCGAAACCGAGCCGCTCATGCCGATGGTGCCGTCACCGGGCTCGTTCTTCAGCGCGATAACAGCCTCGACGAGCTCACCCTGCAGTTGCTCGGAGTTCCGCCAGGTGAACTCGAGCCGCCGGTTGGAAACGACGAGCTTGCGGGCGTCGCCGAGCGCCTTGGCGAAAGCAGCGTCCTCCCCGCCGGCCGCCTCCCGCACGGGCCAGGCTCCTGCGAAGCTGTCGTAGGTCTTGCGGCCGAACAGCATCGTGTCGGCCGTCCCGAGGGTCGCGCTCACGGCGGCGCCCATCTCATCGTTGAAGTACGGGAAGTGCCACTGGTCGGGCGCCTCAACGACACCGTCGAGTGCGATGAACAAGCCCGCGGTGATCGTCCTCATGATTCCTTCTTCCCAACGTCGTATCTGAAGGTTCCGTCATCTACTAAGACGGCGCGAGCCCAGCGAACTCATCGGTCGCCGTTCGCGAGCAGGTCCATCGCGCGAGCTTATCCGTGCCCTTATCCGGTTTGATGTTCGTTCAGATCCGGCCGGGCCTGCCGGGCTCAACAGTCCCGCATCCCTCGGCGGCCGGTTACAGTCGAGCAGATGAGGCGCCCCGGTGTGCTTTCTGGTGGCGCGAAAGATCGGAGGGGGGCCCGATGACCGATGACCCTCGGCGGCTGAGCGACCCTGTGCTGCTCGCCCAGTTGGCAGATCTGGCCAGTGCGATGCTGGGCACTCAGGGCAGCGCGGTGACTCCGGCGCGGTTGACCGATTTCGCTGCCCGGGCGGTGCCACACGCCGACGCAGTGTCGCTGACCTACATCCGCGGCTCCAACGCCCCGCAGACACTGGCCGGCACCGACTCGCTCGCCTATGAGATCGATGCGATCCAGTACGAGGCGGGCGAGGGCCCATGTTTGGACGCG
>JAVEET010000086.1 GCA_030840295.1 Pseudonocardiales bacterium
CGCGGGAGCGCGCTGGCTCACCAGGTCCGGGCACCGGCAGCGAGCAGCACAGCAGGTGGGTCTCGCCGGGCGATCGTCATGGCCTGGTATTCCGCGAGGTAGAAGTCGGCTACCCGGGCGACGGTGAACTGGCGGGCATACCGAATAGCGCCCGGCCGGTCGATTGATGCCTTCCCCCCGAGTGCGTCGAAGATCGCCTCGCTCAGAGCGAGCGGGTCATCGGGGGCAACGGTCACTCCCCGCGACTGCGACAAGGTGTCTGCGAGGCCGTCGACGTCGGTCCCGACGACGGGCACGCCGAGACCGAGACCGAGCACGGCGCTCTGCGACCAGGCCTCCTCTCGGGAGGGCACGACGTGCACCGCGCTGCCGGCGACATAGGACCAGGGGTTGTCCACCCAGCCCGGCATGAAGACCCGATCGGACAAACCGTGTAGCTGAATCCGGTCAGTAAGACGGCGGCGCAGCGGACCGTCCCCGAGCAGATATACGGACAGGTCTCGACGGTTGAGAAGGGACATCGCCTCGACCAACACGTCAGGGCCCTTGTCATGGCAGAACCGTCCGGCGAACGTCAAGCGGGGCGTCCTGAGGCCGCCCCGCGGGGTTGCGCTCAATCCCGCGACGGGCGAGCGTGCGGCCCGGATGACGTCAGTTGGCACGCCGGCGTTGACAGCGAACTGGCGGGCTGCCGGACCCATCGCGTAGAAACGGTCGATGCGGCAGGCGGCGCTCATTAACGTCCTGATGCGCCGGGTCGTCCAGTTCACCTCGTTGTGCTCGGTCGCGATGAACGGTGTCCGCGGGTCGATGACCTGTCCGGCCGCCCACCACGCGCCGACCATGTGAGCGTGCACCAGGTCGGCCCCGCTGAGCTTGTCCGTCAGCCAGCCCGCGAAGGTCTCTGATTGTTCCCACTGCAGATTCCGCACCGGGTGAACTGAAGACCCGGTCCGGAACGCGACCGCCTGCACCCCATGCTGCTGGGCGAGCCGGATACCGTCGTGGGTGGCATCGCCCACGACCAGCCTCGTGCGCACGCCGTGGCGCCGTTCGAGTTCGCGAGACAAACGGAGCAGCGCCAGTTGGGCCCCGCCCGGTTCGAGTTTTCCGAGCACGCGAACTACCTGCATCCGTTCGGCCACCGTCCTGATCGTGATGAGCCGTCTCGTCGGCCCGGAGCCGTCACCGTAGAGCCGCGCAGTTCCCGACGCGAGTGCTGGCGACCAGGCGGAGCCGGTGTTCACGAACAGTTCATGGCGAATTCCACGGTCCGCGTGGTCTGTGAGGCCTGGACCAGAACCGCAAAGGCGGCGGCGGGCGTGATCCTGTGACGCTCCATCAAGATGCCCTTCGCTTGACCGATCACGTCACGGCTGTCCGGCGCGGCGCCGTGCGGCACGGCGCATCAGGACAGGAGTCGGGCCTCCAGTGGCTCCTCTGTGACGGCGCCGTCTCCGGACCGGCGTACCCGGTAGGCACGGTTGCCGGGGATGTCGGTGACCACGTCGACAACCTCGGTCCCTCGGTAGACGACGCCGGCACCCTCGTCAAGGGCGAACCCGTCCTCCATCCGCCGGTCGCGAACCAGCTGGTGGTAGAGCGGGCGCCGTGCGGGATCCGAGTCGTAGTGGACGCAACAGGAGTAGGGCAGGAAGCCCAGCCCGTTGTCGACGGGCGCTATCTCCGGACCGAACGAGGACGTCGTGCCACCGGTGTGCCAGCAGACCGCACCGGCAGAGCCGCCGGCAAGCACGACGCCTTGCCGCCAAGCCTCGGCGAACATGTCGGGCAATCCGTGCGCGCGCCACACCGCGAGCAGATTGACCACACTGCCCCCGTTGACCCAGATCACGTCCCGCTCGAGCAGAAACTCCAGGGTGTCTTCCACATTCGGCTGCGGGAACAGCGTCAGGTGACTCGTCCGGATACCGGCGACCCGTCCGGCCTCGTCCTGTTGGGCTTGGGCAAAGCGCTGGTCGCCGCCGGCGGTATCCACCTGGCACACCCGCGGGGCGCGCCCGGTGACCCCTGACAATTCGACGGCGTGCAATACGAGCGGACCGTATTCGAGATCAGTACGGCGACCAGGCTTCATCCCCCCGCAGGTGGCCAGGATGGTCGGCTGGTCCGCCGTCATTCCTTCACCGCCCCTTCCGAACTGCGCATTATGTACCGCTGGAACACGAAGAACAGCACAGCGACCGGAATCGTCATCAGTAGCGCAGCGGCGAGTTTCAGGGGGTACTGATTGCCCTTCCCCAACTGGCCGCTGACAAGCGTCGCGACCCCGCTGGTAAGGGTGTTCAGCCGCGGGTTCTGCCGGGACACGATGAAGTGCGCGAGCTCGTTCCACGAGCCCTGGAACGAAAGGATCGTCAGCGTGATCAGGGATGGTCGCGCCATCGGCAAAACCACCGACCAGAATGTGCGAAACGTTCCGGCGCCATCGATATGTGCTGCCTCTTCGACACTCAACGGTATCGACTCGAAGAACTGCTTCATGATGAAGACGCCCGCCGCGTCGCCGATCAGCGGGATGATCATGCCGCTGTACGTGTCATACATGTGGAGCTGGTTCAGTACCAGGAACTTCGGGATCAGCAACACGACGCCGGGAACTGCCAGCACTGCGACCAGCGCGCTGAAAAGCGCGCTCCGGCCGCGAAAGCGCATGCGGGCAAGGGCATATCCGGCCAGGGAATCGAAGAATACCCGGCCGGCCGTCACGCAGATCGCCACGATCGCCGAGTTGGCGAACCACAGCGGGAAATCGACCTGCGCCAGTTGGTGAAAGGCCGCCGTCGTCCAGGTGTGCGGGATCGGGTTCAGCGGGTTGGCGGTGGCGTCGGCATCGGTCTTGAAGGCCGTACCGATCTCGATGAGGAAGGGAAAGATGTACACAGTGGCCGCGAGGATCAGGGCTAGGTAGGTCGCGACCTTGACGAACAGTCGAGATTCGCCGACCTTGTACGGCCTGCGAGTGCGACTTGGCGGGGTGGCGGGCGTCGTCGCCGTCGTGGGCTCCACAGTCTGGCTCATGAGCTCCTCCCCGCGGCAGCAGCGCGGCGCTGTTTCCGGATCATGCGCTTCTCGCGGGCCTCGTCCCTATCACGCAGCACCCATCGCTGGAACGCGGCGAGCACGATGATGATGAAGAAAAGGATGAACGAGATCGCAGCACCTTGTCCCCACTGCTGATTGTTGAATGATGTCTGGTACGAGAGGTACGCCGGCGTGACGACGGTCGGGTTGGTGGCTCCGAGGATGAACTGGGCGTCGAAGGTCTGCCAGGTGCTAATCAATCCCAGGGTAAGGACGAGGAAAAGGGTAGGCCGCAGCATGGGCAAGGTGACCCGCCAGAATCGCTGCCACGAGGTGGCTCCATCCACCACGGCAGCCTCCTCGACGTCAGCTGAGATGCCTTGCAGTGCCGCGAGGAACATCAGCATGAACGTGCCGGCGGTGGTCCAAACGGCAAGGATGATCAACACCAGCATCGCCAGACTCGGCCCGGACAGCCATTCCCACCAGGACTGCCCGAGGAATGCGTGATTGGCCAGCACGCCCGGGGCCTTGTGCACACCGATCTTGTCCAGGCCGAGATGGAAGATGCCGGCCTGCTGGCTGAACCAATCCGGCCCGGTCGCACCGAGCTTGGAGATAAGGGCGTTTACCACGCCGCTGCCACCGAAAACGAAGAGGAACACGATGACGATGGCGACCGACGAGGTGACCGAGGGAAAGTAGAACGCGGTGCGGAAGAACCCGCGCCCGGCCAGGCGGCGGCGGTTGACAATGACAGCGAGGAACAGGGCGAGTGCGGTCTGCAATGGCACCACGAACAGCACGTAGTAGAAGTTGTTGCGCAGGCTCTGCATCAGGTTCTGTCGCGACAACCCGTCCTGGGTAAGGAGAAAGCGATAGTTACGGGTGCCGACGAACTTCACATTCGAAGAGAACGGGCTGCCGATACCCGTCCAGTTGCTCAGACTCACCCAGATGGCCATCAGGATCGGAATGACGAGGAAGAGCACGATCAGCACGATCACCGGCGCGGTGAACAGCCACCCCGCTGCGGCCTCCCTCCCCCGGATACCGGGTCTCCGGCGCGGGGGGCGGCGGGCAGAGCGGGCTGCGACCTCGGCTTCGGCGCGGGACAGGCCGGCGGTGGAATCGACGGTCATGGCAGGTGCCTCCTGGGAATGGTGAGTGGCCGCGATCCGCCCGGCCACGGCACAACAGCGTTGCGCCGGAGCGGAGGGGGCGCCGCCGAACCGGCGGTCGATTCAGCGGCGCCCCGCCCGGCTTTTGTCAGCGCGCCGGTCAGCCGTTCTGCGCGATGACTGCTGTGATGTTCTTCTGGACGGACGACAGGATGGTCTTCGGGTCGGTCGTGGCCAGTTGCGCCAGCTTGGCGTCGTAGTCACTGACCGCTTGCGCGCCACCGGCAAGGGCCAGGTCCGGGTGCGCGTTGGCGGCCTGCGACAGGAACGCGGCATCGTTTCCGAAGGCCGAGGTCCACTGATCCTTGGCCGACTGCCGCGACGGCATAACGCCGAACGCCTTGGCGAAGGCCATCTGCTGGTCAACCGACGTCAGGAAGTCGACAAGCTTCACAGCGTTGGCTTGGCTGGCACTCTTGGCGGGGATTGCCCAGCAGTTGGTGAAGGAGTTGGTGGCCTTGGTGCCGGTCGGGCCGGCCGGCAGCTCGTAGACTTTGTACTTCACGCTGGGATAGTCGCTCTTCATCGCCCCGTCGATCCAGTTGCCGACGATCGTCATCGCCGCCTTGTTCTTGCCGAACGCCTCACCGTTCCAGCCAGCGCTCAGCGCGGACGGGTACTTCATGCTGCCCTCGGTCGCGAGCTTCTTCACGTAGGTAAGGGCATCGATGTTCTGCTGGCTGCCGAAGGCCGCGGACTTCTTGTCATCGCTGATCAGGGTTCCGCCGTTCTGCAGCAGGAACTCGTCGATACCGGAATGGGTGGGGTCCAGTGTGAGACCGACCCGTCCGCCGGTGGTGAGCTTCTTGGCGACTGCGGCCAGCTGATCCCACGTCGTCGGGACGTCAGCAGCGCTCAGCCCGGCTTTGGCCCAGTCATCGGTGTTCACCACCAAGCCGAGTGTCGACCAATCCTTGGGCGCGCAATAGAAGTGGTTGTTGTAGGTGAAGGCGGTCTTCAGCGCGGGGAAGAAGTCGTTGGGGTTGCTCACCTTGTCGCCGTAGGCGTAGAGCGCGCCCGTCTTTGCGTAGTTCTGGAAGGAGGAGGTGTCGAGGTAGAAGACGTCCGGCGGGGTGTTGGCCGCCATTCCCTGGCTGATCTGCTGGGTCAGGTTCTGTGCTGCTGTGACCTCTACTTTCACGCCGCTCTGCTTGGTGAACGCCGCCGCGGCCGCTTTGACCGCGGCGGTCTCGGCGGCACCGGAAGAACCAATCAAAACCTTCAAGGTGCCCGACCCGGTTGTTCCACTGCTAGGCGTGCTGTTGCTGCTGAATCCGCCGCCACTGCTGCAGGCGGCGGTCACCGCGATCAGGCCGGCTGCCAGCGCGGCCACGGCGATTCTGGAGTGTCGGATGTTCATTGTGTCCTTCCGGTGGTGGGGTAACGGCAGGTGGGAGGCATCTCCGCGGTCGGGATACGGTGAGATGCGGAGCGGGATCAGGTGCTGTCGCGCAGGACGAGCCGCGGCCTCAGCAGCACCGGATCAGGTGGTAGCGGCGACGGCTCGCGCTGGCTGAGAACCTGCTGTAACAGGGCCAGGCAAGCTGCCGCGGCTTCCTGCAATGGCTGGGCGACGCTGGACAGGCCGATGACCGCCGCGGTAGGTGTGTCATCGAAGCCGACCACCGCCACGTCCTGGCCCGGACGTAGGTGTCGCGACGTGAGTTCGGTCCACAGCCCGATAGCGAGCGTGTCGGCCACGCACACGAACGCCGTCGGAGGCTCGGCGAGGTCGAGCAGCTCACTGGCCGCGGCACGCCCGGCGGCAAGTTCGTTGAGCACAGCGCTCTGCACACCGTCGGTAGCGACCGACGCTTCGCGACAGGCCCGGAGGTAACCCTCGCGGCGGTCATCGCCGACGCCCGAGCCGGCCGGCCAGCCAAGGAATGCGATTCGGCGATGGCCGCGATCGATCAGCGCGCTGGTGGCCTCATAGGTTCCGGCCGCGCCGTCGACATCGACCCAACCGTGATGCGCGACCGTCCCCCAGGGACGGCCGAAGGTGACAAAAGCCGCTCCCCGTTCGGACAGCCACGCCGTTCGAGCGTCGCCGACATGGGTGCCGGTCAGCACGAATGCATCGACGTTGTGGTCTTCCCGTAGTTCGTCGTACTGGCGGATCTCGTCGCCGTCGTCACCGGCGGCGAAGAGCAGCACCCGGTTGTCCAGACGCTGAGCCTCGGTGGTCAGCGCGTGCAGGAAGGTGTCGAGGACGACGCCCCCGATCGGATCGACGGGTGGGAATACCGGCACCGCAAGCAGTTGCGATCTGCGGGTACGCAAGGCCCGCGCCCCTCGGTGGGGTCGGTAGCCCACCTGCGCGATCACCGAGCGAACACGCTCGAGAGTGTCTTGGCGCACCAGATGCGGGGCGTTGAGCGCATTCGAAACCGTTTGCCGGGAGACCTCGGCCATCCTGGCGACGCTCTCCAAGGTGGGCCGGATCGAGTTGTTGCTCACTGGCCGACCTGCCATTGGCGCAAGCGGCGCATCGCTGAATTCCCTCCGGCTGGTGACTCAGGACCTAACGATTTGATCGTTCAAATCTACGCTAGAGTGACTCCGACCGGGACCGCTGTCAAGCATCTTGGCCAAAATTTGATCGTTCAAGTCCGTCCGCCGAGGGGGCACCATGGCGAATACGACCTTGCAACAACCCTGGCTGCACAGCCTCGTCAGTACGTTGCGGGCACCCACGGTGGTGATGACCGGTGGGGACGGCCAGCTCCGCGCCGAAGGCGCCCAGGGCGTTCTCTACGCCGACGTCCGAGTTCTCTCACTCGCCGTCCTCACCATCGACGGAGTCGAGCCCACGCCCATCGCCGGTGGGTTCGCCGGGGCGGACACCGCCCGATTCAGCGGCGTCCCGCGCACGCTGGGCGACCCGTCCGCCGACCCGACCGTTCGGGTCGACCGCCTGCGAGCGGTCGCCTCCGATTCCATGCAGGAACGCATACAGATCACCTCTACGGCGAGCGGGCTGGTCCGCACCGAAATGCGGCTGCGGGTCGCCGCCGATCATGCGCGGGTAGCCGAGATCAAGTCCGGCTTGGCAGGCCCGGACCATGCGTTCGAAGTCCGCGCCGAATCCGGCAACCCGATCGTGGAGTGGTCGGATCCGCTCGTGCGGACCACGCTGACCGCGACCGGTGCGACCCTTGGCCAGTCCGATCGCGATGCACAGTCCGATCGCGGCTCGTCCGTCGAACTCTGCTGGCCCCTCGAGCTCGGTCCCGGCGAGTCCACGTGGATCGAGTGGAGCCTGCAGATGACCCCGACCGCGGCGGCGCCGGTCACCGGTGTCAGCACACCCGATCCGTGGACCGAGGTCGCCGTCCGCGCCGATGACCACCGGCTGGAACCACTGGTCTCACAATCGCTGACCGACCTCGACGCCCTGCGGATGGCACGAGCGTCCGAACCGCGCGACGAGTTTCTCGCCGCCGGCTCACCGTGGTTCTTCACCCTGTTCGGGCGGGACAGTATCTGGGCGGCCCGGTTGATGTTGCCCTTCGGTAGTGGCATTGCCGGGGGGACGCTTCGGGCGCTCGCCGGGCTGCAGGGAACCAAGGTCGACGCCCGGACCGCCGAACAGCCGGGCAAGATCCCGCACGAACAACGCCAGAGCGGTTCGGTGCACCCGACCGCGTCCGGCGGCGCCGCGACGATGTACCTGCCCCCGCTGTACTACGGCACTGTAGATGCCACCCCGTTGTGGATCTGCCTGCTGCACGACGCCTGGCGGTGGGGGCTGCCCGCCGACGAGGTCCGCGAGTTGTTGCCGGCGTTGCAGCGGGCTCTGGGTTGGCTTCGTGATTACAGCGACCCCGACGGTGACGGGTTCCTGGAATACCTCGATGCAACCGGCACCGGCCTTGCCAACCAGGGCTGGAAGGACTCCGGCGACTCGATCCGGTTCGCGGACGGTTCGCTCGCCGAGGGACCCGTCGCGCTGTGCGAGGTACAGGGCTACGCCTATGAGGCCGCAATGCACGGCGCGGACTTGCTCGACGCGTTCGGATTGGACGGCGCGAAGCACTGGCGCAACTGGGCGGCTGCACTGCGCGAACGTTTCCGGGCAAGCTTCTGGGTGTCCGGCCGGGCGGGCCGCCACCCCGCCCTGGCCCTGGACGGCAATAAGAAACCAGTGGATTCGCTGACCAGCAACATTGGCCATCTCCTGGGCACCGGCATCCTGGACGACGAGGAAACCGCCCAAGTAGCGGCCCTGATCAGCGGGAACGAACTGTCAAGCGGGTACGGCCTGCGGACGATGTCACGAACCGATGGTGGCTATTCGCCGCTGAGCTACCACTGCGGGTCAGTCTGGCCGCACGACACCGCGATCGCCATTCGCGGCCTCGCCGCGTCCGGTAGAGCTGGCGAATCCTTCGGTCTGATCGATGGCCTACTCGCAGCCGGCGTGGGCTTTTCCTACCGCCTGCCCGAACTCTTCAGTGGCGACAGCGCGTCTGAGATCCAGTGGCCGGTCCCCTACCCTGCCGCTTGCCGGCCCCAGGCCTGGTCGGCAGCCTCGATCGGCGCGATCGTACAGGCGCTCCTCGGGCTGGAGGTAGACAGTGAGTCGGACAAGCTGGAAGTCCGGCCACCGAGCAACTCGCCGTTTGGGGCGATCTCGGTCCAAGGAATCCGCCGGGGCGCAAAGCGCATGTCCGTAGCGGTCGATACGGCCGGCAAATCAGTGATCACGACCGGCTGACCTAGGCGGCCCGTAACGGAAACCTCAACGAAAACCTCAGCGAACCGCTCCACGCGGCGAGGATAGGAGCATGTGCGCCTATCCTCGCCAACTCCGTTACGAGATCATCGCGGACTGCCCAGATCAGCGGACCCGACGGTTCTTCGGGATTCCCCCGTCCGGGTCGTCGCGTAACAGCCACACGGGGTTGGAGAGTGCCAGCACGTCACCAGTCCCGCTTCGTACTTCCACCCGAACGAAGCGTGGGGTGCTGGTGTCGATCTTGATATCGACGTAGCCGCGTGACCAGTCCGAGGACGGGATCTGGCTGGACGTGGTGCCCGGCTCGGGCGCCGACGGCCCAGCGCCGTCGACCGTCCCGCGCACAACCCAGACCGAACTGTCGGCGGGCAGCCGGTTGAGCAGCACACGGACGTTGCGGGTGAGAGCATTCGAGACCGTGACTGAACCCATCGGCGCCGCTCCGTCCACCAGCAGCCCGATGGTCCCTGTGAACAAGGCCGGGTTGCCGAAGAAGACATTGCCGGCCGACAGCGCAGGCAGCAGGTGCTTGAGCTCGCGACTCTCGGCATGAGCCCAGGTGACGAAGTTCGACTGCTGGCCGGACCAGTCCTGACCGGAATGGTCATCGCTGACCCCGGTACCGGTGAGAAACAGGCCGTTACGAGAACACACATCCCACACCTGGGCATGCCGATCGAGGTCGACGCCACCCCTACTGGGATAGCCGACCTCGAGGATGTCGCATCCCATCGCGCGATCACTCAGTACCGATGCCGCGACGGAAGCGCGCAGCGCATCCTGTTTGGCGGGCGGGAGGTCCGCCGGATGCGCAGTACCGAACGGGTGGTTGTACGACGCGAGACCGCCCGTCGAATGGATCATGTCGACGACGGCAAGGGCCGCGTTCGGGTCGGGGTCGGCAATCGGCCGCGGATCGGCAAACGTAGGCATGGTGATCTCGGGCCCGAACCAGTTGAAGTGGGTGGGTTTGATCAGCGACACCTCCAGGCCCTGGTACTGCCGAACCGCGGGGAAGCGTTTTGCGTAGCCCTTCATGAGCTCCGCCTGCATCTCCAGCGGTGCATTCGCCTTACGCGGTGGCCGGGTGATCCGCAGCAGATCGAACCACCCTTCGGCCAGCTGTTCCATCTCGCTGACCGCACTCAACGTCAGGTTGAACATGGCCGCGTCGCGGCAGTCGATGTCCGGCCAGAACCGTGCCATGTCCTCCTCTGGGCGCAGCCGTACGGTGTTCCAGCGCCCCTGGCGGGCCGGAACATGCACGATGCCATCGATCCCGGACAGCCTCCGCTCTCGATCCTGCGTCCCGTCGATGACGTAGGTGAGCGTGTACTCGCCGGCCGGGCGTCCGTGCGTCGCCGGACGCCAACTGGTCGTCAGCTTGACGGCGAGGTAACTGTGCTGAGACACCGAAGCCGGAAACACATCGATCTCGATGGTCTGGTCGTAGACGGACCGCTGGTCCACTGTGTTGGCCGCCGAACCCTTGACCCCTACGGAAACCAGGTCGAGGCCTTCCGATCGGGCCGACAGGTGCACGGAGCCGGCTATAGCAGCGTCTCCGGGCGACGCCATCGAGGTGTCCCCGACGACCGCCGAGGTAGCCGCAGTACCCACCGCCTGCTGCGCCCACGACCAGGCAACCCCGCCGACCTGTTCACTGGGGCCGTTCATGTGGATGACATCCGGATAGCCGTGCTCGGCCATGCGGAAGTCGTGTTCGGTCCACCAGAGCACGTCAATGCCGGTACGGGTGGCCTGGTCGAGGTGTGTTTGCATGCTCGCGATGCCTTCGCTCCACGAGGCGTGGACGTGCATCGCCATGGACACGATGCCGGAGTGCCGACCGCTCCATGGTCCTTCCTTGTCCGGTCGGCTCTCGGTCGCGGCACTAGCTTCCGGCTGAGCTCCCAGAGCCAGCCTGCCAGCGCTTAGGGCGGTGATGGCCGCCGCTGATTTCAAGACATTCCGTCGTGTCGGGCTCACAGTGCTCCAATTTTTGTGAATTCGGTACGACGAACTAGTAGCGATCTCAAATGAACAGAACGTGTTCTGCAGGGCAATCGCGGCCAAACACCCACCTGCCAACGTCAGCCGGGCAGCGGGAGAGCGGGACCTGCTTAGGCCCGAAGAAGCTCCGGCTCGGTCGCCGCACGCACCTCTGCCTCGCTGACACCGGGGGCACACTCCACCAGCCGCAGGCCCTGGTCGAGGACGTCCAGCACTGCGAGGTCGGTGATGATGCGGTGGACCACCCGCTGTCCGGTGAGCGGCAGGGAGCACTGGTTCACGATCTTGAAGCCGCCGTCCTTAGCGCGGTGTTCCATCAGCACGATGACCTTTCGGGCTCCGTGGACGAGATCCATCGCGCCACCCATGCCCTTGACCATCCTGCCGGGGATCATCCAATTGGCGAGGTCGCCGTGTGCGGAGACTTGCATGGCGCCCAGGATCGCCGCGTCGATCTTGCCCGAGCGGATCATGCCGAAGCTCATGCTGGAGTCAAAGAAGCTGGCACCTGGCCGCACCGTCACCGTCTCCTTGCCCGCGTTGATCAGGTCAGGGTCCTGCTCGCCGAGGTAGGGGTAGCGCCCGGTGCCTAGAATCCCGTTCTCCGATTGCAGCACCAGTTCTGTCCCGTCCACCACATGGTCCGGTACCAAGGTGGGCAGGCCGATACCGAGGTTGACGTAGTCGCCGTCCCGCAGCTCGCGCGCGGCGCGTGCCGCCATCTGGTCCCGTGTCAATGCCATCGTCACTCTCCTGCGAGCTCGGGCGGGTCGCTGCGAACGGTCAGCCGTTCTATGCCCTTGTCCGCGGCCTGCTCGGTTGTCAGGGCCAGAACCCGCTGGATGTAGATGCCGGGCAGGTGCACGGACTCCGGGTCCAGCTCCCCTGGTTCGACCAACTGTTCGACCTCGGCGATGGCAACCCTGCCAGCCATCGCGCAGACCGGGTTGAAGTTTCGCGCAGCCTTACGGAATAAGAGGTTTCCATGTCGGTCCCCCTTCCAGGCGCGCACGATTGCGAAATCGGCGGGCAGGGCCCGTTCAAGTAGGAATGTCCGGCCATCGAAATTGGAGGTCGGTTTCGGCCGCGAGGTGATGGCGACCGAGCCGTCCTCGGCGTAACGCCAGGGCAGGCCACCGTTTGCGACCTGCGTCCCGATCCCAGTCGCGGTGTAGAACGCCGGCATTCCAACACCCGCGGCTCGTAGTCGCTCCGCCAACGTACCTTGCGGAGTGAGTTCGACCTCGAGTTCACCACCCAGGTATTGCCTCGCGAACTCCTTGTTTTCCCCGACGTAGGAAGCGATGATGCGCCGGATCAACTTGCGGTCCAACAGCTTTGCCAGACCAATACCGTCCGTGCCGCAATTGTTGGAGTAGATCTCCAGGTCGTTGATACCGGCTTCGGCGATGGCGTCGATGAGGACCGCGGGTATCCCGCAGATGCCGAAGCCACCGGAGGCGATCGAAGCGCCATGGGGAATGTCTGCAACAGCTTCGGCGGCGGTGGCAACGACCTTGTCCATGTGTCTCCTCGCCTCAGGCCAGTTTGGCCAGTTGGGCGAGCACCGTTTCCGGGACGGCGTTCGCGGGGATCTCAGCCATCAGGAAGTCGCCGATCGGTGCGGTGGCATCCTCGCTAAGCCAGTACTCGGCCGGCACCGGCGTGCCGGTGAACATAGAGCCGCGGACCGTGAGCTCGTCGTCCGTCCGCCTGCCCAATGTCCAGCGATAATGATCGGTGACATTGGTGACCGGCAGGTATGCGTCGACATCCGGGAGCTCCGCAGAGCCTGTCCGACGCTCGTCCAGCAGCAACATCGATACCTGGAGATCTGACAGCCGGCGCAGCCAGTCCGCGACGTACATCGCGGCGTTCTCAGCGTGGTCGCTGTCGAGCTCGGTAACCTCGCCGGCACCGCTGAGCGTATGGGTCTGCGCGAGCCATAGCATCGGTGACGGGACCTGCACGATCAGCGGCATGCGGGTTGTCTGTGAGATGACCTCGGCAAGTTCTCGGGCCGCCAGAGCCGGTTTCTCCGCTGCCAGCAGGGTTTTCAGAGCGTAGCCAGCTCTCGACCGAGCCGACAGGGACGACCGGAGGCTCTCATCCTCGGCGATCGCGTGCTGGTAGAAAGCACCCAGGTCCAGCAGCGTCGTGTCCGGTCTCAACAAGCCTTGGGCCTGGCCCAGGAACTGGGAGTACGCGATCGGATCGGTCCAGGGAATCGGCCGGGTCTGCAGGATGACGGCCTGGGCATACTGATGGTGGTCGATCAACACAGCTGTCCGCCGCCCTGACGGCGGAGTGCGGATGATCGTGGCGAAATCGGCGGCCATGGGGACTCCTACGGGTAACGGTCGGCTGGCGATCCGAGGTGAGCAGCGGTGGCGCCCCTGAGCGGCTGGGGGAAGCCGTTAAGGGTGACGCCACCGCCACGATCTGCGGCCGGATCAGGACTTTCGGTGGATGTTCTCGCCGTGCTTGTGCTCGAGCTCGCGGACCCGCGCCTCGAGTTCGGCGACCTTGAGGTCCCTCCGGTCAGGAAGCATGATGATCGGCAGCTCCGAGATCGGAGCGGTGACCCGCTTCGGTCCGTCGATATCGAACACCGTTGCGGTGAGCCCGTCGGCGTCATCACCCCACGAGCCGTAGTACAGCAGGTCCTGCGGTGGCTCTGGCGTCACGAACTCTCTGACAAATTCGGCGTAGGGCTTGCCACGCTCAAGGCGGGCCCGGCGGGCCTCCGCACGCAGCGCCTTCGTGCCCTCGACGTCGACGAGGTAGGTCTCCGGGTCGTAGGCCACGGCGAAGATGTCACGGGCGACCTTGTCACTGATCCGGTTCAGCTCTCGATCGCGGACCACCGCGTTGGGGTCTCGCTCGAGGACGTCACCATAACCGCCCCCGGCCCCCTGACTCATCATGTAGAGCTCGCCATCCTTGGCGACGTCGAACTGGAGGCCCATGTGGCTCGTCAGGTACTGGCCGCCCTCGAACGGCTGGTCGTTCATGACCTTCTCGATCGACAGGTCGAATCGGCTTGGATCCTCGCGGAG
>JAVEET010000092.1 GCA_030840295.1 Pseudonocardiales bacterium
ACGCCAGGTCAGGGTCGGGCAGTTGGATCCACCGCTTGACGCACTGCTGTTGCGCGACCTTGATGTGCTTCATCGCGAGCCGGTTCCCGACGCCCCGGGAACCGGAGTGCAGGAACAGCCACACCCGGTCCTCCTCGTCGAGGCTGACCTCGATGAAGTGATTGCCGGAACCCAGCGAGCCGAGTTGCAGCCGCCAATTCGGCGTGAGCGTCTCCGCCTGCTCCCGGCCAGCCATCGCCTCCAACTCCGTGACGCGTGCTTCTGCCGTCACCTGCACGGCGGTGTTGTACTTGCCGGCAGACAGCGGAATAGCTGCGGCGATTGCCGCATGGAGTTGGGCCGGATCAGCGGTTAGATCGTCGGCCCGGTACTGAGTTCGCCGAGCCACCATGCCGCAGCCGATATCGACGCCCACTGCTGCTGGAATGATCGCCCCGAGGGTAGGGATGACCGAGCCGACAGTTGCGCCCTTACCGAGATGCGCGTCCGGCATGAGTGCCAGATGCGGGTAGATGAACGGCATACCGCTGGTGGTGGCTGCCTGCTTACGGGTGCTGTCCTCCAGGATCGACGCCCAGTTCATGAGCCGCTTGTTGATCTGTTCCATGTGCTGATCTTCCCGGCGCTGTCCTCCGATTTACCTGCCGGATTCCTGCTCGGATCCGAGGGCGGCGTAGGCCAGTGCTGACCGTGCGACTCGCTGTAGGCCGCCGGGAGTGAGAAGGGATCGCCTAGCTGATACCGCGGTTCGCGCCGTAATCCGCCGCGAGATTGTGGACCACGTCCCGCTCTCAGCAGCAAGGATTTCGGTCCGACATGTGCACGGTACGCCGGGCACCATCTAAAGGTCGGCACTGCGGCCTCGAAAATCGATGAAGGCGCCGCCAAACCGAGGCCTTCAGCTCCCCAATCTCGCTGACGGTCGGGCGGTTATTGGCAAGGCTTCCGAGCGAGGTACAGATCCTGGTGTTGCCACCAGTAACCGGCTTTGAACTCCGCCAAGGGAGCTGCGGTGTTCGCGTACAGCTCGCGGATCACAAACTCCGGCGTCGAGAGGGTCGATCCGTACTCGGCGCCTTCGATATCGTGCTGCTCGCTAAGTGGCTTGAACCAGATTCCGGACTCGGGGATCTCGGGATCACCCAGATTGGGCCGACTGGCCAAGCCGTGCGTGGTGAAGATGAACAACCCACCGGGTTTCACGTTCCGGTAGAGCGCTCCGAGCCACCGACCGAACGACGATTCGGGCATGTGCGAGAAGAACGACAGTGCGAACACGACGTCGTACTGCTGTGCGAATTGGAGGTCTTCGGGTCGGTGCTCAGACAGGACGGCGGACACACCGATCTCGGTCTGGAGGAACTCGACGGCCGCCTCGTGGATGTCGCAGCTAGTTATTGCGGCGTTCGGTAGCACGCGCTTCAGGTGCCGCGTGACCATGCCGTAGCCGGCAGCGAACTCCATGATCGAGAGAGGGCCGCCGGCGGAATGGCGGTCGATCGCCGCCGCAAGCATGCGGGCGCTTTTCGCACCGTCTGAGAAGTAGTAATCCGCGACGTCGGCGGGGGCGGGAAAGAGTGTCGTTAGTCCGGCAATGAACCGCCAAAGCAGATCGTCCTGATGCACAACCGCAGATGACCCCCCGTGCCTGCCGGCTGCATTCTTCCTGAGCGGGTCCCAGTCGATACTCTCGGTCATTTGTCGGATGTTATAGGGCCGTGTGACGCTCCCTGGCGGCGACCTGCGGTCTTATTCGGTGATCGTCATCCTTGCGCACCGACTAGGCCAGATCGGCGATTCTTGGCTGTCTCGGTTGGTCACGGCAGTCTGTTCGTAGTGACCAAGTAGAAAACGGGGGGCCCGATTTTCTCAGACCCCCCGTGTTTGCTCCCCCATCTGGACTCGAACCAGAAACCCTTCGATTAACAGTCGAATGCTCTGCCAATTGAGCTATGGGGGACCGACCGACCACCTCGACCGCGGAGGCGTTCGAGGCAGCGCGTAGAAGAATAACCTATCCGGTGACTGACTCGCGCAAGCCCCCGACAACGGTGGCAGACTGGAGCGATGAAGCCCTCCTTCGTCCTCGGAGCTCTCGTCGGTTATGTCCTTGGTGCCCGAGCCGGGCGCGAGCGGTACGAGGACATCGTCGCCATCGCCCGCCGTGTCGCCGGTAGCCAGACGGTTCAGGCTACGGCGGGCGTCCTGCAGGCCCAGGCCACCGAGATCGCCGGACGCGCACGCGGCAAACTGGCAGCGAAGATCCCGCTGATCGGCAGCCAGTCCTCGAGTCCTACCAGCGCGGCCGCCGGCGCGAACGGACGTCGCCAGAACAGGTAGCCCACCGGAGCCGCCGCGAACCCAGCGGTCGCCGGCAGCCACCGGCCGGCCGCCGCCAGCACCTTCCGTAAGATGCCGACGTGACGCGTGCAGACCATCCTGACCTGCCCGCCGACCTCCCGGACGATCTGGTGCGCGGCTACCGATCCCACCAGACCGGCCAACGTGAGCTGCCGTTCGAATCGCAACCGGTCAGCTCGCCGGACCAGCCTGCAACGCCCTCGGCGACGCAGCGGGACGAGATGTTCGACCTCGATCGCCGGCTCCGGCCGTCCTGGCGGGGTGTCGGGCAGGTGCTGTCCGAGTTCGGCGCAACCGGTCTGGCCGATCGTCAGGGCGCCATCAACCGGCTGCTCGAGGACGACGGTGTCAGTTACCGGGCCATCGGAGCTGAGCGGAATCGCCCCTGGAACCTGGACCCGCTGCCGCTGCTGATCGACGAGGACGATTGGGCCGGACTGGCCCCAGCCGTCATCCAGCGCACCGAACTGCTCGACGCGATCCTCACCGACCTTTACGGCGAACGAAGATTGATCACCGAGGGGCTGCTGCCCCCGGCGGTCGTCTACGCGCACGCCGGTTTCCTCCGCGACGCCGACCAGATCCGCATCCCCGGCAGCCGTCAGCTTTTCCTCAGCTCGACCGACCTCGCGCGCGACTCCGACGGCGCCTGGCGGGTATTGGCCGACCGGACTCAGGCTCCCTCCGGAGCAGGTTTCGCCATGGAGAACCGCAGTGTTCTCTCGCGGGCATTACCTGGCCTGTACCGCGGGACCGGTGTCCACCGCATCGCTCCGTTCTTCCACACGCTGCGTCAATCGCTGCAGCGCATCGCTCCACCGTCCGGCGCCGACGCTGACCGCCCTCCGCGGGTGGTCTTGCTGAGCCCTGGGCCGGACAGCGAGACCGCGTTCGACCAGGCTTTTCTGTCATCGCTGCTCGGCCTCCCCCTGACCGTCGCGGCTGATCTGACGGTGCGCGAGGGACGAGTCTGGCAACGCTCGATGCAACGGCTGGAGCGGGTCGATGTGATTCTGCGCCGGGTCGACGGCCTGTTCTGCGATCCACTGGAGCTGCGCCCCGATTCGCAGCTCGGCGTACCGGGACTGGTCGAGGCAGCGCGAAACGGCACCGTCTCGATCGTCAATTCGTTCGGGGCCGGTGTGCTGGAGAACCCTGGTCTTTTCCCGTTCCTGCCGAAGATCTGCTCGGTGCTGCGGGGGGAACCGTTGAGGTTGGAGTCGGCGCCGACCTGGTGGTGCGGTGATCCGGCGTCGCGCCAACACGTCCTGGCCAACCTGCACAAGCTGGTCGTAAAGCCGATTGGACGAACTGTCGGCAGCAGCTCGCGGCTCGGATGGCAGCTGTCGGGCGAGCTCCGACGGTCCTTGGCGGCGCAGATCGAAGCCGAGCCGTACGACTGGGTCGGCCAGGAGCCGCTGGCCATGAGCACCGCACCGACCTGGCAGGCCGAAGGACTCGATCCCCGTCCGTTCGTGTTGCGCACCTTCGCAGTGGCCGATGAGGATTCCTACCAGCTGATGCCCGGCGGCCTGACCCGGGCGCCCCTGGTCCGGGACTCCGTGGTGATCTCCAACGCCAACGGCGCGATCAGCAAGGACGTCTGGGTCCTCAGCGCCGCCGCCCAATCCGGCGAAGAATCGCATCGGCCAGGTCTGACCGGGCCGGAAACCGTCTCGGCGGCCGTGTCCCCGCGGGTCGGCGAGGACCTCTACTGGTTGGGCCGCTACGCCGAACGGGCAGAGAGCGTAACCCGATTGCTGCGGGTCGTCGACAACCGGTGGCGGGACCTACACCCCGCCCCGAACCCGGCACTGGCCCGCTGCCTGGCGACCCTGCTGCAAGCCCTCACCGCGGTCACCGGCACCTGGCCCGGTTTCGCCGGTGACGGAGCCGGCGCGCGGTTGAGTGCGCCGGAGCAGGAGATCCTGTCCCTGATCGGCGATGAGACCAGGCCTGGCACCTTGGCCCATGACCTGTCCCGGGTCCGCGCCCTGGCCAATGCCGTCCGCGACCAGTTGTCCGCCGACACCTGGACCGTCCTGAGCGGCCTGGATCGTAGCCTGCTGCCGTTCTCACACGGAAATTCCCTCAATTCACAAGGTCTTTCTCGATCGCTGGAGGCGACCTCGGCCGGTTTGGCCAGACTGTTGCAGGCCATGTTGGCCTTCTCTGGGTTGGCCGCGGAGAGCATGGTGCGCGATACGGGCTGGTATCTGCTCGACGCCGGGCGGCGGGTCGAACGGGCCCTGCAGGTCACCGGATTGCTCCGCTACACCCTCGCCGAACGCAGGCCTGTCACGGATGAGGGACTGGTCACCGAGTCGGTCCTCATCGCCGCCGAGAGCATCATCACCCATCGCCGCCGGTACCCCGCTCACGCCGGCGCGGACACGGTTCTCGAACTGTTGCTCGCCGATGCTGGCAACCCGCGCGCGCTGGCGTTCCAGTTGGCGCGCCTCACCGCCGATCTCGGTCAGACGTCCTCCGACCATCCCGCTGCGATCACTGCGCAGGAGCTGCTGACTTCCATCGAGGACCGACTCGCGACGGCTGATCTCTACGGCCTGGCTCGGGCGGACGATCAGGGACGCCAGAGCCTGGCGGACCTGCTGGATGGCGTGCGGGATGACCTGCATGCCTTGCACCAGCTCATCGAGTCGGCGTACTTCACCAAGCAAGGTCGGCTGCAAGCTTTGGAAGCCCTCGTCCAGGGCGACGGGAACGGCGACGAGGACCACACTGGCGACGGGGACGGGGACCGGGAGTGAGCATCGCAGCGAGCGCCAGCGAGCGAGGAGCGGAGCGAATGGCTGGCAGGGTGAGTGAGCATCGCAGCGAGCGCCAGCGAGCAAGGAGCGGAGCGAATGGCTAGCACGAGCCGATACGAGTTGGTGCACAGCACCCGCTACGAGTACCAGGCGCCGGTCGAGCGCAGCTACGGTCGAGCACATCTCAAACCGCGAGATTGCGGCGGGCAACGGTGCATCAGCACGTCGATCGAGATCACCCCGCCGCCCTCGGACATCAGCGATCACGTCGATTACTTCGGCAACATATCGACCTTCTACCTGGTGCGACGCCGGCACACCAGCCTCACCGTGACCGCTCACAGCGAGGTCGAGGTCGATCGTCCACCCCCGCCGTTGGCCGAGCTGTCCGACATCAGTTGGGAGCAGGTCCGCAAAACCGTCACGAATCACCCGGAGGCCGGCGAGTACGTCCTGCCGTCTGCCCGAATAAGGCCATCGGCCGCCATGAGCGAGTACGTACAGACAGTTCTGCGGCCCGGTCGCTCGATCGGCGAAGTCGTAGCCGAGCTGTTTCATCGGATCCACGACGACTTCGACTACCGGTCGGGTTCCACGACCGTCCGAACCACCGTCGATCAGCTGCTGCAGAACCGCGCCGGCGTGTGCCAGGATTTCGCTCATCTCGCCGTCGGTTGCCTGCGTTCAGCCGGATTGGCCGCCCGCTACGTCAGCGGCTACCTGGAAACTCGGCCGGCACCTGGCCGCGCCAAACTGCTGGGCGCTGACGCCTCGCACGCCTGGGCCTCGGTCTTCGTGCCGTCACTGGGCTGGCTCGATTTCGATCCCACCAATGATCAATGGGTCGATCACCGTTACCTGATCACCGCCTACGGTCGGGACTACGCCGATGTGCCCCCGCTCAAAGGGGTGATCGTCACTGACTCAGCCCGATCGCGGTTGAAGGTCAGTGTGGATGTGACTCGGCTGGACTAATCGGCTCGAGGGCATTGCTGTCCTTCAGCCGCCGCTGATCCCGGTGGGTCGGCGAGTCATTCGATCGGCGCGCTGGTCGCCCGGGCCAGGTACTGAAGCAGGACCTCGCGATCGGCCGGGGTGTCCGGAGTACCGGTGTCGATACGTGCCGTCCAGGTCAGGCCATCCACTCCGGGCACCCGGCGGGCGACGATCCGCCCGGTGCCGGCCGGCAGATTCACCTGCTCGGATCGAGCGATACTCGCCTCGACCCGGGTCCGCACCACGGCCGGCAGGTTGCGCGGTTCGGTCAGCGAGATGGTGACCGCCGGCTGGTCCCGTACGACGCCTTCGTCATCCAGGTCACCCTCGATCACGCTCAGGGTGTTGTCGTTCCAGTTGGCTTTCACCACCCGATCCCAGCCGACGCGCCGCCAGCGAGGTCCGGTCTGGCCGTCAACGGGCTCGATCGGCAACCACAGGCCGAGATTGGTGGCGACGGTGACCACGGAATTCGACGAATCCGTCGCATCACGACCGCCGGTGGACTCCGCGACGGCCAGTGGACGCTCGGAACCGGCGAACAGTTTTCGCAACTCCGCCGGCGGCCGGATCCAGCGATCGGTGAAGGACAACAACCCCACGACTACTCTCCTCCGATAGCACGCGATCGGAGCTCGCGGCGGCGTTGCTCCAACTGCATCAACTGCGCAAACAACCGCCCCTGTTCGTCGGCATCAGCCTGGGCGTCCAGCCGCTGGACCCGGGACTTGAGCTGTGCGACCTCGCGCGCGACGACCTGTTCGGCCAGGCTGTTCACCATGGCCTCGGCGTAGCGCGTCTGGGCGTCGGTTCCCGACCGCAGCGATTCAACCGCAAGGCCGTTCACCATCGAGCGCGCTTCTGAGTCCGGCGGCAGGTGTTCGGAAACGCGCTGCACCCACAGTGGTCCGATCACTGCTGACGCGGCGCCGCCCGCTGCCCTGATCGCCCCCTGCAACTGCTGGTGAACCGCGACCAGGAAGGCACCGGGGCCCAACTCGTCGAACTGCGTTCCCACGGTGTCGGGCAACTGCAGCGCGGCCTTGATCACCTCACGCTCGGCCTGGACCACCTTCGGGTGCACGCCGACCGGTGACGCTGCCGCCGGGACGCCGGACGAGCCGTTCTGCCGTCCGTGGCCGTTGACCGGGCCGCCGGCGCGATCCTGCCCGCCGCGTTGCTGACCACGTTCGGCCGAGCGGACCAGCCCCCGGACTCGCGCCAGCACGTCGTCCGGATTGGGCACGCCGACGAGCCTGGCCACCTCACCGGCATACCCGACCCGGTGTGCCGGGTCCTTCAGCTGGGCGACCAGCGGGATGGCTTGGTTCAGGGCGCCGGCCCGGCCCTCCACCGTGTCCAGATCGAAGCGCTTGATCAGCGTGTCGAGCATGTAGAACACCAGCGGCTTGTTGCCCTCGATCAGCGCGCGGACGGCATGGTCTCCCCCGGACTGCCGCAGCTCGCAAGGGTCCTTGCCGGTCGGCTCGATGGCAACGCAGGTCTGGGCCAGGAACTTCTGCTCGTCGGCGAATGCCTTCTCGGCCGCCTTCATACCAGCGGCGTCACCGTCAAAGGTGAAGATCACCTTGGTCTTGGCCTGCGCTTCCTCGGCGCTGTTACTGGACCACAGCCGCCGGATGACGTTGATGTGTTCTGCGCCGAAGGCGGTGCCGCAGCTGGCCACCGCCGTGGTCACGCCCGCCAGGTGGCAGGCCATCACGTCGGTGTAACCCTCTACGACCACAGCGGTGTTCTGCTTCGCGATCTCGCGTTTGGCCACGTCCATGCCGTACAACAGTTGGCTCTTCTTGTAGATCGGCGTCTCGGGAGTGTTGAGGTACTTGGCCTCGATCTTGTCGTCGTCATGGATCCGGCGCGCCCCGAAACCCACTACGTCACCACCGATGTCCTTGATGGGCCAGAGCAATCGGCGATGGAACCGATCGATCAGCGAACCCCGTCCGGACTCTCTTGCCAGCCCGGCCAGCGTCAACTCCGCGGTGGAGAAGCCCCGGCCAAGCAGGTACTTGGTCAACGAGTCCCAGCCGGCGGGCGCGTAGCCACAGCCGAACTGGCGGGCCACCCCGGCGTCGAAGCCGCGCTCGCCAAGAAAGTCGCGGGCCGGCTGCGCGTCGGGCGACTGCAGCTGGTCGGCGTAGTAGGCCGCGGCGAGGGTGTGCGCCTCGACGAGCCGGGCCCGCTGGCCGGATTGGCGCTGCGGACCGCTGCCTCCTTCGGCATACCGAAGCTGGATGCCCGCACGGCTCGCCAGGTTCTCGACAGCCTCGGAGAACGACAGGTGCTCGATCTCCTGGACGAACTTGATGACGTCGCCCCCCGCGCCGCAGCCGAAGCAGTGGTAGAGCCCACGGGTCGGAGACACCGACAAAGACGGCGATTTCTCGTCGTGGAAGGGACAAATTCCCTTGAGGTTGCCCCCACCGGCGTTTCGGAGCTGAACATGCTCGCCGATGATGTCGTCTATCCGGGACTTCTCGCGGACCTCGGCGATGTCCTCGTCGCGAATCCGTCCGGCCATGGCCCCGAGTCTAGGCGGTGGGGCCGACGAGCCGGCGGTGCCAGGAGATGGCCGAGGAGTCGGTCAGCTGCGCCACCTGATCGGTGACCACCCGCAGCCGACCAGCATCGTCTGCCGCGGCACGCCAGTCGTCACGCAGGACCAGCGACAGCCCCGATTCACCGGCGTCGGTCAGGGCGGCCACCAACTCGGTGAGCATCCGCCGCTGGCGCACCAGAACCTCGTTGACACCCGGCCTGCGCATCACGTACCGCAGCGCGATCGCCTTGAGCAGGGCGCACTCGGCCGCCACGGCATCGGGGACAACCAGATCTGCGGTGTACCGACCGAGCGGGCCGGTCCCGTACCGGTCCCGGGTTGCGGCGACCGCTGCTCCGGCGAAACGGCCGGTGAGCTCGCTGGTGGCGCGCTTGGAAGCGACCTGGGCGTGGTAACTGCCGTCGTAGCTGGCCAGATCAAGCAACGCCGGCAGCTTCAAGAGCTCGTCGAGCATGGGTTGCAGGGCGTCGGGCGGCAGTGACGAGTAGTACCGGGCGGCCTGCTCGCAGAGCGCGGACCGCTCTAGATCGTCCACCGCATGGAGCTTGATATAACCGGAGTGGACCCCGTCCTCGACGTCGTGAACGGAGTAAGCCACATCATCGGCCCAATCCATGATCTGGGCCTCCAGGCACCGCGTGCCGTCCGGGCGTCCGTCCCGCAACCAGGCGAACGCAGCCAGATCCTGCGCGTACACGCCGAACTTGCCGACGTCCGCTCGCCGTGGCCAGGGGTACTTGCACACCGCATCCAGGCTGGCCCGCGTCAAATTCAGTCCGGCCGGGCGCCCCTTGTGCACACCGTCCTCGAGCACCACCTTGGCCTCGAGCCGGGTGAGGATCCGCAAGGTCTGAGCATTGCCTTCGAAGCCACCACAGGGCTGGGACACCTCGTTCAGGGCATCCTCACCGTTGTGCCCGAACGGCGGATGTCCCAGATCGTGGGCCAGACCGGCGGTGTCGGTGATGTCCGGGTCGCAGCCGAGCAGGCCGCCGATCTCCCGGGCGATCTGGGCTACCTCGAGCGAGTGCGTCAACCGGGTGCGGGGAAAGTCGTCCTGGCCTGGCGAGACGACCTGGGTCTTGTCCGCGAGCCGCCGGAACGCATAGGAGTGCAGCACCCGCGCACGATCGCGTTGGAAGTGTCCCCGGTCGTCCTGCACTCGATACTGGCCGCGCTTAGGACCCTCGTCGACCAGGCGTTCGGCATCGGAAGCCTGGTAGGCAAAGGCGTTCAGACGTGCTCCTCGATCCAGTCGGCGAATTGCTGCAGGTTCTGCAGCCACATACCGATGGTGAACCTGAGTTGCTGCTGACTGGTGCCGCCCTCGAAGTCGAAGGCCTGTTCGGCACACACGCCGACCAGACCGTCGTCAGGTAAGACCGTGTACGCCTTCGGGAATAGCTTGCTTCGGTTCCAATCATCGAGCACCAGGGCGAGGGTCGGCCTGAGGTCGACGTCGAACCTCCGGTTGAGGTATAGACGGGCCTGCAGAACCTCCTCGTCCTGGCCGTAGTGGAAGAAGTAGATGCTGAACTTTTCCCAGCGCACCGTCAGGTCACCGTCGTCGTCGATGATCGACCGCAGGCCGTAGTCGGTCAGGATCCGTTGGACTTCCGGCGTCGCAGGCAGCACCGTGGGCCCCTCGCGCCGCCCGATCACCGCAGCGGCGAACCGGCGAGGCTGCGACGTCCCGTCGAGCTCGGCGGCTCGGCGGCGGTGCCCGAGAACCGTCCGGTCAGCCCCGAGCCCGGCCTTGCGATGTCCCAGCCCGGCTGTGCGATGTCCGAGCGCGGCTCTGGCTGCCGCCCCGGCCACGGCAGCGATACGCAGAAGTCGACCGGACACTTCTGCGAGATTACCCGCAGCACATCTGCGGCCCCGCTCAGCGGGAGTCGCTACCGCCGCCGCCGTTGGCCCGACCGGCCTCCAGGCGCGCGACCGGGACCCGGAATGGCGAGCATGAGACATAGTCCAGGCCGACTTCGTGGAAGAAATGCACCGAGTCCGGGTCGCCGCCATGCTCGCCGCAGACGCCCAGCTTGAGCTGCGGGCGCACCGACCGGCCACGTTCGGCGCCGATCCGGACGAGTTCGCCGACGCCTTCGCGGTCCAGGGACTCGAAGGGCGAAACCCCGAAGATGCCCTTCTCGAGGTAGTGGGAGAAGAACGCGGCCTCGACATCGTCGCGGGAGAAGCCCCAGGTCGTCTGGGTCAGGTCGTTGGTGCCGAAGGAGAAGAATTCCGCGGACTCCGCGATCTGGTCGGCCGTCAGCGCGGCGCGGGGCAGCTCGATCATGGTGCCGACCAGGAATTCCAGGTGGGCCCCGGTTTCCTGCCGGACCTCGCGGGCCACCGAGATGATGTCGTCCTTGATCGCCTCGAACTCCTGGACCGCCCCGACAAGCGGGACCATGATCTCCACCCGCGGCACGCCACCGGCCTTGACCCGCAGCGCCGCGGCTTCGAGGATGGCCCGGGACTGCATCTCGAACAGGCCCGGAATGACCAGACCCAGCCGGACACCGCGCAGCCCGAGCATCGGGTTCTGCTCGTGCAACCTGTGCACCGCCTGCAACATTCGCAGGTCACCCTCGCGGGCTTCACCGCGAGACTCGGCCACCGCCACCCGTACCGAGAGTTCGGTGATGTCGGGCAGGAACTCGTGCAACGGCGGATCCAGCAGCCGGATGGTGACTGGCAGTCCGTCCATGGCTTCGAAGATGCCCAGGAAGTCCTGACGCTGCAGCGGGAGCAACTCGGCCAGTTGCCGTTCCCGCTCCTCGTCGGTGTCGGCCAGGATCAACGCCTCGACCAGCGACCGGCGATCCCCGAGGAACATGTGCTCGGTACGGCACAAGCCGATTCCCTGCGCCCCGAAACGCCGCGCGCGGGCTGAATCTTCCTCGGTGTCGGAGTTCGCCCGGACCGCCATCCGCCGTGTCCCGTCGGCCACCTTCATGATCCGGTGCACCGCCTTGACGATGTCGTCAACCTCATCCGCGCCGGTAGCCTCCGG
Organism: Pseudonocardiales bacterium; assembly: GCA_030840295.1. Lineage (GTDB taxonomy): Bacteria > Actinomycetota > Actinomycetes > Mycobacteriales > Jatrophihabitantaceae > Jatrophihabitans_A. The sequence goes on from JAVEET010000092.1 coordinate 11,729, forward strand.
GTCCAGCTCGCCCTCGAAGTAGCGGACCACCGGCGAATCGACCACCGGCACCTCACCCAGGAACACCTCGCCGGACGTGCCGTCGATCGAGATGACGGTGCCCTCGGGATGGACGGTGCCGTCCTTGGTCGTGAAATGCCGTGCCTTGGTGTCGACGTCGATGCCCTCGGCCCCGCACACACAGGTCTTGCCCATCCCCCGGGCGACCACCGCGGCGTGGCTGGTCTTGCCGCCGCGGCTGGTCAGGATGCCCTGCGCGGCGATCATGCCGTCCAGGTCATCGGGGTTCGTCTCACGCCGGACCAGGATGACCTTCTCGCCGCTGCGACTCCACTTGATCGCGGTGTAGGAGTCGAAAACCACCTTGCCCACCGCTGCCCCGGGCGAGGCGTTCATTCCCTGGGCGATCTTCTGGGTCGCCGCCCGCTCGTCGAAGTGCGGGAACATCAACTGCGCCAACTGGGCACCGGTCACCCGCTGCAAGGCCTCGTTCTCATCGATCAGCCCCTCGTCGATCAGCTGGGTCGCGATCCGGAACGCAGCGGCCGCGGTGCGCTTGCCCACCCGGGTCTGCAACATCCACAACTTGCCCCGCTCGATCGTGAACTCGATGTCACACAGATCGCGGTAGTGCTCCTCGAGCTGGCTCATGATGCCCATCAGCTCGTCATAGGACTTCTTGTCCAGGTTCTCAAGATCGGCCAACGACAAGGTGTTGCGGATACCGGCCACCACATCCTCGCCCTGAGCGTTCTGCAGGTAATCCCCGTAGACACCCTTCGCGCCAGAGGCCGGATCACGCGTGAACGCCACACCCGTACCGGAATCGGAGCCGAGATTGCCGAAGACCATCGAGCAGATGTTGACCGCGGTACCGAGATCGGAGGGAATCCGCTCCTGGCGGCGGTACAGGATGGCCCGCGGCGCATTCCACGAATCGAACACCGCCCGGATCGCGAGACTCAGCTGCTCCTTCGGATCCTGCGGGAACTCTCGTCCCGCACGGGTTACGACAACCTGCTTGTAGGTCTCGACCAGTCTGCGCAGATCCTCGGCGTCCAGATCCAGATCGTTCTTGGTGCCCTTGGCCCGCTTCGCCTCATCCAGCGCGCCTTCGAAATGCTCGCCGTCGATGTCCAACACGGTCTTGCCGAACATCTGGATCAGCCGTCGGTAGGAGTCGAAAGCAAACCGCTCGTTGCCGGCCTGGGCCGCCAGGCCGCGCACCGACTGGTCGTTCAAGCCGATATTCAGGACGGTTTCCATCATGCCCGGCATCGAGAACTTCGCTCCCGAACGAACCGAGACAAGCAATGGATCATCGGACTGGCCGAGCTTCTTTCCCATCTTCGTCTCGAGTTCGACCAGGTGCTCATCGACCTCGGCCGCCATCTCCGACGGTTCCCGGCCACTGGCCAGATACGCCTGACAGGCCTCGCTGGTGATGGTGAATCCCGGTGGCACCGGCAACCCCATCCGGGTCATCTCGGCCAGGTTCGCACCCTTGCCACCGAGCAGGTCCTTCAGGTCCTTGTTGCCTTCGGAAAAGTCATATACGAACTTGGTCATCGCACGCACCGCCGGGTTTCGATCGAGAAGCGAGTTCGGTCGAGCCTAGTTCTGGTAAGCCTTTTCGGTCTGCCTGATGATCGATCTGACGCCCCAGTTGTCACCAACGACACAATCACTCTGGAGGCCTCTGACGGCATTGTGCGGCCCGAAAGGTTGGCCGTTCGCGCGAAACCGACTTTTCCGGCCGCACAACGCCCCGGTGGGCGTCAGCCGCCGGAGTCGGCGAGTTCGGCTCCGAAGGGCACGGCACGCGAGGTCCGGTCAGCCAGCCACCCCTCGGGCAGGCTCACCGGCCGGGCACCTGACGTGCGGCCCCGGGGACGACCGAGCACCTCCACCGGAAAGGGCTGGTCCAGATCCATCTGGTGCAGCAGATCGTCCAGTTCGGCCAGGCCAGAGGCCATCGCCATCGATCGCCGCAAATCCGAGCCTACGGTGAATCCCTTTAGATACCAGGCCACGTGCTTGCGGAAATCGATGACGCCGCGCTCCTCGCCGAGCCACTCGCCGAGCAATTGGGCATGCCGGAACATCGCCTTGGACACCTCGGCCAGATCCGGCATCGAGGTCTCCTGCACCCCCGCGAACGCGGCCGCGAGATCGCCGAACAGCCACGGACGGCCCAAGCAACCCCGTCCGACCACCACCCCGGCGCAGCCGGTCTCGGCGACCATCCGCACCGCGTCGGCCGCCTCCCAGATGTCACCGTTGCCCAGCACCGGAATGTCCAACAGCGCTGCCAGTTCGGCGATCGGCTCCCAGTCGGCCTGGCCTCCGTAGAAGTCGGCGGCTGTCCTGCCGTGCAGTGCCACGTAGGCGACCCCCGCGTCCTGGGCGCGCAACGCCGCCTCACGGTACGTCAGGTGATCGGAATCGACGCCGAGCCGCATCTTGACCGTGACCGGAATCTGGCCGCCCGCCGCCCGCACCGCCGCGGTGACCAGGTCATCGAAGAGATTGATCCGCCAAGGTAAGGCGGATCCGCCGCCGCGCCGGGTCACCTTGGGCACCGGGCAGCCGAAGTTCAGGTCAACGTGGTCGGCCAGATCCTCCTCGACGATCATCCGGACGGCCTGAGCCACCACCGCCGGGTCGACGCCGTACAGCTGCATCGAGCGGGGGGTCTCGTCCGCGGCGAAGGACACCATCTGCATGGTCTTGCGGTTGCGCTCCACCAGCGCCCGCGAGGTGATCATCTCGCAGATGTACAGGCCGGCGCCGTACTCACGGCATAGCCGGCGGAAGGCGACGTTGGTGATGCCGGCCAACGGGGCCAGAACCACCGGCGGGTCAACGGAGATCCGCTCGCCCAGTTGCAGCGGCGCCGCGACGGTCTCCTGCGCCAGGGACGACATCAGCAGCCGAGCAGCCGTTCGGCCAGGTAGCCCTCGATCTTGTCCAGCGATACTCGCTCCTGGGTCATGGTGTCGCGTTCGCGGACCGTGACGGCGTGGTCGTCCAGGGTGTCGAAGTCCACCGTTACGCAGAACGGTGTGCCGATCTCGTCCTGGCGCCGGTATCGCTTGCCGATCGCCTGCGCGTCGTCGAACTCGACGTTCCAGTGCCGACGCAGGGTGGTTGCCAGATCCCTGGCTTTCGGTGACAGATCGGCGTTGCGGGACAGCGGCAACACCGCGACCTTGACCGGAGCCAGCCGCTTGTCCAGGCGCAACACCGTCCGCTTATCGACGCCGCCCTTGGTGTTCGGGGCCTCGTCCTCGGCGTAGGCGTCGAGCAGGAAGGCCAGCATCGCCCGGGTCAAACCGGCGGCCGGCTCGATGACGTAGGGCCTGTACCGCTCGTTGGTCTCCGGATCCAGATAGCTCAGATCCGTCCCGGAATGCTCCGAATGGGTCTTCAGGTCGAAGTCCGTCCGATTGGCGATGCCTTCCAGTTCCGCGAACTCGGTGCCCCCGAACAGGAACCGGTACTCGATGTCGACGGTCCGCTTGGAGTAGTGGGACAGCTTTTCCTTGGGGTGCTCGTGGAAGCGCAGATTATCCGGGTTGATACCGAGGTCCAGGTACCAGCTCCACCTGGCCTGGAGCCAGTATTCGTGCCATTGCTCGTCCGTACCCGGCGGGACGAAGAACTCCATCTCCATCTGCTCGAACTCGCGGGTCCGGAAGATGAAGTTGCCGGGAGTGATCTCGTTGCGAAACGACTTGCCGGTCTGCGCGATACCGAACGGCGGCTTCTTCCGGGCCGTCGTCATCACATTCTTGAAGTTGAGGAAGATGCCCTGTGCAGTCTCCGGACGCAGGTACGCCAGGCCGGACTCGTCCTCGACAGGGCCGAGATAGGTCTTCATCAGCCCGGAGAAGGCCCGGGGCTCGGTCCAGGTATGCCGATTGCCACAGTTCGGGCACGCAATGTCGTCCAGGCCGTTCTCGGGCGCCCGGCCCTTCTTCGCCTCGAACTCGTCCATGAGGTCGTCGGCACGGAATCGCTTGTGACAGTTGGTGCATTCGGTCAACGGATCGGAGAAGGTCGCGACGTGGCCCGACGCCTCCCACACCGCCGGCGGCAACACCACCGCGGAGTCCAGGCCGACCACGTCGTCCCGGGTGGTCACCATGGTCCGCCACCACTGCCGCCGGATATTCTCCTTGAGCTCGACGCCCAGCGGTCCGTAGTCCCAGGCCGACCGGGTGCCGCCGTAGATCTCGGCAGCCGGAAACACGAAGCCACGACGCTTCGCCAGGCTGACGACGGAATCATTGCGGTCCGAGGGCACGAGAAGACTCCAGATGAGGAACGAGGACTGCGGGGCCCCTACAGGATATCCGTCGCGGAGCACGGCTCATGCCGACCGGAGCCCGTCTGAACAAGCCGCGTGCTTTCGCCGGGCCGTTAGCTCCGCGGACGAACCAGTCCGTCCGGTTGGAGATCGCCGATATAAGCGGACATGGTCCGTATCTCGGAACCCTTGGGCCTGGAGGTCAGCGGTTCCTGCCAGACCGTGAAGGTGCCTACTACGGCAGGCTGGTGCACTGTGGAGGCCCACGGAATGGCATCCGGCACGAAGGCGATGACGGTGATCGGGACGCCGTCGGCCCAGTTGGCCCGAACCGTCAGCATCGATTGCTGTGATGACTCCGAAAGCAGCACCACCTCTACGCCGCAGCTGACGCGGAGGGTAGGCAGGAAGATGCGCCCCCCGTCGCTGTCGTCAGCGAGGATCACATGATCGTGCCCGACCCGCGCGCAGACCGAGTTCACGAAGCTCCGCGCGCCGCCGTACTGAGTGACGCGAAAGACGCCGGGCCAGGTGATGACGGGCAGCGTCGCGATCAAGACACCGACCAGCACGACCGCCACCCGACACCGCGGATACCTGCGGCTGATCACGGGGAGCACCGATGCTGCCGCTATCAGACCCAGCGGGATCACGATCGGAAGAAAGCGCCGCATGGCCCACACCTGATCGGGGGTGATCGAGGACCGGTTCAGATACACCAGGCAGGCCCCACCCAGAATGCTCAGGACACTCGCGAGCCAGGCATCGCGTTGCCGCCAGGCTCGCACCAATAGCAACGCGACACCTACGGCGCCGAGCAGCACGACGGGCCAGGAGAAGTACCACGCCAGCCAACTGACCGTGTTCTCGTCGTAGGTACGGGAGCCGTCCACCGGCAGATTGGCGGCGGCCTGGCGGACGGCGACGGCATCGGTGCCCCGGCCCTGCGCATGCGCGACGTAGTAGAGCGGCCGGAGCGCAAGGACGAGGAACAGCACCAGCACCACTCCCGCGACGCGCGGTGCCCAGCGGCGGCCGCTGTCGGTCAACCTCAGTCCGAGGCCGCCCAGGCGCGGGCTGAAGCTCGGGACGAAGCCGGCGAGGACCGCGGCCACGGCAACCGCGATCGTGAGCTCCGTGAGGGGCTTGATCTGACCCCATGAGGTCATCTCGTAGACGGAACTGTTCCTAGCCAGATCAACAAAGGCGAGGACCAGGCTGGCCGACGCGCCGAGCAGGAACCGCAGCAGCAAGCGGCGTAGCTGAACCCGGCGACGTTCAGAGCGCGAGACGCCGGCAGCCAGCCCGAGGGCGGCCGTGGCGCCGAGCACGAAGAGCAAGCCGTCGACCCGCGCCAGGAATGTAGCGCCGAGCGCTACGCCGGAGGCGACGGCCGGCAGCGCGCGGCTGGTCGTCAGGGCCGACCGCAGCAATACGATGCCGCCCAAGCCCAAGATCAAGGCGGTCAGTTCGGTGTACGCGGCGCGGCCGAAGGCGATCGTCGGCAGCGAGGTAGCCATCGCCGCCATCGGGACCAGTGCCCAGGCCGGACCGAGAAGTCGACGACCGATGGCGTAGACGGTCAGCAGGGCCACCCCGGCAACGACGATGTCCGCGGCGAGGACCCCGCTCTCCCCGGCAATCCAGCCACCGATCGCGAATACCCCCGGCACCAGGGACGATCCCTGTGGCTCCCAGTGGTTACCGACCTGGAAGAAGCCGCTGGCATCGGTGTAGGACCCCGAGATTCCCCGGGCGCCGTTCACCGCTTCGGCCACCGGAATATTGGGCGAGGCATGACCGGTCATCCAGATCGCGCGCAAGGTGTAGACGGCCGGGTCCCGCACGACCACGTAGTACTGCGACGCGTAAGGCAGGTTGACCAGCACGAAGACGACGGCGACCAGTACGGCGAGGGCGGAGCAGATCGCCGACGATCGGACGGCCGGCATGGCTTCGGGCATCGCACGACGGGCCACCAGCAGGGCGAGCACGAACAGTGCCGCCACCGCCAGCTTGCGGAACTGTCCGAACGCGGCGAGCGGTCCGACCGCGACGACGACGCACAGGAACAGCAGGATCGTCGCGTCCGGAACAGCGATGAGCACACGGGCCCACCCGCTGACGGGCTCGGGGCCGATCTCGGCAGTCGGTGCAGCCAGCTTCGACGTTGGCGGCGGCGCGGCACCCTCCGGCGAGGTTCGCGACCGCGTCCTCGTCACCAGGTCCCTTCCTCTCGCTCACGCGTTGACGGTCCCCGGCCGCCCCAGTCCGCATCCGTGGCCCGGTCAGTGGAGCGGATCACGCTTGCGCCGTCCGATCCGATGGATATGAGTGACTCGAACGCGCTGGGCTGATCGACGGCTTGGGCCATCAGCGGCGTGGCGATCAGCTTGACCTCGTAGCCACCGAGAGCGCGCCGATATGCGCCGACCGATTCCCACTCGGTGACCATGATCCAGGCGTCTTCGTCATCGGTGGCCCGGCCAAGACTGCCGCGCACAAACCCCGGCCGGGCGGCCAAGGCATCGAGTGCGGCGTGCCCACGTTCCTGGAAGGATACCGGCCCCTCGGTGGGTCGAAAGTGCAGGACGGCGATCATCTGGCCGGCCCACTGTCAGTGGCCCGGCGGTCCTCGGCTGCCGGCAGATTGACAGCTCCCCCATAGCGCCGATCCCGCCGGGCGAAGTTCTCGCACGCGGCCCACAGATTGCGTCGGTCGAAGTCCGGCCACGGCGTGTCGACGAAGAGCAGCTCGGCGTACGCGGATTGCCAGAGCAGGAAGTTCGAGGTGCGCTGTTCTCCAGAGGACCGGATGAACAGGTCGACATCCGGCAGATCCGGCTCGTCCAGAAAGCGCGCGAACATCTTCTCGTCGATCCGGTCCGGCTTCAGCCGCCCCTCGGCAGCAAGGGCCGCGATCTTGCGCGTAGCGTCCACGATTTCGGCCCGCCCGCCGTAGTTGACGCAGAACTGCAAGGTCAGGCGATCGTTGTTCCTGGTGTACTGCTCGGCGTCCTCGAGCTGGCTGAGTACCGCGCGCCACAGGCGCGGGCGGCGTCCAGCCCACCGGATGCGGACCCCGAGGTCGTTGAGTTC
>JAVEET010000108.1 GCA_030840295.1 Pseudonocardiales bacterium
TCGTGTCCGCACTCACCCGCCGCGAGATCGATCTGGTCGCCGCCCTGGCGGAGAAATCCGGACGCCTTGAGCAGCGCGTCATGCTCGGCGAACTCCAAGGCGATCCGGAGCCGTTCCTGGAGGAACTGTTCAAGGTCTGGTACGAGCTGCTGGCAATCCGCACCATGGCCGCACACAGCAGCGCGACCTACGGTCGGATGGCGAAGCTGGCCCGGTTCCTGCCGGAGCGGGAGAAGCCACTCGTCGCCGATCTCGCAGACCGTTTCGACCTCGTCCGAAGCATGGCCGATGGGCAGAAGGAGTTCCTGCACGGCGTGATCGAGTTCTACCAGACCCGCACCGGCACCCACATGACGCTCGCGGCCGAGAAACTGGCCGCCACATCCCTACAACAAAACGATGACATGCGCCGGATCACTGCCTGGGTGGCGGTGATCGCCGTGCCTACGGCGATCACCGGTTTCTTCGGGCAGAACGTCCCCTATCCCGGCTTCGGCACCCGGGCGGGCTTCATCGCGTCCATGCTGCTCATGGCAACAGTTGCGACCCTCCTGTACACAATCTTCAAGCGAAAAAAGTGGCTGTAGCCACGAGCTTGCGCGTCGCGGCCTCCAGCACCCACTGGCTACCGGGCTCGCCGGATGCGCCTAGCGCCGCACCACGAGCCGACCGTGCCGTCCGGGTCGAGGCGGTGACTGGGCGGGTACCCGCCTTCACGATGCCGGAGGCGGCTCGAGTGCGGGCGTTGCCGGCGTTGGTGGGGCGTGACGGGTGGCTGAAGCGCCCCGGGGCGAAGGCGAGCCGCGGAAAGCTGTCGACGTCGTGCTTCAGGGGCCAGCGGGCCGCTGCGCCCTTCGGTGACGAAACCCGACCCGTCACCCGTCATGGGACCCCGCCGCGGCCGCCGGCACGCAGCTAGACTGTGGCCTACGGCACGCACAGTTCACGCGCGGTCGCCGTCACGGACACAGGGGTGCGCCATGACCACCATTCCGGGAGCGTTGGCTGGACATCAGCCGCCTGCAAGTAACGCACACATCGGCGGGCACGCGGCGGGCATCGAGCACTACGCGGACCTCGTCGAGCAGCTGTTCCGCGAGTACGAGTCGATCCTGTCGCTGTCCGGCATCGTTGCCCTGGTCAACCAGTGTCGGCATGACCTCGCTGGCAGCCCCGCTACGGCGATGCCGGAATTGCTTGAGCGCTTGGCCCGCTGGCGACTGTCCGTCCTCGCTAAAGAGAACCCCGTCCGCCGCGAGGATCTCGGTGTGGGCGAACCGGGACGCTGACCGGCCCGAGGCTGAATGACAGCCGTCCCCGGTCCACGGGGCCGCAAGCTCAAGCAGTGCCAGCCGCGCGGGAAGCGGTCCTGGGGCCGGGGCTCAGTACCCACCGCTCGGTGAGCCGAACCCACAGTGCGACGGTCGTTGCGATCGACACGACGGCGGCGAGGCCGGGAGGACACCGACGGCCTTCGTCGTCATTCTGGAGGCTGCCCCGTGCTGCCGACGACCACGACGACGCGGCCGTCCGCTATCCGCGCCGGAAGCATCTTCAGATCGCGGCGCTTGCGCCCGAGCGCCACAAGCTGACGCGACCAGCGCGGCACCCGCCGCCCGGCAAAGCCGCTGACCCAATCCAGGTTCTCGCCGGTGCACATGTCGAAGCGGGAGTTGTGCCACGGGCATTGGACGACGCCGTCGGAGTACCTCAGCCCGCCGGGGCCGCGGGTGAGCGACAAACCCAGGTGCGGGCACCGGTTTACCGCGACATGCACCACGTCGCCAAGGCGGGCCACGATCAAGGCGTGACCACCGACATCGACCGTTACAAGTTCTCCGTCGGCGAACTCGTCGAGGCGACCCACGGTTAGTTCGGCGTCCATCTGACCTCCACCGGCGCACCTGCCGACCTCAACAACCCTATCGCCACGTCTCGACGCCTTGGGCGTGAACATCGCAAGCTGCGACCGTCCACGCATCCGCGGCTATCTGGGGTGTTGGCCGGCGTTCCCATAGCTTGTCGCGCCCCCTTCACCAGTGCGTCGAACGCGAGTGATGAGATGTGCAGATGGATACCGACAACCCCGTCGAGCTTGTTCCCGGCGTGTGGCAGATCCGGCAGCAACTCAACGATGAGGTGCCGCTCTACCTACATCTGGTGGTCGGCACGGAGGGTTCTGCGCTGGTCGATGGCGGCCTGCCGTTCAGCCTGCCGGCCGTCGAACGGCTGATGGCGGCGGCCGGCGTACCTGACCAGGATCTGCGTTTCCTGCTCAACACCCACGCCCATCACGACCATATCGGCACGTTTGCTGCGTTGCGGGAACGCACCGGCGCTCGAGTCGTGGCTGACCCGGCAGCTGTGCGCTGGATCGAGGATCTCGAGGTGAACCTGCGGGAATTCGCGCTGCATCGTCCGGATATTGTCTCCGACTCCCCCGAACTGCGAGCCGAGTTGGCCCCGACCTTCGGCAAGCCGTGCCCCGTCGACGTCACGATGACTGATGGCGGCGCCGTACGACTTGGCGGCGGTCTCGTGTTGGAGGCGATCCAGCTGCCCGGACATGTCGTCGGCGAACTCGGCTGGCTGGAACGGTCATCCCGCACGTTGTTGCTCGGCGACATCGTGACAGGTACGTCTTGGAGTTTCTTCCACGGCCATGTGCTGCCGGGGCAGTTCCGCCAGTCGCTGCACCGGCTACGCACACTGACCTTGGACGAGGACGTGCAGCTCGTGTGCCTGGCTCACTACGCCAGCCGGACCTCACACGAGTTCCTCGACCTGCTCGCCGAGGTCGAGCGATACCTCGATCAGGTCACCGAAACAATCGAGGGGGCCCTTGACGATATGCCCCGGTCACTGACCGAGGTATGGCGGCAGACCTGCGCCGAAGTGGGTCGCATTCAGGAGTTCCGAGGGCTTGCGATGGTAGCGGCGCATCTGCGCGAGGCAGTCGCTGCGGGACGCGCGCGGTGCGTCGGACCCGATCTGTACGTCGCGGTACGATCGGGCGGCTGACCGGGCAGCATCAACGCATTGTGCAGGCCCGATTCTCCGGCGGCGCCAGGATCAGCTTCTGACCCGGCAGTCGGGTGTGGCACTAGCGCGATAGAGGAGCGATGGACGGCAACCGGTCTGCAGTGGTCGTCGGCGGCGGTTCCGGCATCGGCGAGGCGTGCGTGGACCTACTCGACCAGCAGGGATGGCTGGTCAGCGTCGGCGATATCGCATTCGCGAGCAGGACGTCCGCCAACACCGCTGATCGCATCGTGCGACTGAAAGCCGATGCGACCTCGCCGCAGGACGCCGCCCGGCTGATGCGCGAGGCGAACGAGCGCGCCCCGCTCGCAGCGCTGGTGTACTCGGCCGGAATTGAACGACACGGCTCGGTGGTCACCACCGACGAAAGCGCCTGGGACGCCACGCAGGCGGTGAATCTCAAAGGCATATACGTTTCCGCGCAGGCGGCGATTCCCCTCATGGCCGCCAACGGTGGGGGCGCGATCGTCATCGTGTCCTCGATTCAGGGAATCGCGACCCAGAAGTCGGTGGCAGCGTACGCAGCCGCAAAGGCGGGTGCACTCGGCCTCGTCAGGGCGATGGCACTCGACCACGCCGAGCAGGGCATCCGGGTCAACGCCGTGGCACCGGGAACCATCGACACTCCGCTGGTCCGGAAGAACGCGGCAGAGATGACACCGCAGGATCCGCAGGAGGCGCTTCAGGCCTGGGCCGACATGCACGCGCTCAAACGAATCGGCCGACCGCAAGAAGTCGCCACCGTAGTCGCATTTCTGCTCTCTGACGGCGCCTCGTTCGTCACGGGTGCGACCTGGGTTGTCGACGGCGGTCTTCTTGCCGCTTACTGACACCGACGGAGAGCACCCGGAGCACGCGGGCATGCTTGGTTCTGCCGAGCAACTGGCGCAGGTTTTTCACGGGGTCGCCGACGACGGACCGGCCCGAGGCAACAGGACGATCTCGATCCACCCGGCTGGAGGCCTGCAGGTACGGGTGCTGCCCGACCGCGGCTTGGACATCGGTGCCGCCTGGTTCGCCGGCTCGCCGGTCGCGTGGCTATCGCCGGTCGGTGAAACCGCCTGGTCCGGTGACAATTGGCTGGCCGGCTGGGCTGGTGGTCTGCTGACCACCTGCGGGCTTCGCAATGTCGGCACCCCATCCGAGGGCCACCCCATGCACGGCAGCGCGACCGGCTTGCACGCGTCTGGCGTGCAGGTGACCCGCAGCTTGGAGCAGGACGGGAGCATCGCCGTCACGGTCGCAGGCACCATGATCGACGCTTCGGCATTCGGCCCGGTGCTGCGACTGGACCGCACGATCACCGTTCATACCGGCCGGTCGGACATCGGCATCGTCGACGACACCTCGAACTTGGGGCAGCGCACGGAGCAGACACCGATTCTCTATCACGTCAACTTCGGGTATCCCTTTCTCGGCCCGTCGTCATTCGTCGACGGACGCATCATGTGGTCCGAGCCGCGCGATCCGGACTCAGCACGCGTCGGGCAAGGCTGGGCAATGATGGGTCCGCCGTTGCTTGATGACGAGGACGTCGTCGTCGAACACGGCGTCGCGGAAGGCTCTGACGGCTGGCGGACGCTGCGGGTGGCCAGTCCCGAATCCGGACAGCAAGCCAGTGTGGCCTGGGATGCTGCGACACTGCCCAGGGTGCACACTTGGCGGCGCGCTACCCGCGGCAGCTATGCGATGGCCGTGGAACCGGCGAACTGCTCGGTGCTCGGCCGCGAGCACGATCGCACAGCCGGGACGGCACCATGGCTCGAGCCGGGACAGCGACGCCGCACCCAGTTGCGGATCGAGTTCAGCACGCTGTGAGCGGCGTTAGCCGATGTCGAGCCCGTTGAGAACGCCTTGTAGATAGCCGATGGCGTGGGCGCGACCGCGGCTGCAGTACGCGGCCGGTGACGTGTCGCCCCAGGTATCCAGGTCACCGATCATCGCTGGAACGTGGTCGTCGATGAGGAAGCCGTCGAAACCGGCACTGTGCAGTCGTCGAATGACGCGGGCCGGGTTCAGGTTTCCCTCGCCGAGGAAGCACTCGGTGAACCTCGGAACGGTGCCCTGGACGTCGCGGAAGTGGACGTAGAAGAGGCGACCTCGCGGCCCGAGCAGGTCGATCACCTCGTTGACCGAATCCTCCCCCGACATCTCCGATACTGTGCCGATGCAGAAGTTGAGTCCCCAGGCCGGGCTTCCGCTCGAGCGCCGGTAGGCCTCGGCGATGGCCGACGGTGACGTGAAGATCCGCGTGGCCTGGCCCAGCGGCTCATCCACCGGCGGGTCATCTGGGTGCAGCGCGAGCCGGACGCCCACTTCCTCCGCCACCGGCAGGACCGCGTCCAGGAAGTACTGGTAGTTGTCCCACATCTGCGCTGCGGTGATGGGTTCGGTAATCGGCTCGCCCGGCGTGAGCTTGTACGAGGCGAGCGCGTTTCCCTCGTCTGCGCGGGCGAGGTCGAATCCGGTGACCCTTGCACCACCTCGACCGGAGCCGCCCATGACGGTACGCCAGACGTAGGTTGCGATGAAGTTGTAGCCGAGCAGATCAATGCCGACGCGGGCCATGTTGCGGATGGTTCGGTGATAGTTCTCGATCTGTTCGTCGCGACCTGGAAGTCCGCGCTGAATTTTCCAGAACTGCGCCGCTGGCACGTTCTCCAATCCCTCGATCACCAGACCGTCTCGGTCGCAGCGATCACGCAGCGCCTGCAGCTCACCGAGGCTCCAGAAACCTTCGTGGCCGGGCAGCGCGGAGGGCGTGTGCAACTGCACGCTGCGCAGGCCGAGTTGGTGTGCGAAAGCCGCCACGGTGTCGTCGTACTCGTCGATGTGTCCGAGGGAGAGTCGGATACCCATGTTCGTCTGCCCTTCTACCTGTTGTCAGGCCTGGCGCAGACGCTGGGTCTGCGTGCCGAGCCTATCGATCGACAGCTGCATGATGTCGCGCGGACCGACGTAGCGGCGACCCGGAGCGGATTGAACGTCAGGCACCTTGTAACTCAGACCGGTCGACTCAGATGTCCTGATTGGACGGCAGAATCACCAGATCGCGAATGGTGACATGCCGGGGCCGGGTCAGCATGTAGCCAACCGCGTCTGCGACATCCTCCGAACGGATCCCGGTGCCGGCAGCGACCCCCTGCTCGATGTCCTGCTCTTCAGACACCGACCAGAGCTCGTTGAGTACAACGCCGGGCCCGACCACCCCCAGCCTGACGCCGGTGCCGACGAGTTGGCGGCGCACCCCGTGCACGAAGGCGTGCAGTGCGTGCTTGGACGCGGAGTACACAGGCTCCCAGTGAATATCTTGGGTCCCTGAAACCGACCCGGTCACCAGCACGTCGCCGGTGCCCCGGGGAACCATCGACGACAGTGCGGCGTGCACCGTTCGCATGACGCCGGTGATGTTGGTCGACACCAACCGGTCGATCGCGTTCGGGTCGTTCGTCCAAAACTCATCGGCCAGGTAGATACCCGCGTTCGCCACGGCGATGTCGACAGTGCCGAACCGCTGCTCGACCTGCTGCATCAGCGATTCGGCTGTCGCGGCCTCGGTGATGTCGGCCACGACTGCATGTGCCGGACCGGGTATCGACGCGACGGCAGCCTCGAGCCGCTCGGCCGAACGAGCGGTCACGACGACGTTGGCGCCGAGGCGGGACAGCTCGCGGGCAACGGCCAGCCCGATTCCCGAGCTGCCTCCGGTGACGACGGCAACCTTGCCGTCGAGGGCGCCTGTCACGACGCGTCCCGAGCCGGAAGGTGCTCTGCGCGGTCGAGGACAGCTCGGCGGTACTGCTCATCCTCACGCTCGTCTATCCGGTCGCTGTCATTGTCGGTGAGCGGGGACAAGGCACCGATGGCCAGGCCGGCCTGCATGATGCGGCTGACCTTGACGGCCATCTCGGTGATTCGGAGTACCTCCGCCGTCGTCGCACCCAGAGCGAACATGCCGTGGTTGGCCAGGTAGATCACCTTCGGCGGCGCGCCTTCGGCAGCGATGTGTTGGCGCAGCCGGTCACGGACCAGTCGGGCAAGCAACAGGCCCGGATCCACATAGGGAATCAACATCGCCCTCCGCCCGAGGATGACGATCTGCTCCGGGTAGACGATCACGGACGCGAGCGTCTCGGCATGTTCGGAGCAGAGCAGCGCGTTGACCGGCACCGGGTGGGTGTGGCCGACGACCGAGGCGCCGCCCTCCTGCAGACAGATGGCGTGCAGCATCGCCTCCACCGAGGGCCGCCGTCCGGTGGCCACCCCGACTCGGTTGAACACGTCGGCAATGGATTGCTGGTCGGTATCCGGGTTGTCGAGCAGGGCGATCAGCTCCGCCAGTCCGACTTCGACGAAGTCGTCGGGTCCGGCGGTTGCGAGGTGGGCGCCGCTGGCCTTGACGAGCATCCGGTCCGCTCCGGTGCGAACGGAGGTATTGCCCTCGGCGAGAATGACCAGGTCCCGCCCTGGTGCCCCTAGCGTGCGCGACAGGCTGATGATGCGGTCGAGATCGGTGGACATGACGCTGCCTTCTGCTCGATTGGAGACCGGCGAACTCGGTCAGGACGGATCACGGTCAGGGAGGTGGAGTCAACAATTCCTCGCCACGATCCCAGCGCACGGGATCGGAATCCGACGGCACGAACCGTCGTAGGTGGACACTCATGGCTATCACGGAGCGCAGCTGCTCGATCGAACTCAACTCGCCGGTGGCCACGGCCTGCACGCCGACGTTGCCCAGGCTGGAGGCTTCCGCCGGACCGGCCAGGACGGGCACCCCACATGCGTCGGCGGTCAGTTGGCAGAGCAACGCGTTCCGGCTGCCGCCGCCGACGAGGTGGACCACGGACACGTTACGGGCTGTGAGCTCTGCCGCCCGTCGAATCGTTCGGCGGTAGGCCAGCGCAAGGCTCAGCAGGATGCAGCGGACGTACTCGGCCGGATCGTCAGGCTCGGGCTGGCCCGACGCACGGCAGGCGCGGGCGATATCGCCGGGCACGTCGGCCGAGCTGACCAGGTCCGCGGCACCGACATCGATGAACAGGTTCTGGCCGACGTGCCCGGCTCGGGCGAGTAGGTCCGGCAGCGGTGGATTCCCCCAGCTCCGCAGGCATTGCTCGAGTAGCCAGAGCCCCGTGAGGTTGCGCATCACGAGCGTGCTGCCCGCCACGCCTGCCTCGTTGGTGAATCCCGCAAGCATCGCCTCATCGCTGAGTACCGGTGTGTCGTTCTCGACCCCCACGAGGGCCCAGGTCCCGCAGGACACGAAGGCGGCACTGTGCTCCAGCGGTAGAGCGGCCACTGCGGAGGCGGTGTCGTGCGAGCCGGCGTAGAGCACCGGCACGTCCCCCTTTGAGCCGATCCGGGCCCGCACTCGTGGGGTGATTTGGCCCGCCGCAGTCGCAGAACTGCGCAATGGAGGCAGCAGTGCAAAGTCGAGACCTGACTGTGCGACGATCTCGGTGTCCCAATCACCCGAGCGCGCGTCTACCAAACCGGTGGTCGAGGCGATGGTGCGCTCGGCCGCACGTTCACCCGTCAGCCAGTAAGTGAGCAGGTCGGGGATCAGGAGCAGCGAGGAGCCGGCGGGGACTGCAGTTCCGTTCAGCCGCTCCGGTGCCTGGTAGACCGTATTGATGGTCATCGGCTGAACCCCGGTGCGGCGGAACAGCTCGGCTTCGGAGATGCGTCGGCTGACGCGCTCCCGTGCTTGCTCGACAGCTGATCGGTAATGCCGAGCTTCCAGGACCAGCTCACCCTCGGGTCCGATAACGCCGAAGTCCACGCCCCACGTATCGACGCCGATACCGTTCGGGATCATGCCGGAGGCGAGCGCGGTTCTGCTCGCCGCGGCCAGTCCGTTCAGAGTTTGGACGTACAGGTCCTCGACGTCCCAGAACCAGTCGTCGGCAACTCGGACCGGAGCATTCCGGAAACGGTGGACCTCATGCAGCTCGATCCGGTGCGCGGTAACCGTGCCCAGACTGACCCGGCCGCTGGTGGCACCGAGGTCGACACTGAAATAGACACCCATCGCGGCCTGGTCAGCGGAGGAACGCGGCGGCCACGCCCGCGTCCACCGGTATGTGGAGACCGGTGGTCAGCGATAGGTCGCCGCCGGTGAGAGCGAAGACGGCATCGGCTACGTGCTCGGGCAGCACTTCCCGTTTGAGCAGTGTGCGTTTGGCATAGAAGGCCCCGAGCTCTTGCTCGGGCACGCCGTACACGGCTGCGCGCTGGGCACCCCACCCGCCGGCGAATATGCCGGAGCCGCGCACCACACCGTCAGGGTTCACCCCGTTGACTCGGATGCCGTCCTCCCCCAACTCGGCGGCCAGCAGCCGCACCTGATGTGCCTGGTCCGCCTTGGCTGCGCCGTAGGCAACGTTGTTCGGTCCGGCGAAAACGCTGTTCTTGCTGGAGATGTAGACGATGTCGCCCCCTAGTCCCTGCGCGCGCATGACGCGGGCGGCCTCACGGGATACCAGGAACGAGCCCCGCGCCATGACGTCATGCTGGAGGTCCCAGTCCCGGACCGTCGTCTCGGCAAGCGGTTTGGAGATCGACAGGCCGGCATTGTTGATCACGATGTCCATGCCACCGAAGGCGAGCGTGGCCGAGACGAAGGCGGCGACGATCTGCTCCTCGTCGGTGACATCGGCCGTGACCGCTATGGCGGTGTCGGGGGTCCCGATCTCGGCAGCGACAGTAGCTGCGTTGTCGGCGTTCAAGTCGGCTACGACGACGCAGGCACCCTCGGCGGCAAGGCGGTGCGCGATCGCACGACCGATCCCCGAACCGGCGCCGGTCACCAGCGCGACCCGGGTAGCCAGGGCCTTCGGCTTCGGCATCCGTTGCAGCTTGGCCTCTTCCAGGGACCAGTACTCGACACCGAACTTTTCCGACTCGTCGATCGGGGCGTAGGTAGAGATCGCTTCGGCGCCACGCATCACGTTGACGGCGTTGACGTAGAACTCCCCCGCCACGCGTGCGGTCTGCTTGTCGCTACCGAAGCTGAACATGCCCACGCCCGGAACGAGGACGATGGCAGGGTCCGCACCACGCATCGGCGGGCTGGTCTCAGTCGCGTGCCTGTCGTAGTAAGCGCGGTAGTCCTCGCGGTAAGACTGATGCAACTCCTTGATCCGCGATACCGCCTCCTCCACCGGCACGGTTGCCGGCAGGTCGAGAACCAGCGGACGAATCTTGGTACGCAGGAAATGGTCAGGGCAGGACGTGCCGAGCGCGGCCAGCCGCGGATGCTCGGCGCGGGCGAGGAAATCCAGGACGACGTCGGCGTCGATGTAGTGCCCCACCTGGGGACGGTCGGTAGACGCCAGTCCCCGGATCACCGGCGCAAGGGCGGCCGCGCGGGCATGGCGCTCGTTCTCCGGCAAGGCCGGGTACCCGTCGAGCACAGGTCCAAAGGGCTCCGCCCTGCCGTGCTCTGCGATGAATTGCTCCGCGGTGCGGATGATTTCCAGCGATCTCGCCTCGGCTTCGTCGCTGCTGTCACCCCAGGCAGTGATGCCGTGGCCACCCAGGATGCAGCCGATCGCCCGCGGGTTGGCCTGTCTGATCGCCGCGACGTCAAGACCCAACTGAAAACCGGGGCGACGCCAGGGCAACCACACTACGCGCTCGCCGAAACACTCGGCCGTCAGCTTGGCACCCGCTTCGGCCGTCGCCAGGGCGATACCGGAGTCGGGGTGCAGGTGATCGACGTGTGCCGCTTCGACGAGGCCGTGCATCGCCGTGTCGATGGAGGGCGAGGCACCACCTTTGCCATGTAGGCAATAGTCGAACGCGGCGACCATCTCGTCCTCGTGTTCGACCCCGGGATACCTGTCGACCAGCGCGCGCAGCCGGTCCAAGTTCAGCACCGCGAGCCCGCCGGGGGTGAGGGTGCCGAGGTCACCGCCGGAGCCCTTGACCCACAGCAGTTCGACCGGCTCGGACGTAACGGGATCGATGCCGACGCCCTTTGCGGATGTGTTGCCGCCGGCGTAGTTGGTGTTGCGCGGGTCCGAGCCCAGCCGGTTGGACCGGGCGATCAAATCAGCAACCGGCGCCGTCGAGTTCCTCATCGTATGCGGCTCCCTGTGCATGTCGGAGGGAAGTCGTGCCGGAAATTGTGCTCAGATCGCGGTGTAAGCACCATCGATCACGATCGACTGGCCGGTGAGGTAGGCCGAGGAATCCGAGCACAGAAACGTCACCAGACCGTCGAGGTCATGCGGCTCACCCATCCTTCCGAGCGGAATCATCGATCGCCACTGCTCGGCAAGTTCCGGATTCGACTCGGTGAACTCGCGGGTCATGTCGGACAGGAAGTAGCCCGGCGCGATCGCGTTCACCCGGATGCCGAGGTCAGCCCATTCCACCGCAAGAGCTTTCGTGAGCATCTCGACGCCGGCCTTGGACGCGTGATAGCTGGCTTGATGCTGCGGCACGTTGACCACCTTCGCGGACATCGAGGATACGTTCACCACCACCCCGGGTGCCTGTGCGCTCCGGCAGCCACGGCCGAACGCCTGACAGGCGAGGAAGGTGCCGGTGAGGTTGACGTCGATGACCTTTTGCCACACTTTCAGTTCGGTGTCCAGGCTGTCCCCCCAGATGGTGATCCCGGCTGCGTTGATCAGGATCGTCGGTCTGCCGAGTCGTTGCGTCGCGATTCGGAAGCCGTCGGCAAGGGCGGTGTCGGACGTGACGTCCACGCTCACGCCGACCGTCTCGACGTCATGTTCCTTGGCCAGCTCTGCCGCATTGGCCTCGACCTGCTCCAGCAGATCGAAAAGCGCTATCCGCACGCCCTGTCGGGCAAGGGCGCGAGCCATGGACAAGCCGAGCCCGCGGGCGCCACCGGTGACGACGGCGATCTGGCCGAACAAGTCACTGCTCATTGCCTGTCCTCCCTCCAGCGCTGTGACTGGTGAAGCGCCTCGGCGCTCGCCGTGGTTCCGACGAGCGCCGAGGCCGTTCCGTTCCGATCAGCAGCTGGCCTTGTAGGCTGCAGCCTTTCCTTCCGCGCTGTTGAGATTGTCCTTCGTGATGATGCTGAACCCGGTCTTGATGGTGGGCGTCGTTGGCTCACCCTTCAGGGCCTTGATCGCCTGCTGCACACCGTCGATGCCGATGGTGCCCGGCTGCTGGGCGATGAGAGCCTGGACCGTGCCGTCCTGCAGGGCCTTGACCTGGTCCGGACCGGCGTCGAAGCCGACGATCTTGACCGAGTTCTGCTTGCCGGCCTGCCGGATGCCGGTTGCGGCACCGGTCGCGGAGAACAGGTTCGAGGCGAAGATACCCACGATGTCAGGGTCCTTCTGCAGCGCCGCGCTCACGATCGAGGCCGCCTTGGCCGGGTCGTTCTGCGAGTACTGCACACCGAGGTACTGATACTTCGAGTCGGCCTTCGCAGCGTCGGCGAAACCCTTGTCGCGTGCGTCGGTGGTGCTGATACCAGGCTGCACGCCGACGCCGAGAACCTTGCCGCCGGCCGGTGCGAGCTTCTTGATCGCATCGAACGCGGCCTTGCCGCCGCCGCTGTTATCCGAGGCGATGGCCGAGACGGCGACCGAAGGGTCCTTGAGGGTGGTGTCGACCAGCACGACCTTGATGCCCTGTGCCTTGGCCTGGGCGATCGGCTGCTGCATCGCCGAGACATCGGTCGGCGCGATCAGGATCGCGTCCGGCTTGCTGGCGATGACCGATTGCAGGATCGGGGTCTGCAGGGTGGGGTCGAACTTCTGAGCCCCCTGCGTTGTGACGGTCGCACCCTCTGTCTTCGCCTCGGCCTGGATACCGCATTGCATGGTGATGTAGAAGGCGTCACCGGCAACACCCTGGATGAAGGCGAGCTTGTATGCCTTGCTGCCACCACCGCTAGAGGACGACCCACCGTTCTTGGACGAGCTGCAGGCAGCGGTCATGGTAAGGGCGACGAGCGCCGACCCCACCACCATTGCGGTCCTTCGCTTCATACTTTCTCCTCTCAAGTTCTCCTCCCGCGGTGGGAGAGGAAGGGGAATCGATAGTGCTTGCGGCCACCGACGGCGGCTGCGCGACGGAGCTGATCGACGTAGACGACGGTGACCAGCACCGCTCCCACGACGACTTGTTGCCAGAACGGCTGAACGTTGATCTGGATGAAGCCGTTCTGCAGGACGATCGGGATGAACAGCCCGATGACTGTGCCGAAGACCGAGCCCACACCACCGAAGAGGCTGGTGCCACCGATCGCGACGCCCGCGATGACGTTGAGCGCGGTGTTGGACTGGCCACCGATCGTCGTGGACTGGAAGAAGCCCAGGTTGAGAATTCCGGCGAAACCGGCGAGCAACCCGGCCAAGGCGTAGACCTTGATGAGGTGCCGATCCACCTTCAGCCCGACCCGCCGCCCGGCCTCGGCATTGGAGCCGATCGCATAGGTGTGCAAACCGAAACGCGTCCGGTGCAGCAGCACGATGCCGGCTAGCACCACGACGCCGGCGACCACGGCCAGGGTGGGCACCTGACCAACGATGTTGCCGAAACCAACCTTGTTGACCAGGGTCTGCGGCGCGTCGCGGAGATCAAGACCCTTGGTCAGGATCTGCGCGAAGCCCAGGGCCGCGCTGAGCGAACCCAGCGTCACGATCAGCGGCGGCACGTTGGCTTTCGCTACGAGCACGCCGTTGAGCAGACCCCAGCCGAGACCGCACCCGCAGGCGACCAGCGTTCCCAACAGAACGGTGCCCCAACCCTGACCGCCCTGGGCTGCCATCACCTTGTCGGCAACCACACCGCTGAACACCAGCACACTGCCGATGGACAGATCGATGCCGCCGGTAATGATGACAAAGGTCATTCCGACACCCAGTACCGCGAGGATCGAGGTGTTCTGGACGATGCCGCGGATGTTGAACGGCGTGAGAAAGGTGCCGGGTCGAAGGATCGTGAAGATAGCTACGGTGACCGCGAGCAGCAGCACGATCTGCAGTGCCTGGATGCGGGCGATTCGCTGCCAGCGTCCGGCCGGTACATCCTCGACCGCTGCGGTGCCGGCGGCGGTCGGTGTCGTGTCGGCGAGGGTCATGATGCCTCCTGGGTGACCGCGCCGGTCATGGCTGCTACGAGCTGCTCCATCGACGTGTCCTCCTTGCGATAGGTCGCCACCCGGCGACCGCGCCACATCACGTGGATCCGGTCGGCGACGTCCATCACGTGCGGCATGGAGTGACTGATGAACACCACACCGATGCCCTCGGCGCTGACCCGGCGGATCAGATCGAGCACGTTTTTGGTCTGCACGACGCCCAGCGCGGCAGTCGGCTCGTCGAGAAAGATGACTTTCTGCGCCCACGCCGCCGCCCGCGCCACGGCGATGCCCTGCCGCTGGCCACCGGACATCGCCCCGACCGGCCCGTTGAGATTTCGCACGGTCGCACCCAGCTTCTCGAACGCCTCCCGACTGCCTTTGCGCATCGACCTGGAGTCCATGAAGCCGAGCCGGCCGAGTGGGCCGGTGCGCATCACCTCGCGGCCCAGGTACATGTTCTGTACCGGCGACAGATGAGGTGCGAGCGCCAGATCCTGGAAGACGGTCTCCATGCCCAACTTCCGAGCATCGACCGGCGAGGTCAAGTGCACCTGCTTGCCCTCGAAGATCAGCTGACCAGAGCTGGCGGGCTCCGTACCCGACATGATCCGCACGAGCGTGCTCTTACCGGCGCCATTGTCACCGATCAGCGCCACGACTTCACCGGCGTTGACGTCAAAGTTCGCGCCGGCCAACGCCTCGACGTGTCCGTACTGCTTCGAGATATCCCTTGCCTCGAGAATCGGAGCCATCAGCTCACCTCCGCTTCGGTCCACGGGCGGGTGTCCGTTGTGTCGGTCATCAGCATGCGTGCTCCCTCTGCAATCGGTCGTGGGCGTGGGCTGGTGGTGTTTCCGGTCCAGGATTGGACGTGGCGGGGTGTACTGCTCATGGCGCCAGCTCCCCACTTCCCCTCGGCACGAGGTGCAGGGGCGTCGTGATGGTCTGGGTCGGCATCTCATCGCCGGCCATGCGTCGCAGTAGCCGGTCCGCCGCAAGCCGGCCGATGGACTCAGGCGAATGGTCGATCACGGTGATCGGCGGGGTGAGCGCGTCGGCCATGGCGAAGTCACCGAAGGAGACGAACGCGATGTCGGTGCGACTCAGGCGATGAAGGGTGCTGAGCACCCTCAGCGAGCAGCGCGTGTTGGCACTGAAGATGGCGGTGGGCGGCTCGGGCGTGGCCAGCAGGGCCTCCACGATTTGGCCGCCGTCCGCGAGCGAGGGGTCCATGCCGATCACGTAGTCGTCCCGCATCGCAATGCCGGCGAGTTCCAGCGATTCCCGATAGCCGTCAAGTCGTGAGCGCGCGGTGTCGATACCGAGGTGGTCGCCCAGGTAGGCGATGCGCTTATGCCCGTGCGAGATCAGGTGATCGACCCCCAATCGTGCGCCGGCGCGGTCATCGACCAGGACGGCGTCGGAGTCCAGGTTCACCGCGACCCGGTCGATGAAAACGACGGGACACGGGGCGGCCTTGAGGTGAGCGTGGTCGTGTGAGACAGACGCGATGATCAGCCCGGCTACGCGGCGCTGCAGCAGCCCGTCGATCACGATGTGTTCGCGGTCCACCAGCCGTTGTGTGCTGGCGACGATGACCGTCATGGCGCGGTCGAGGGCCATCCGCTCGATCTCGCCGATGACACTCGCGAAGAACGGGTCGCTGACCTCGTCTACGACGACGCCGATCGTGTCGTCGGTACCGCGGCGCAGCGAACGGGCCAACGGATCCGGTCGGTAGCCAAGTTCTCGAACCGCCTTCTCCACCCGGTCCCGAGTATCTGATCCCACCTTGGTGTGGCCGTTGATGACCCGCGACGCCGTCTTGGTGCTGGTCGCTGCCAGCGCGGCCACGTCGCTGAGACGAACCCGGCGGGTCATGCTTTGCTCCAGGTTTGCGAATCGGCCGGCGCGGCACCGACCTCAAGGGCCCGCAGAACCGCGCCGGGCACGAGGTCTGCGATCACCTGCGCGCGGTCGACGCACAGGTTCGGGTTCGCGACGAGCACGATGGGGCCTCCTGATTCCCTTGGTAATCGATGTCACGGAGTGACCGGCAGCGCTGGGATGCCCATGGCGGTACAGCTGCGACCAGACTGGATGACCACGATTCAGCGGGGGTAATCGATGTCGTGGAGGGAACTATCGCCCTCACTCGGAGGCCTGTCAAGATGTCCAGTACGTTTCGTTCCGCTTACGTGACCATGCCGTTGCCGAGTTAGTGATGCCACAGTGCGGTGGACAATCGGTCATCTCGGGCACGCGCTACCGTGCGCGCGTGACCCGAACGAATCCATCGCTGCCTGCGCTCATCGTCTGCGGACCACCGGCGAGTGGCAAGTCCACGCTGGGGCGGGCGCTCGCCTCGAGACTCGGTGCCGCGCTCTTGGACCAGGACGTGCTGACCGGGCCTCTGACCGCGGTGGTCGCACAGCTGCTCGGATCCGATGACCTCGATAGCCCTGCCCTCGCCCGTGCGACGCGGGCAGCGAGATACGAAACGCTCGCCGCGGGAGCCCAGGACAACCTGCAGATCGGACGCGCGGTCGTGCTCGTTGCCCCGTACAGCACCGAACGACGCGACCCGGTGGCCTGGAAACGACTGGCCGAACGGCTGTCCGATGCCGGCGGGTTGGCAACACTGGTGTGGCTGCGCGTGACAGGCGAGGAATTGCTGGCCCGCATGTCCGAGCGGGCCGCCGGCCGGGACCGGGACAAGCTCGGGGACCCGGCGGCCTACTTGGCGCGCACCGATCTCAGCGAGCCGATTGTGCCGCACGTCGCGGTCGACGCAGCTGCTGACGTCGATGCGCAATGCGGGTTCGTATTAGCCCGCATCTCTTGACGCGAGGACAGCTCAGCTCTTGACGAAAGCTGCATCCGCGCGCCACAGTGCTCTCCGTAAGCATGCGTGACATCGATTACCCACCGAGCGTCAGAGGGACTCCCGTGCCGAATTCTGCAGCCGTAGGGGCGCTACCTCCCATTGCGTTGCCCGCCAACCAACCGGCCGACCGGTTCTACCTGGGTGGCGACCGCATCGCTGCCTTCCGCGGCACCGCAGCACTGGGGGATCACGTACCCGAGGACTGGGTCGCGTCGACGACGACCGTCGCCGGCTTCGACGACGTCGGGCTGACGCATCTCGACGACGGCGGCACGCTCCGCGCCGCGATACGGGATGACCCGATCAACTGGCTCGGGCCCGATCATTCGAACAAGTACGGGGCCGATCCGGCTCTGCTGGTCAAGCTTCTTGACGCCGGCGAACGGCTACCGGTACACGTCCACCCAGACGACGCCTTCGCCCGAAGCCACTTGTCCTGCCGCACCGGTAAGACGGAGTCGTGGATCATCCTCGACGCCGACCCGGAAGCCCAGGTGTACTTAGGCTTCCGCGAGGACGTCGAGCCGGCACAGCTGTCCAGGTGGGTCGCGGACCAGGATCGAGAAGCCATGCTGTCGGCGCTGCACCCTATCGATGTGCGGCCCGGCGATACGGTCTACGTCCCGGCCGGACTCCCGCACGCCATCGGAGCCGGCGTCTTCCTGCTCGAGCTCCAGCAAGCCGCGGATCTTTCCCTGCTGCTCGAGTACGCCGGCTTCGCGATCGACGGGACACGCGACGGCCATCTCGGAATTGGATTTGACGCGGCCTTGCCCTGCGTCCGGCATGATGCGTTGTCCGCTGCCGAGTTGGAAAAACTGTGCGGCAAATGGGACGACGGGCACATCTTCCCTTCCGCAGCGGACCAGTTCTTCCGCGCCGAGCGCATCGCAGGAGAGGTTGACACCGTCCTGCAGCCCGGGTTTTCGGTGCTGGTCGTGACAGCGGGCTCCGGGCAACTCGCGTGGATCGATGCCGACGGCGGGCTACTGGACGTGCACGCGGGAGCCACCGTGGCCGTGCCGTTCAGTGCAGGACCGGTGCAGCTTCGCGGTGATCTCGAGGTCCTTCGTTGCCGTCCCCCGCGGCTCGATGTCAGCCGCTGACTACTTCGGCCAATGACCGCCCTCAGCACGGAGGCGCTCGGGCATCTCGACCCGCGCGTACCTATCCCCAGCTATGACCGCAGCCGATGCAGCATCGGCATTGTGCACTTCGGTGTCGGGGCCTTTCACCGCTCACATGAAGCCATGTACCTCGACAGTCTCATGAACCAAGGCCAGGCGCATGACCTGGGTATCTGCGGCGTTGGACTCCTGTCGGCCGACGCCGCGATGCGCGACGCGCTCGCCGAGCAGGACTGCCTCTACACGCTCGTACTCAAGCACCCCGACGGGCGATGGGAGCCACGCGTCATCGGTTCCATCCTCGACTACCTCTACGCACCAGAGGACCACGCCAAGGTGCAGGAGCGTCTCGTCAACCCCGAGACCAAAATCGTGTCGCTGACGATCACAGAGGGCGGCTACAACCTCCACCGGGTCACCGGCGACTTCGACGCCAATGATCCCGCTATCGTCGCGGACCTGGATCGGGACGCCATCCCACGTACCGTGTTCGGATTCGTGGTGCGGGCCCTGGCCGAACGCCGACGGGCCGGCATCGCCCCATTCACGATCATGTCCTGCGACAATATGCCCTCCAACGGCCAGGTCGGCCGGCGCGCGTTCGTGGCGTTCGCAGAACTCATCGACTCTGAACTCGCGACGTGGATCCGTGACCACGTCGACTTCCCCAATTCGATGGTTGATCGCATCACGCCCGCTACGACCGATGAGGATCGTGCGGCGCTCGCCAGCCGCTTTGACATCGACGACGCATGGCCGGTGCTGTGCGAACCGTTCAGCCAGTGGGTTCTGGAGGACCAGTTCGCTTCGGGACGGCCACGCTTCGAGGACGTCGGCGTACAGGTTGTGGGTGATGTCGAACCGTACGAATTGATGAAGCTTCGCCTGCTGAACGCGAGCCATCAGGCACTGTGTTACGCCGGCTACCTCGCAGGGCACCGGCTCGTTCACGACGTCGCTCGTGACCCGCTGTTCGCGCAGTTCCTTCTCGATTACATGAAGCTGGAAGCCATACCGAGCCTGGACCCGGTGCCGGGCATCGACCTGCAGGCCTACGCGGACAACCTCATCGAACGGTTCTCCAATCCTGAGGTCCGTGACACCGTCGCCCGGCTCTGTGCCAACAGTTCCGACCTCATCCCGAAATTCATTCTTCCGGTCCTGCGGTTCCAGTTGGACTGCGGCGGCAGCATCTCGCGCTGCACCGCAGTCCTTGCAAGCTGGGCCCGCTACGCCGAAGGTACCGACGAACAAGGCCAGCCGATTCACATCGTCGACCCGCTGCGTGACCGGATGACGCCGTCCGCATTACGCCAGCGGAGCGATTCGACCGCATTCTTGCGAAACCGCGATGTGTTCGGTGACCTGATCGACAACGAGCGCTTCGTGAGCGCCTATGTCGCTGTGCTCACGAGTCTGCACGAGGCTGGAGCGCGTTTCACCCTCAGCCACCTGGCCGACCTCACCTCGGCCACGACGGCCCACTCCTGAAGGAGGCACATACATGAAGGATTTCAATGGCAAGACCATCCTCGTCACCGGCGCGAGCGGAGGCATCGGTGGAGCGACTGTGCGCAAGCTTGCCGAACGCGGCGCGAACGTGGTGGCAGCCGGCCGCGTCGAGGCAGGACTCGACAAGATCGCCACCGACACCGGTGCGCGGATCCTGCCGTTCGACCTGACCTCAGAAGACAGCGTCGCGTCCGCGATCGGGGACCTCGACCTGTGGGGCGTGGTCAACTGCGGCGGCTACGGCGGCGAAATCGCCAGCCCACAGGACACCGACATCGCCGTGTTCGACAAGGTCATCGCCATCAACGCTCGGGGCGCGCTGCTCGTCACCAAGTACGCCGCGCGAACCATGATCCGCCTCGGGCAGGGAGGGTCAATCGTGAATGTTTCGAGCCAGGCCAGCCTCGTCGCGCTCAACGGTCACATCTCCTACGGCGCGTCCAAGGCCGCCCTCGACAACATCACGCGCGTCTCGGCTCTGGAGCTCGGCCAGTACGGGATCCGGGTCAACAGCGTCAACCCGACCGTGGTCATGACCGAGATGTCGGCGTTCTACTGGGGTCGCCCCGAGATCGGGGAACCCTTCCTCGAGCAGATGCCGCTGCACAAGTGGGCCACCGAGGACGACATCGCCGGTCCGATCGTGTTCCTGCTCAGCGACGAGGCGGCCATGATCAGCGGCGTCAGCCTGCCCATCGACGGCGGCTACACCGCACGCTGATGCGGCCCCACGGCGACCGGACGAGCTTCCTTAGGGTGCCAGGATGACCGCTTCACTGACGCTGCTCGGCATCGATCTCGGCACCAGCTCGGTGAAAGTGGTGCTGATCGATCCCGCCGGGACGGTGCTGGCCCAGGCCGATGCCGACTACGACGTGCACCGGCCACATCCCGGCTGGGCCGAGTCCGACCCGGAGCAATGGTGGACTGCCGTCCGCGACTCCGTGTCGCGGGCGCTCGCGCAGCTTCCCGGCGCCACTCCGGCCGGCATCGGACTTTCCGGTCAGATGCACGGTGTGGTCCTCTGCGACGCAGCCGGCACGCCGGTTCGCCCAGCCATCCTGTGGGCAGACGCGCGCGCCGAGGACGAGCTGACGGTGTACCGCTCATTGGGTCCGGGCGTCCTGGCCAGGCTCGCCAACCCACTGAGTCCCGGGATGGCCGGACCCGTCCTCGGCTGGCTGCACCGAAACGAAGCCGATGCCGTCGCCTCGGCCCGCCACGCGTTACAACCGAAGGACTGGATCCGCGCGCGGCTGACCGGCCGGTTCGCCTCCGAGCCCAGTGATGCCTCGGCGACCCTGCTCTACGACGTCCTTGCCGACGGCTGGGACGAGACGGTGGTGGCAGCGCTCGGGATCCGCCGCGACCTGTTGCCTCCGCTGCTCGCCTTCTCCGGTGTCTGCGCGGGCACATTGCGGAGCGAGGTGGCGGCCGAACTCGCGCTGCCGCCGGACATTCCGGTCGCGGCGGGCGCGGGTGACACTGCGGCCGCCGCACTCGGTTCCGGACTGTTCGAGCAGGGCACCGTCCAGCTCACCATCGGTACGGGCCTACAGATCGTGACTCCGGTACCTCCGCCGACGGCAGACACCCTGAGCGGCGCACACCGGCCGGTCACCCACCTGTATCGCTCGGCGACCAGCGACGGGTGGTACGCCATGGCCGCAGGCCTCACCGGGGGCCAGACCTTGGACTGGGTTCGGCGGATGCTCGGAGTCGAGTGGTCGGAGCTGTATGCCGCGGCAGGTAGACAGGCGCGGATGGACGATCCGGTGTTCCTGCCGCAGCTGGTGGGTGAGCGGAGCCCGTATCTGGACACCTCTCTGCGCGGCGCGTGGACCGGCTTAGATGCCCGGCACGACAGGACGGCCCTGCTCTACTCAGCACTGGAGGGCGTGGCATTCGCCGCCGCCGATGCCCTCGACGCCCTACCCGGCATCCCCGCCCTCGGACGGGATCTCCGGCTGGCCGGCGGCGGCACCACCACCCCGGCCTGGCGCGGGCTGCTGGCCGACGTACTCGACGCCCGGCTGCATGCGGTCGACGTTCCGGGCGCCTCGGCCCGAGGCGCTGCCTTACTGGCCGCGCAGGCGGCCGGGCTCGTCACGGCCCACGAGTTGACCGAGGTGGCCCGTCCGAATACGACTGTGATCGCATCGCCCGGTCCCGGTGTCGATCTGTTGCGACACCGGCGGGCTCTGTACCTCCGCACCCTGACCGCGCTGCGCCCGCTACGTTCCTCCGCTTAGGTACGGGCCAGCCGACCGTCGAGGATGGCCTCGAGCTCCCGCAGTCGGGGCAGAGCCCGGTTGGTCAGTAGCGACTCCCGAAGCTCCGGCGCCACCGCGAGGCTGTCCTTCCACAGCGACCGCCCTGCCATCGCACCGCTTGCGCCGTTCGCAAGGGCGATCTCGACCTGCTTCACGAAGGTCTCGTGATCGACACCTGCGGAAAGCACGGCCCAGGGCACGCCGTCCGCAGCGTGGGTTACCGCGGCGCAGCCCTCGGCTGAACCCGGGTAGGCCAGTTTCAGCACCTTGGCGCCGGCGGCGCGCGAGATGCGCGCGGCTTCTGCCACCAGCCGCGGGAAGGCCTGCCGGTACTGCTCGTCGGTCTCGCCGTCGAGCCGGTAGGTGAGGACCTCAACGATCAGCAAGACCCCCTCGACCGTGCACGCACGGACGAGGTCGCGGATGTCCTGGGCCACCCGGGAGTCGATGTCCTGCTTGTCCGGTCGCATGTAGAACAGCATCTTGGCCACGTCGCCGCCCAGATCCCGCACCGTTTTGGGTGTCACACCATCGACGTAGCGGGTGTAACGCAGACCGTCGACGGTGTCAAAGCCGGACGCGTCCATCCCCACGACGAGGGCAGTGTCGGCAAGCAGCGTGCCGTCGTCAACCACCTTGGGGAGGGCGACCTCGGGGTCCAGCAGGATCGCTGGAGCGTAGTTTGCCAGGTAGGTGACGATGTCGGACTTGGCCTCGGCAAGTTGCTCAGTAGTCACCGAGCCCGGGCCGTCCGGCGCGTCGGTCATCACCGCCTTCATGCTGTTGCGTTGGTCAGCGGCGACGATCAGTATCTTGCTCCCCGCGGTGAGGATGCGTGCCATCGCTCGGCGTTCGAGCGTCGTCAGTTTGTTCATGGTTTTCTCCTTCTAATATGGTGGAACGGCTGGTGGAACGGCTGGTCTCACCGCTGCGCATTGGTCTTGGCGACGGGCTCCAGGAGCCTGCTCGCAAAGAGGGCGGCACCGTAGGCCGTGTCCTGGGACCGTTGGGAGACCACAAGGCCCGGGAGCACGGCGGAGCGGGCGCGTCGGACGCTCGCCATGGCGGCCCAGCCCCCGGTGAGCACGGTCGCGCGGGCGGGCGGGACCTCCTGGTCCATCGCGTCGATGAGCAGCCTGATTTCGTCGTTTCCGTGTCGGAGGACTGCCCCGAAAATCTCGGCCGGACTTGCTCCATCACCGCGAACGGTAAGACGGAGGACGCCGTCGTCGTTGCGCGCACCGCGGACTTCGATCGCCCCGTCTGCAAGGGACCCTTCGAACGGCAGAGCGAGTACCCGCGCATCGAGCTGATCGCGACCTATCGAGTCCACGATGCCGGCGAGCTGCAGGGCACGACGCATGAGGATCCCGCTTTTCACACCCGCGACGAGGACGTGCTGACCGGGGACGACGTGCCGAACCGAGTTGATCAGCCGCGACGCGAGCCGGGAGCGCGCTTCGAGTGACGGTGGGGCGTCCAGCACCCGGAGCAGCACCTCGGCGGTACCCATCGAAGCGTGGTAACGATCGTCCGGGATCGCTCCGCCGGAGACGGCTGAGACGAGGTGGTCGTGGCCGGCGACGGTCACCCGTGCGCCGCCGAAAGCGGCCGGAAGCCATTCGGCGTCCGCCGTGCCCAGGTCCGTGCCCGCGTCCGTTAGGGGCGGCAGGAAGTCCGGCGTGACGCCGAGGTAGTCCATCATTTCGGGCCAGGGCTTGCCGCTGTCCTGGTCGAGCAGACCAGTCCGTGAGGCGACGGAGTATTCGCTCACGGCCCGCGCCCCGAGGGCCGCGGCAACGAACTCGGGCAGGTTGAACCATCGCAGTCCGCCGAACCCGATCCCGTTCTCGCGAAGGTTCAGGAGCTTGACGACGGAGACCTGGACGCCTACGGGAAGCCCGGTGCGTCCTGCGAACTCCGCGGCCAGGTGCGACGGCAGCGCCTCGACCTGATCTCGGCCGCGCGGATCGAACCACGCGATTGCGGGCGCTGCGGCCTTGCCGGCGGGATCAACGAGCAGACCACTTTCGCCCATCCCGGAGATCGCGATCGCAGCGACGGAGGGATTGAGATCATCGGTCAGGGTCCTCAGCCGCTCGGCCGTGGCGACAAGGAGTTCACGTACGGTTTCCAGAAGGTCGTCGGCGGTCAGCTCGGTCGTTCCGGCTGCGCCTGACCGCCACGGTGTCGGCCGCTGCTCGATAAGGACTTCAGTGCCGTCCTCCCGGGCGATCAGTATCTTGATGCCCGTGCTGCCGAGATCGATTCCGGCGACTAGTCGCCTGCTCAACTGATGCTCACTTTCCCAGCCCTGCGGCGCGGTTGCGCAGCCAACTCCGCGATCCGTATGAGGTGCGAGGACCGTTGTACGAATCCAGTCGGCACCTGCAGATCGACCCTGTCCAGAACGGGATTCTGGAACAGCTGGGTCAGACGATCGAAGGCGAGCGCCCCCATCGAATATGGGTCCTGGTCGATGCAGCTGATCGTGGGGTCCACCGCGTCGGCCAGCGAGAAATCGCCGAAGGACACGACCGCGAGGTCAGTCCGGCCTAGGCTATGCGTCTCCGAAATGACCGCGGAAGCATGGCGGGCGTTTGAGAGGAACAGCGCCGAAGGCGGCTCCGGTAGGGCGAGAACGGTTCGAAGGGCGGCCCGGGCCGCACCGCTGCCGAGGGGAACATCCGGCACTAGCTCCGCATCAACAGCGAGGCCGTGTTCGACGAGCACGTCCTCGTAGGCGGCTCGGCGCCTACGAGCGGTCTGGATTCGGCGATCGAAACCGATCAGCCCGATGCGGCGGTGACCGCTCGCCACCAGCCGCTCGACGCCAGATCGGGCCGCGGCGTAATCGTCCACCGTCACCGAGTCAAAGCCGGGCAATGAACGGTCCACCGTCACCACCGGCATCGACGTCCGGTAGGGCTCCAGAAATTCGAGCTGCTCACCCACGGGCGCGAGGATGATGCCGCGGACGTGCTGACTGGCCAGGCGAAGCAGCTGGTTGCGCTCCCGCTCGGGGTCAAAGCCCGAACTGCACACGACGACCCCTAGGCCGAGGCTGATCGCGCGCTGCTCGACCGCGCTCACGAGAGCGGAGAAGAACACGTCGTCGATGGAGTCGACGACCACTCCGACGGCGTTTCCAGCCCCGGTCTTGAGCGATCGGGCCATCGTGTTGGGTACGTAGTTCAATTCGACGATCGCGGTCTGGACGCGGTCGCGCAGCTCGGGCGCTACCGTGTCCAAGCCGTTGACCACCCGCGAGACCGTCTTGATGCTGACCTTCGCGGCTGTCGCGACATCTCGAATGCTGGGTCGATCGCCCACTTCGTTCCTCTCGGACAACGTTGTCTCGGCTGGTCGGACAACGTTGTCTCGTATCCTCGCCTGTCCGCCAAGGGGCTGTCAAGTCGGGTGGCGATGAGGCGAACCGGACGTCGCCCGTTCAGCAACGGGGCTGCCGACTCGAGCTGGCCGGTGACTTCGGACCGGGCGAACAGTGCGCCGCCGATGCCAGCTCCCGAGGCATAGCGAGGACACCATCGTGGCGGTGGCAGGGGCGGATTCAGACCAGCGTATGGCCGCCGTCGACGTAGAGCACCTGACCGGTGATGTAGCCCGCGTCCTCCGAGGCGAAGAACGCGACCGCGGCCGCGATGTCCTCCGGCACGCCACCCCGGCGCACTGGAACGAACGCCGCCACACTGTCACGCATCGCCTCGATGCTCGACCCGATCCGCGCAGCCGTCGCAGCCGTCATCGCCGTCTCGATGAAGCCTGGCGCGATCGCATTCGAAGTCACCCCGAACGGGCCGAGCTCGATCGCGACCGTCTTGGTGAAACCCTGCAGGCCGGCCTTGGCAGCGGCGTAGTTCGCCTGACCCCGATTGCCCAGCGCCGACATGGACGACATCGACACGACCCGGCCGTAGCGAGCCGCCACCATGTGCCGCTGCGCCGCTTGCGTGCACAGGAATGCGCCCCGCAGGTGCACGCTCATCACAGTCGACCAGTCATCATCGGTCATCTTGAACAGCATCGCATCGCGCGTCACCCCGGCGTTGTTCACTAGAATGTGCAGTCCGCCAAAGGTCTCGGCCACCGTGTCGACCGCGGCCTGCACCTGATCGCGCTCCGATACGTCCGCGGCCAGACCGATCGCCCGGCCACCGGCCGCAACAATCTCTGCGGCAACTTCCTGCGCAGCGGCTTGCTGCCGGTCCAGAACAGCCACCAGCGCGCCGTCGGCCGCTAGCCGCCGCGCCACTGCTGCGCCAATCCCCTGGGCCGCACCAGTCACCAGGGCAACCCTCGGCTCAACACCCGCCACGAAACATCACACTCCATCGGTAGTAGGCGGCAGCACAGCAGCTACCGCCTGGTTGAATGCACTCGACCCCGTCAGCCCCTGACCGCCATCGACCAGCACCTGGGCGCCGGTCACGTAGGCACCGAGCCGCGAGGCCAGCACCGCGACTATGGCCCCGACCTCGTCGGTGGTCCCGTAGCGCCCGAGGGGGATCATCGACGTCCAGGTGTCGCGTCCGGATACCTCGCCCAGCCGTTTCATTCCCTCCGTGCCCTCGATCGGCCCGGGTGCCACCGAGTTGCACCGGATGCCGTAGACGCCCCATTCCAGGGCGAGATTGCGCATCAGAGCGTCGACACCGGCCTTGGCGGCACCGACATGGGCCTGGTAGGCAAAGGGCACGTAGGCCTGCGCCGCGGAGATGAAGATCAGGCAGCCCTTGCTCTGGCGCAACTGCGAAAACCCCGCTCGGGAGGCGTTGAAGCTGCCCAGTAGGTCTATGTCGACGACGGTCTTGAAACCGTTGGCAGACAGGTCCTCTGCTCGCGCGACGAAGTTTCCCGCGGCCCCACAGACCACGGTGTCGACCGGGCCGAATCTTTGCTCGCTCGCGCCGAATGCCTCGGCAACGGCGGCGTAATCGCGCACGTCGGCGACCACAGTACATACCTGGGCGCCGAGCGAGGACAGCTCCGCCGCGGCTGAGCTCAGCTTCGCCTCGGTCCGTCCGCAGATCGTGATGTTCGCCCCCAGCTGGGCGAAGACCCGCGCGATACCGAGGTTGATGCCGCTGCCGCCACCGGTGACGAACAGCGTCCGATCCGTGAACAGGCCGGGCTTGAGGACGTCGAGAAAGCTCATGTTGGCATCCAGTTCGGAATGTGAGTGGCTTGAAAGGTGAGCCGTCCACCGGCAACAGCGTCGTCGAACGCCTGCGGGCTCCAGCCCGGGGCGTGCAGCACCGAGGCGGTGTGCGGATGTGACCAGACGCCGACATCGCGGCCGTTGAAGGAGAAAACCTGCCCGGTCACCTCCGCAGACCGGTCCGATGCGAGATAGAGGATCAGCGGCGCGATCTCGTCCGGCATGCCGATTCCGAGACCGCGCGGGTCCGGCGCTGGCTGCCCTGCCGCGCGAGCCGCGTCGCTCGCGCGCCGCAGCACCACGGCGGACATGTCGGTCAGCGCCGCAGGTGACACGGCGTTGGCCCGGATGCCGTAGCGGCCCAGTTCCAGCGCCCATTCCACGGTCAAGGCGACCAGACCTGCTTTGCTGGCCGCGTAGTTGGACTGGCCGACGGCACCGTAGAAGGCCACCTCGGACACGATGTTGATGATCGAACCGCCGCCCGTCTCGCGCATCGCCTCGGCAGCGAATCGACCGCACCGCCAGGCGCCGCCAAGGTTCACCGCGATCACGTCGTCGAATTCGTCCGGGCTCATCTTCAAGGTCGTCCGGTCGCGCACGATGCCGGCGTTGTTGATCAGCGCATCGACACGTCCGAAGGACGACACGCATCGCTGGATCAGTGACCGGGCCACGTCGGTTTCGGCGACCGAACCCGCCACGCTCACCACCTCAGCGGCGCGCCCGCGCAGGTCTTCGGCCAGCGAATCGAGCGCGTCCGCATCACGCCCATTGATCACCAGCCGGGCTCCCGCGTCCGCGAGGGCAAGGGCGAACGCCCGCCCGACACCCCGGCTGGCACCGGTCACCACCACCGACCGGCCGGCCAGCTCCGCGCTCATGCGGAACTCCAGCCTGCGCTGATGTCAGCGCCGCTGGTCGGGACGAGACCGGGACTCCGCCCGTTCCGCTGGCCGCCATCGGCTCCGAACCGGTGCGCAGGCACCACCGCGGCTGCGACGAAGGCACCCGCCGCGCTGATGGCCAGGAACCAGAAGCCGGCTCGCCAGGCGGTGGCGGTGGGGACTTCGCCGACCCGCAGACCACCGGCCACCATGCTCGACAGCACCGCGGAGCCGACACAGCCACCGAGGGTGCGCACGTTGGCCGACATGCCGCTGGCAACACCAGTCTGCGACGGTGGCACCGCCGCAACGATGATGGTGGCCATCCCGGAGATGGCCAGGCCGAAGCTGATCCCCATGAATCCCGAGGCGAGATAGATCTGCCACTTGGCGTGACCGAACTCGGCGAACAGCACGTACGGCACGATCCCGGTCGCCGTGCCGATCAGCATCGTTGCCTTGGCACCAAGCCGTGCGGTGACCCGGCCGGACAGCAGGCCGAAGGCGAACATGCCCATGGTCTGCGGCAGCAGGA
Organism: Pseudonocardiales bacterium; assembly: GCA_030840295.1. Classification (GTDB taxonomy): domain Bacteria; phylum Actinomycetota; class Actinomycetes; order Mycobacteriales; family Jatrophihabitantaceae; genus Jatrophihabitans_A. Next base: position 28,523 of record JAVEET010000108.1, read on the forward strand.
ACAGGCAGCTCTCGGTCAGCGACGACGCGAAACCGTAGCCTGCCCGGCGCGGCGCCTGGACGAACTCGGGCAGGAACCCCACTATCGCGAACTGCCCGACCCCGAACAACAACGCCGCGGCATTCGTCGTCGCGACTGTCGGCAGGCTCAGCATCCTCATGTCGATCAGCGGATCGCGCGAGTGCAGCTCGTTTGCCACCCAGCCGGCGAGCAGGATCATCGCCACCACATCGAGGACCAGGCAGGCAGTTGACGCCCACCCCCAGGACGGCCCCTGGCTGATCGCCACCAGCACGCTGATCAGCCCGGAGGCAACGAGCACGGCCGACACCCGGTCGATGTGGCCCGGCCACCTCACCGGGGAGGGCGACACCACCGATCTCACAGCGACGGCGGCCGGGATCAACACGGCGAGCGAGAGCCAAAACAACCAGCGGAAGTCCAGCATGGCCACGATCGGGCCAGCGAGCACAGCGCCCAAGCCGCCCCCGAAGGCCAGCAGCCCCGCCATGGCGCCGATCGCGCCGGCTACGCGCGCCGGCGGGAACTCGTCACGGATGATGCCGAAGGTCAGCGGCAGCACCCCGCCACCAACTCCCTGGACGCCGCGCGCCGCGATCAACCAGCCTATTGTCGGGGAGAGAGCGGCAGCAATACAGCCGATCGCCAGCACCAGCAAGGTCGCGAACAGCACGCGGTCCTTGCCGAACATGTCGCCCACCCTGCCGACGATGGGCGTCGCCACCGTCGCACTCAGCAGGTAGGCGGTCAGCACCCAGGTCACGGTGTTCTGGGTGCAACCGAAATGGTGCTGGACAGTAGGCAGGATCGGAAGGACAAGCGACTGCAGCAGCCCGAAGGACGTCACCCCGACGGCCAGTACGGCAAACGTGAGCCGAAGGTCGGCACGGGCCCGTCGCATCGTCCCAGCAGACCATCGCTCCACCAAGCAGGCATAGCGGACGGCTCGGCCGCCTTGGAGCATCCGACAGCCCCGGTCGCCGATCGGCTCGTGGGGGCGAGCTGGTACTCGTACTGTCCAGGTATGACCGACGTGATGGTTGTCGACGCTGTACGCACCGCTGTGGGCAAGCGCAACGGCGGCCTGTCCGGTATCCATCCCGCACTCTCGCTGGCCTACGTCCTAAAGGCGCTGGTGACCCGCACCGGCATCGACCCGCTCGAGATCGGCCAGGTGCTCGGGGGCTGCGTGAGCCAGGTCGGCGAGCAGTCGACCAACATCACCCGGACGGGTTGGCTCACCGCCGGCCTGCCGATGGATGTCGCTGCCACGACGCTGGATTCCCAGTGCGGCTCGTCGCAGCAGGCAACCTCGCTGGCGGCCGGACTGGTCGGGTCCGGCACGGTCGACCTGGCCGTCGGCTGCGGCGTGGAGTCGATGAGCCGGATCCCGATCGGGGCGGCGATGAATCCCGACCTAGGCCTCGGCTTCCCGATCCCCGCCGAGTACGAGCAGCACTTCGAGTTCACCTCACAGTTCGAGGGAGCCGAGCGGATCGCTGACAAGTGGGGCGTGAGCCGGGGCGAGGCCGACGAGTTCGGGCTGAACTCACAGCGCAAGGCACGGCAGGCCTGGGACGAGGGCCGGTTCAACGGCCAGATCGTAGCCATCGACGTCCCGGTTCTCGGCGACGACAGGGCGCCTACCGGTCAGACCCGCGCCTTAACCCGGGACGAGGGGCTGCGGTCCACGTCGCTGGAGGCTCTGGCCACACTCAAACCGGTCGCTCGACCGGGCGGGGTACACACGGCCGGCAACGCCTCACAGATCTCCGACGGGGCGTCCGCTGTGCTGCTGGCCAGCGCGGATCGGGTCGCACAGTTGGGGCTACGTCCCCGCGCCCGCATCGTGGACAGCTGCCTGGTCGGCAGCGATCCGGTGCTGATGCTCACTGGGCCGATCCCCGCCACCGAGCGGATCCTCGCCCGCAACGGGTTGTCCGTCGACGACATCGATATCTTCGAGATCAACGAGGCGTTCGCGTCGGTCGTGCTCGCCTGGCAACGTGAGCTGTCGGTGGACCCCGCGAAGGTCAACCCGAACGGCGGCGCCATCGCGCTGGGTCACCCACTCGGAGCCACCGGGGCATTCCTCATCACCAAGGCGCTCAACGAGCTGGAGCGGATCGGCGGCCGGTATGCCCTGGTCACGATGTGCTGCGGCGGCGGTCTGGGCACCGGCATGCTGCTCGAGAGGGTCTGAGTCGTGCTGATCATCGACGGACCGGACCAGCTGAAGGCACGCGCCGGCGAAGAGCTCGGCGTCACCGACTGGATCACGATCTCCCAGGATGAGGTCGATGCCTTCGCCGATCTGACGCACGACCATCAATGGATCCACGTCGACCGTGAGCGGGCCGCGGCCAGTCCGTTCGGCGGCACCATCGCGCACGGCTACCTCACCCTGGCCCTGGTACCGCGGATGCAGACCTTGCTCTTCGAGATCAGGGGATTCTCCTTCGGGCTGAACTACGGCCTGAACCGCGTCCGCTTCCCCGCGCCGATGCCGGTGGGTGCAGCGCTGCGGATGACGGCCGTGCTCAGCGCCGTGAACGAGGTCGGCGGCAACTTGGAATATCTGGTCACGAATACCTTCGAGCGCGAGGGTGGCGACAAGCCGGTCTGCGTCGCCGAGAGCATTTTCCGCGTCTACCTCTGAGCCCCGCCGCCAGCCTCGCCGTTGGCCGCAGGCTGATTCGCGCAATCACGCAAGACGGACTTGAGGATCTTGGTCGCCGACATCGGCCACTCGGTCACGAATTGCACCGCGCGAGGGACTTTGAACGAGGCGACCTGGCCCGCGACGAATTCGATGAGTTCCGCCTCGGTCACGGCGCCGCCCGGTAGCAGTTCGACGAAGGCGACCGGCACCTCGCCAAGTCGCTCGTCGTCGCGCCCGACCAGCTGCGCGAGGTTCACCGCCGGGTGGGTGGTCAGCAGCGCCTCGATCTCCAGTGGCGTCACGTTTTCACCGCCCACCTTGAGTATTTCCTTCAACCGGCCGAGGTAGTTGAGCCGGCCGGCCCGGTCCAGCACCCCGAGATCGCCGGTCTTTATCCAGCCACCGGGCAGGATCGTTGCTCGGGTGGCCTCGGGGTTGCGGTAGTAGGCGTGGAAGGCCGTCTCGCTCCGAAACTGGATCTCGCCAGGCTCGGATGGCTCGAGCGGCAAGTCGGTCACCGGATCGGCAATGCGGACCTGGTAGTTGGGAAACGCGGGCCCGGTGCTGGCCAGCCGGACCTCGGCGGGCTCGTCGGGTGGTGTGTAGGTGATCGGGCCGGCGCCCTCGGTCATGCCGAAGTTGGACGTGAGCACCGCATTGTCCGGCAGCAGGCCCTCGATCACCCGCTGCGTCTCGGGCGGGGCGACGTTGTGCACGGTGCGCAGGAAGCCGAAGTCCTGCCTGCGATAGCCCGGACTGCGCAGAACGCCCAGCGTCAGCGCCGGAAACCCGGGGAACAAATGCGTCGGACGGTGGCGCAAGAGCTGCGTCACCGTGCGGTCAGGGTCGAAATGCGGTGACGTCAGCAGCACGCCACCGGCGGCCACCATCCCGACCAGCGGTCCGATGCCGGCGATGTGAAACATCGGGCACGGTGCCCACACCGCTTCCCCGGGCTGCAGGGCGATCAGCTCGCCCCAGCGGAACCAATTCGCGACCAGGGCGCGGTGCCGGATCTCGCAGCCCTTGGGTGCGGCGGTCGTGCCGGAGGTGTAGAGGATCAGCGCGGTCTCGTCGGCAGATCCGGGTCTGGCCGGCAATGGTTCGTCGCTCAGCGCGGCGCCAGCCCCGACGAAATCCTCGACGTCTACTGCTGGCGGCCGCCCGCCCCGGCCGAGTAGCACTATGCACCGCAGCGACGGTGCGGTCGTGAGCTGTAGCGTCCACGGATCGGGCTGCGCAGCCAGCTCCGGAAGCGTCTCGGTGATCAGCGCGATGAAGTCGACGTGCTCCTCGATCTCGTCGGTGGTGATCAGCACGGTCGGCTGGGCATGCCCGATCAGGTACTGCAGCTCATGCCGGCGGTAGCGGGCGTTGACGTTGACCGAGATGGCACCGACCAGGCCGATGGCGAAGAAGCACGCGGCGTAGTCGGCCGAGTTCGGCAGCAAAAGTGCCACCCGGTCACCCGGAAGCACGCCGGCCGCAATCAGGCCCCGGGCCAGGTCGGTCGATCGATCGGCCAGCTCGCGATAGCTTGTCTCCTGCTCGTCGACGACAATGGCCGGCCGGTGACCGTAGCGATCGGCCTGGGCCAGCAGCAGCGCCCCGGTGTTATGCGCGCAGTTCGATGACGCACTCACCAGAATCCTCCTTTCGCATCGCCAGGATCAGGCCGGCGTGATCCAGTGCAGTTTCGGTGGCGCCGTGCTGAGCCGCCGCCCCTGGTTGACGTGCAGCATGCCGATCAGCAACCGTCGGGTGTCGGCCGGGTCGATCACGTCGTCCACACCGAACCCGGACGCCGCGCGCAGCGGGGTCGACTTGGTATAGAAGGCGTCGATGAGTTCGGCGCGCTTGGCGGCCGGATCCTCGGCAGCGGCGACATCGCGGCCGAAGACCACGTCGACCGCGCCTTCAATCCCCATCGGTGCCATCACGGCGGTCGGCCAGATCAGCGCGCCGTCGACGTTGGTACGCCCACCGCCCATCGCGATGAAGCCGGCGCCGAAGGCCTTCCGCAGGGTCACCGTGATCACCGGCACGGTGGCGTGCGCCATCACCATGATCGGCTTCGCTGCGTGCCTGATCAGCTTCTGTGCCTCCGCCTCGCTGCCGATCAGGACGCCGGGCACGTCGATGAAGGAGATCAGCGGAAGCCCGTACGCATTGCAGAGTTCCAGAAAGCGCGACACCTTCTCCGATGCCGGAGCGTCGATCATGCCGGCCAGCACGGACGGCTGGTTGGCGATGATCCCGACCGGATGCCCGGCCAACCGCGCCAACCCGATCACCAGGTTGCGCGCGTGGGTCTCCTGCAGCTCCAGGAAGTGGCCGTCGTCGACGATCGGACGGATCACGTCGCGAACGTCGTAGGACAACCGGCGATTGGTAGGCACGACATCGCGCAGCTCGGGAGCCCGGCGGTCGGCCGGGTCGGTCTGCGGCAGCACCGGAGCCGATTCCCTGGTGTTGGACGGCAGGTAACTCAAAAACCGCTTGATCGCGGTGATGCAGTCCTTGTCGTCGGCAAGCACCACGTCGACGACCCCGTTGCGCCCCTGCACCAGCGAGCCGCCGAGTTCCTGCACCGTCAGGTCTTCCCCGATGCCACCGCGGACCAGCTTCGGCCCTGCTATGCCGATCGAACCCGTGCCGTGCACCATCGGCACGAAGTCGGCGAACGAGGTGAACAGCGCCGCCCCGGCGAAGGCCGGTCCCATCACCGCCGCGACCTGCGGCGTCCAGCCCGACATCCGCGCCTGGCGCATGAACGGCCCGGTATCGTTGCCGAAGGCATAAGGCCGGGCGTCGATCTCTTGGATGCGGTGGCCACCACCGTCCACCAGCATGATGTGCGGGATGCCGCGGCGCAGCGAGATGTCGGCCATGCCCTGGATCTTGCGCATGCCCACGTCGCCGAGACTGCCGCCGACGACGGTGAAGTCGGTGGCGTACACCGAGACCGGCCGCCCGTCGACCATGCCCATTGCCGCCACCACGCCGTCGGCCGGCGCGTCGAGCTGGCTGCCGTCGGGCCGGTCCTCCGGCGTCACCAGCGCGCCGACCTCGACCATCGTGCCCGGGTCGAGCAGCAGGTCGATGCGTTCGCGCGCGGTCAGCTTGCCCAGCGCGTGCTGTTTGGCTACCGCCGCCGGCCGGGCGGCGTCGCCGACCTCGGCGTGCGCACGCTGGACATCGGCCAGAGTGGTCTCGGTGTGCGCGTTGTTGCGGATGCTCACTGGCCCGTCCAGACCGGCGATCGCTTCTCCGCAAAGGCCTTCGCGCCCTCACGCGCGTCCGACGAGCACAGGGCGGCACGCAGCACCGGCGCCTGGTAGGCCCAGAACTCATCCTCGGTCCGGCCCTGAGATTCACGTACCATTTGCTTCGATCCGAGTACCCCCTGGGGTGAATTCGCCGCGATCGTCATGGCCAGTTCCAGTGCCACCCGCAGGGCATCGCCCTTGTCCACCAGGCGACAGACCAAACCGTATTGAAAGGCGAGCTCGGCGCTGATCGGTTGGCCGGTGAGGGCCATTTCCATCGCCACCGAGTACGGCAGGCGGCGAGGCAGCCGCAACAGCCCACCGCCGCCTGCGAAAAGTCCCACCGTGGCCTCGGGAATCCCCAACTTCGCCCCAGCTGAGGCGACCAGCAGGTCGCAGGTCAGCGCGATCTCCAGGCCGCCGGCGACCGCGAAGTTCTCGATGGCCGCGATCATCGGCTTGCGCACCGGAGTCTGGATGAACTGCTCGATGCCGCCGGGGTTGCCCATCTCGGTGAACACCTTGAGATCCATCCCGGCGCAGAACCCCGGTCCGGCCCCGGTCAGCACGCCGACCCGCAGTTCGGCGTCGGCATCGAGCTCGGTCGCGGCGGCCAGCAGCCCCTCACCCAGCTCGGTGGTGATCGCGTTCATCGCGTGGGTCCGGTTCAGGGTGATCAGCAGCACGTGGCCCCGGCGCTCGGTCAGGACGGCGTCGGCGGTCATCAGCGGACGCCGCCGTGAGCCTGCTGGTCGAAGATCGAACCGAACTGCTTTCGTAGCTCACCCTTGAGCGTCTTGCCGACCGAGTTCTTCGGCAGCGCGCGCACGAAATGGATCTCCTTCGGCGCGTTGTACCCGGCCAACTCCTTTCGCACATAGGCCTGCAATTGCGCGGCTAGCTCGTCCGACGCGGTGGCCACGGGCTGCAGCACCACGACGGCAACCACCTTCTCTTCGTAGACGGCATCCGGTACGCCGATGACCGCGCAGTCCTGGACGGCCTCATGTAGCAGCAGGCAGTTCTCGACCTCCTTGGAGAACACGTTGTGTCCGCCGGAGCGGATGGTGTCCTTCTTCCGGTCGACGATGCGCAGAAAGCCCTGGGCATCGGCGACGGCGACGTCACCGGTGTGCAACCATCCGCCGGCCAGGGCCGCAGCGGACTCCTCGGGCTTGTTCCAGTAGCCGGACATGACCGGCCCGCGCACACAGATCTCGCCGGCATCCCCCGGTTTGACGGCGTTGCCCTCGTCGTCCTGCAGGGTGATCTCGACACCCGGCATTGCCCGTCCGATCGAGCCGAAATGGTCGAAGAGCTCGTGCGGGTAACAGATCGAGACGAACGGGCCGCCCTCGGTCAGGCCGTAGGTGTGCGCCATCTCGATCTTGCCCTCACGGGCCCCGAAATGGTCGGCCACCCGCATCATGAGCCCGGACGGGTCGTAGGCGCCGTAGTACAGCAGCCTGATCGAGGACAGATCGGTGCTCTGGAAGCTGTCGTGCGACAGCAGCTCGTGCAACATGGCCGGCACCGCGAGCAGGACGGACACCCGCTCCTCGACGACGGTGCGCAGCACGGTGCCGGGTTCGAACTGGGCGAGCAGCACCACCCGGCCGCCCATCAGGTGGTACATCTTCATGTGATCCCAGTTGCCCACGTGGAACGGCGGGAAGAAGTTGATGAAGGTGTCGCTCGAACGCACTCGTAGTGCAGCCGCCATTGCCATCGCGTCATCGGTCGTCCGGGCGTGTGACAGCAGTGCGCCCTTGGGCCGTCCGGTAGTGCCCGAGGTGTACAGGATCATGTGCGGATCGGCCGGGTTCACCTCGACGACGGGCTCGTCCACGGTGATCGCGGTGTCGAGAAAAGCCTGCCAGCCAATGTCATCGGCGGCCGAGGGCAACGGCACCACCGGCAGCCCGCGGGTCGCCGCAAGGTCCTGAACCGTAGGCAAGAACTCGTCTGCCACGAAGAAGATCCGCGGTTTGCTGTCGCCCAGCGCGTACTCGTGCTCGCCGCTGCGATACCAGAAGTTCAGCGGTACCAGCAGCGCACCGAGCTTGGCGACGGCGTAGTAGAGGAACACGTATTCGGCACTGTTGCGTCCTAATACCGCGACCCGGTCGCCGTGGCCGATCCCGCGACCCGACAGGGCTGAGGCCACCCGGTTCACCTCGGTGTTGAACTCGGTATAGGTGTAGCGGCGAGTGGCGGTCACCAGAGCCTCGTCACCGCCCCGGCTGACCGCGTTCAGCCGGACGAAATCGCCTACCAACATCGGTATGTCCTCATTCCTCGCAGATCCTGTGTCCCAGTCCCTGTCCGCCGTAAACCCCGACCGCGCTAGCTCGCTGCCCGCGGTACCGGCTCAGTCCAGCCCAAAAAGTCTCGCGGCGTTGGTCCCCATCCACTTGTCGAGTACGGCGTCCGACAGCGGTAACGTGCGGGTCTCGTCCACGAGCTCCTTCGGCTCAGTACGCAGCAGCGTCCAGGTGGTGCCGAAGATGACCCGGTCGGCCAGCATCCGCGAGCCGTAGTGCAGCAGCGGACCCCAGCCCGCTTCGGGGATGGTGAAGTGTTTTGGACGGTGCGCGGAGATGTCGATGTAGACGTTGGGGTGCCGCCAGGCGATCACCATCATGTCCAGCACCCACGGCCAGCCGGCATGCACGGCCACGAGCTTCAGATCGGGAAAGCCCATGGCGATGTCGTCGATCCCCTTCGGGTGACCCAGGTCGTACGCGGTCTCGGAGAACCAGTTGACGCCGCAGTGCACCATCACCGGGACGCCCAGCGCCTCGCAACGGGCGAACACCCGGGCCAGTCGGGGATGTCCGGCCGCCAGTCCCTGCTTGAACGGTGACAGCAGCACGCCCTTGAGCCCCAGCTCGTGGACTGCCCGGTCGACCTCAGCCGCGGAGTCGTCCTGCCAGGGATCAATGCCCGCGATGCCGATAAACCGGTCGGGGTTGTGCGAGACCCACTCGGCCACCGTGTCGTTGCTCGCGTTGACCGCACCGAGCCGGGTCTCGTAGTTCTCGGTGTAGACCGCGGCGACGTCGATGCCGGCATCGTCTATCTTGGCGAGGAATTCGGCCTCGGAGGGGGTGCGGGTCAAAGCCTCCTGGTAGGCGCCGTCCATCGCCGCCAACATCTCGGCGCGGGTGCGTGGACGCTCGGCACCCATGAAGTGCTCGCGGTACCCCCGGAGCCGACCCAGCCCGGCCTCGGGCGCAGCGAAGGCGTCGGGAACCGGGATGGAACCGGACAGTGCGTCAATGATCATGTGTGCGAATCTCCTGTCAGGACGCGGGTCGACGTGGTCGACGGCGGCTTTGAGGCGGGTGGCGCCGCTGCTGACCGGCGCAGTCGTCGGGCCCGGTCGGCCAGCGATGGGACGAGGCCGCGCGGCATCAGCACGATGACCGCGAGCAGCACCACGCCGTAGGCGATCACCTTGCTGTGCGCCTCGAGGCTGATCAGCTCCGGGACGCCGGTCAGAAAAGCAGCCCCCACCATCGGACCCCACACCGAGCCCGCGCCGCCGACCGCCACCAGCACGAACACCTGGAACGACAGGGCGAAGAAAGTGAACGGCGGCGGCGAGATGTAGCGGATGAACCACGCGTACAGCACGCCGGCCAGCGCCGCCATCGAGGACGAGGCGGCAAAGGCGAAGATGCGGTACGGCAACGCGGAAAAGCCCAACGACGACGCCAGCAGTTCGTCGTCGCGGGCCGCGACCAAGACCCGGGCGATCCGGCTGCGGTGATACCAAGACGCCAGGCCGACGCACAACAGCAGGATGACGACCATCATCAGGAGGAAGTACCGATCGGAGCTCGGATCGAATGCCCCGATCGCTGCAGGCCTTTCGATGCCGGCAAGGCCGAGCGGGCCGCCAGTGACCGAGATCCAGTTGCCGGTCACATCGCTGACGATGATTCCCAAGCCGAGAGTGGCCACCGCGAAGTACAGCCCCCTGGTCCGCAGCAGCGGCGGCCCGACCAGGACCGCGGCCACGAAGCCGAGCACCGGCATGACCACCAACATCGACCAGATCGGCCAGCCGTGGTTGACGGTGAGGATCGCCGTCCCGTACGCACCCAGAGCGTAGAACGCACCCAGACCGAGATGAATCAAGCCGGTGTAGCCCATCAGCAAGTTGAGCCCGGTTGCCAGGATCGCCCAGATGATGGTGACGATGCCGACCGTGAGCAGATAGGCGTTACCGGTGGACACACCCACGCCGATCGCGATCACGATCACCCAGGGCGTCAGGCGCAGCAGCCCCGCGCCCGTCGGCCGCGCGCTAGTCACGGGTTTTCGCCAACGAGAACAGCCCCTGCGGGCGGACCAGCAGCACGACCAGCAGAAAGAGAAATGAGTAGGTGCTCACATAGGACGACGACAGGTAGCTGGCGCCGTAAGACTCCACCAGCCCGAGGATCAGCCCGCCCGCCCAAGCGCCCCAGATAGAGCCGAGGCCGGCGAAAATGATGATGATGAACGACTTGAGCACCAGCGTGGCACCCATGTCGACTTGAACTGGCTGGATGGTGCCCAGTAGCGCCCCGCCGAGGCCGGCCAGCGCCGAGCCGATCGCGAAGGCCAGGGTGGCATAGCGGCGGGTCGGGATGCCCATCAATTGCGCCGCGTAGGAGTTCAGCGCCATGGCCTTCATCGCACGGCCCGAACGCGTTCGGGCGACGTAGGCAACCAGCGCGGCCGTCGCGACCAGGGTCACGACGACGATAACGAGCTTCATGGTGGTGGCACGGGCACCGAAGAGCGTGATCACCCCGTCCGGAGCGTTGGGGATGATCCGGGGCGACTCACCCCAGATCTTGTACGCGACGGCCGGAATAATCAGCACCAGGGCCAGCGCGCAGATCAACAGGTTAGTCTCGTCCCGGTTGCGCAGCGGGTAGAACAGCAGCAGCTGCACGGCGACGCCGAGCAACACCGCGGCGACGATTCCCAGTCCGATCCCGACCAGCAGCGGCAGGCCATGATCTGCCACGGCAACGAGGGCCACCATCCCGCCGACCATCACCGACTCACCGTGCGCGAAGTGCGGCACCCGCACCACGCCGAAGATCAGCGATAGCCCGACCGCCGCCAAAGCGAACACCGACCCCTGGATGATCCCGTTGACCAATTCCTGCATCGTTCCTCCTTTCCCGACGTCGAACCCCGCTTTGTCGCCGCAGCGGGGGTATCGGCGGGAGTACCGCAAACATCCGGCGACACCCCCGCCGATGTTCAGGTGCCCGTGATGAAGCTCTTGGCAGCGAAGTCGCCGGTGGAGGGGTCGTAGGTGCGCACCACCATCTGGTACTGCGCCTGGTGGTTGGTGAAGATCAGGCCGGACGAGCTCGGCTGCACCGAGTCGACCAGGCCCTGCACGTCCGAAGGCTTGAGCTGGTCGAGGGCGTCACGGACCTTGGCCACGTCGGTCACCGTGCCGGCCTTCTCGAATGCGGCAACGAGGATGTTGACACTGGAGTAGGCGCTGGCCGAGGTGAAGCCGGGCGGAGCGTTGTACTTGGCCTTGTAGGCCTCGTTGAACGTCTTGGCGGCTGCGCCGTAGGCGGTGCTGGTGAGTAGATCGGCCGTCGTCGGCGCGACGATGTCGACGACGTTCGTCATAGCGTTACCGGCCTGGGCGTCGGTGATCTCCTTCTTCGACAAGCCGGTGTTGGCGATGATCAGGCCCTTGTAGCCGAGCTCGCGGGCCTGCTTGATGATGCGTGCGATGTCGGCCGGGAAACCCCGCAGGTTGAGCGCCTGCGGATTGCCCTTGATCGCCGTGGTGAGCTGGGCGGAGAAGTCGGTGTCACCGAGCTTCCAGCTCCCCGCGGAGTCGACCTTCACGCCCAGGCTCTGCAGACCGGCTTTGAATGTCGGCGTCTCGGCGACGTAGCCGGCGTGCTGGGAGTCGGTCATCATCGCGATGTTCGTGATGCTGTTCGTCTTGATGTAGCTCAGGGTGGCGTTGGTGTACTGGGTCAACGTCACGCGTGGGCGGTAGACCGAGATGTTGCCGGTGACGCCGACTGCAGCCGCACCGGCCAGCACCGTGATGAAGTTCTGGTCTGTTTTGATGATGGGCAGGTACGCGCCCAGCACGGCGGAGGACACCGTGCCGACCAGGTACTTCGAGCCACCGGTCCGGATCTTCTGCACAGCGGTCACGCCGGCGGTCGGGTCGGACTTGTCGTCCTGGGTGTCTAGCTTGATGGAGTACTTCTTGCCGCCGACGTCGAAGCCGCCGGCTGCGTTGATCTGGTCCACCGCGAGTTCGATGGCGTTGGCCTGCGGGATGCCGACCGAGGAGCCGGCGCCGGTGAGCTCGGCAAGATGGCCGATCTTGACGGTGTTTCCCCCACCGCCGGACGACCCGGAGCCGGACGAGCTGCATCCGGCGACGAGTGACACCGCGGCGATCGCGGACACGGCGAGAACGCCGCGGCCGGACCGCAGTCGAGCTGGGTTCATCTCAACTCTCCTGTTCTGTGCACCGGATCCACGGTGGAACCGGTGTATGCAGCCATGAGCTCGGCGGTGTCCGTGGGCAGCGAATCGCCGTCCTGGACGATCAGTCCACCGATGAGCAGGTAGTAGCGGTCACACAGACCCGCGGCCAGGTAGGCGTTCTGTTCGACCACCAGGATCGACAATCCGAAGGCATCCCGGGCGTCGCGCAGCCGTGCCAGCACCTCGTCGACCAGGATCGGAGCGAGTCCGAGGGTCGGCTCGTCGAGGACGAGCAGTTCGGGGTCGGCCATCAGGCCGCGCCCGATGGCCAGCATCTGCTGCTCGCCACCGGACAGCGTCTGGGCCTCCTGCTTGATCCGCTCGGCCAGCCTCGGGAAGATGTCGAGCACCCGGGCCAACCGCTCACCATTGCGGTCCGGCCGGCTGAACGCGCCGAGCTGCAGATTGTCCTTCACGCTCATCTCCGGAAAGACCTGACGGCCTTCGGGCACCTGTACCAGTCGGGAGCGGACGATCTCGTGCGGCGGCAGGCCACGCAGGCTACGCCCGTCCAGCGTCCACGTGCCGGCGCGGGCCTTGACGATGCCGGACAGTACGTTGAGCAGGGTGGACTTGCCGGCTCCGTTGGGCCCGAGAACCGCGACGGCCTCGCGACGTTCGACATGCAGGTCGATGCCGTGCAGCACCTCGGCCACGCCGTAGCCGGCCGTCAGGCCGGACACCTCGAAGAAGCTCATGCCGGCTTCTCCCCGACCAGGCCGGCGTGCGCACCAAGGTAGGCCTCGCGCACCGCCGGGCTGGTCCGCGCCTCGTCCGGGCCGCCGGTGAACAGCAGCGCCCCGGAATCGAGCACCACAACGCTGTCGGCGATTCGCAGCAGTGCCTCGATGTTGTGCTCCACCACGGCAACGGCGACCCCGTCGGCGCGGAATCGTTCGATGACGACCGACAACCGTTCGACGTCCTCGGCGTGCACACCGGCGAACGGCTCGTCCAGCAGCAGGACCCGAGGGCGGCTGGCCGACACCAGCGCCAGGTTGAGCACCTTCTGGATGCCGTAGGGCAGCTCGGCGATCACGGTGTCGAGGTAGGCCACCAGGCCGAAGGACTTGGCCAGGTCATCGACCGAGGTCTGTTGGTTGAGGGCACGGGGCGCCTCGGCACCGAGGGCGAGCGCGTCGCCGACCCGCAACGTCGAGAAGATTCGCGTCCCCTGGAAGGTGCGCATCACCCCGAGCCGGGTGCGGGCGGCCAGGTTCTTACCGCTGATGTCCTCGCCGTTGAGCATGACCTTCCCGCTGGTCGGGCCGTACAGGCCGGTGAGGACGTTGATCAAGGAGGACTTTCCCGCGCCGTTCGGACCGATGATCGCCAGCGTCTTGCCCGGCTTGATCACGAGGTCGACTCCGCGCAGCGCGCGTACGCCGCCGAAGGTCTTTACCAACTCTCGGCATTCGAGTTCGGCGGGTCCGGACGGCAGCACGGCGCCTGCCGAACCCGGCATGCGCAGAAGGGTCTTCATCGAGCTCTCTTCCATCTCGAGCCTGGGACGAGGGAGTGAGAAACCTGGGCGAGCGCCTTACTTAGCGCTCGCTCTATCGGCTTAGGTTATGAGTGACCGACGATCGGGTCAACAGTGTTAACGCCTGGAAAGCAAGAGGTAAACGCCAGCGTTGTGGACTTCTCCTAGTCCACCGCAGAGCGAGTGTTGATCCGTTACCGAACAGCGGGTGTCGCCATGCTGCTCAGACCTTCAGATAGCCGCCGTCGATGAGCAGCGAGTCGCCGGTGTGGAAGATGTTCGCCGGATCGGCGAGGAAGGCCGCTGCCGCGCCGAAATCATCCGGCGTGCCGAAACGAGCCACCGGCGTCCGCTTGGTGATCTGCTCGACCAGCCGCGGGTGTGCCTCGCCGGTCATGTCGGTGGCTACCCAACCCGGCAGCAGAGCGTTGGCGCGAATACCCCTACGCGCGTACTCCACCGCGATGGTTTGCATCAGAGCCACCACGGCGCCTTTGCTGGCGCTGTACGGCGAGTAGTTTCGCATTCCGATCCGGGCGGCCATCGAGGCCACCCCAACGACCGAGCCGCCCTCGCCGTGCTCAAGCATGTGCGCAATGGCCGACCTCAGCGTGAACACGACACCGTCGAGGTTGACTCCCATCACCCTGCGCCATTCTGCATTCGTCTGTTCGTGAAAAGGTGTGAACGCCGAAGACGTACCGGCATTGGCGAACACGGCATGCACAGCACCCGCCTCGGACACCGTCCGCCCGAAGGCAGCGATGACATCGTCCTCATCGGAGACGTCACACCGCTGCACGTAGACCTTTCCACCATGACCGGAGAGCGATTGCGCTGCCGCGTCGCTGGCGCCCTGTTCGCGTCCCCAGATCACGACATCCGCACCGGCCCGGGCACAGCCCTCGGCCAGACCCAGCCCAATACCACGGTTTCCGCCGGTGACGAGGACGGTTCGCCCGGCAAGCGGCCTGAGTGCTGGGATGGACGCGGTCATCGGGTGTCTCCTCGAGGTTCGCGGGGCAGGCCGAGCACACCCTCGGCCAGGATGTTCAACATGATCTCGTCGGTGCCGCCCGCGAAGCGAAGTCCAGGTGCCGACAACAGAAAGTCGGTCCACGCGAACGTGCCCCACTCGCCGGAATCAGCCAAGAACTCATCGCCCAACAACTCCGCGGCGGTGTTGGCCACCCGCTCGAGCTGGCGCGAGAACAGCAGCTTGGCGACCGAGCCGAGCGGCCCGGGGTGGTCCCGCAGTTCGGACTGCTCGTTCAGCAGCCGCATCGTGCGGTCGGCCACGAGCACCTCCGCCAACGCCCGCCTGGCACTCGGATCGTCCTGCTTGCCGAGATAGCTGATCAGGCCGTCGAGCCGCTGGATCAGCGGGGCACTCAGGGTCGATTCCCCCGACCCGACCGAACCTCGCTCGGAGGTGAGAGTAGTGCGCGCGACCTGCCACCCGATGCCGGGCTCGCCGATCCGATTCTCGTCCGGGACATAGACGTTGTCGAGGAACACCTCGTTGAAATGTGCGCCGCCGGTCATCTGGCGCAGCGGGCGGACGTCGATGCCCGGCTGGTCCATGTCGAGCACGAACATCGTGAGGCCGTGATGCTTCGGCGCAGACGCATCGGTACGAGCCAGCAGCTCACCCACCTGGGCGACGTGTGCGTAGGACGTCCAGACCTTCTGTCCATTGACCAGCCAACCGTCACCCTCCCGCCGGGCGGTGGTCCGCGCGCCGGCCAGATCCGATCCGGCGCCCGGCTCGCTGAACAGCTGGCAGGCGACCAAGTCACCGCGAAACAACGGCCTGAGGTACTTCCGCTTCAACGATTCGCTGCCGTGGTCGAGGATCGCCGGGGCCAGCATGTTGCGCGCGATGCCGAAGAACGCACGGCCGGGAACGTCGTATTCGGTCTCGAGCACCCGGTAGACCTCGTCAAGCACCGGCGACAACCCGGCGCCCCCGTAGGTCACCGGACCACCGAGCCAGCCGAAGCCACTGTCGAACACCCGCTGCCGCCATTGCCGCGACTCGGTGAGTTCCTGCTTCTCGATCTCGGGATCGGCATGTTCCAACAGGGGAATCCGGTCTGGGCCCTGGCCCCAGGCAGCGAACTCCGTGACCAGCCGCTTGGCGTTGGCGTCGAGAAACTGCCGCGCCCGTTGGGTGAACTCGGCCAGCTCGTCTGGTGCCACGCCACTCATGCCGCACTGCCCGCGGACGCTGCCACACCAGGTGTCTCCGCCAAGGCGGCCATCGTCAGCAGTCGCTCCCGCATTTGGTCGGCGCCGCCCAGGAGCAGCTGGGTGCTCTTGGCCCGCCGGAAATACAGGTGGCTGCTGTGCTCCCAGGTGAAGCCGATCCCGCCGTGCACGTGCAGCGCATCGGAGGCGATCGAGAAGTAGGCATCGGAGCAGACCAGCGCGGCAAGGCTCGCGGCCGCTGCGAGATCGCGGTCCTGGCGGTCCGGCGAATCGACCACCCGGACCGCCTCGACCATGCTCGCCCGCGCACTTTCGAGGGTGATCAACATGTTCGCGCAGGTGTGTTTGATCGCCTGGAAAGACCCGATCGGGCGGCCGAACTGGACGCGATCCTTGGCGTACTGCACCGCGGTGCGCAGGCACCGCTCGGCACCGCCGACCTGCTCGGCAGCCAGCATCGAGCGGGC
Organism: Pseudonocardiales bacterium; assembly: GCA_030840295.1. Taxonomy (GTDB): domain Bacteria; phylum Actinomycetota; class Actinomycetes; order Mycobacteriales; family Jatrophihabitantaceae; genus Jatrophihabitans_A. The sequence continues at coordinate 45,179 of JAVEET010000108.1, forward strand.
CACGTCGAGGCAGCGCGTCCAACCGGCGACCGGGTCGGGTCCACTCACCGGCCGTGCCGCCACCTCGCGGAACTCGATCAGGGCGAGCTTGCGGGTCGGATCGAGCGTAGTCAGCGACCGCCGGCTGAGGCCGGCAGCGTCCGGGTCGACGGCGAAGAAACCCAGCCCGGACGTACTCCGCGCAGCCACCAGCAGCCCGGTCGCGGTGGCGCCGTCGATCACCTGACGAGCTCGGCCGGACAGTGACCACCCGCCCGCGTACGCGTCCGCAGTGATCTCGACCGCGGTACCTGGCGTGGTCGGCGCAGCCACAGCCAGCCTGCTGGTCCCGTCAGCGATGCCGGGTAACAGCTCAGCGCGCGCGCTTTCGTCGCCCACCTGGAGCAGCACGGTCGCCGCGAGCACGGCGGAGGACAGCAACGGCGCGCATAGCAGGACCTCGCCGGCGGCCTGCATGACCAGGCTGAGTTCGGTCAACCCCAGCCCGAGGCCGCCGTAGCACTCCGGCACAGCCAGGCCAGGGATTCCGAGGTCGGCCAGGCGACTCCACACGGCGGGGTCGAAACCGGCCTCGGTCGCCATCAACGCCCGTACCGCCGGCTCGCTGCTGTACTCGGCGAGGAACTCCGTGATCGTGCGCCCGATCTCGATCTGCTCGCCGGTGAGTCGTGGCCGATCCAACACGTTCATGGCGGCTACTCCCGCGGGCCGAGGCCGGCTGCCTCCCGGGCCATCTCGACTGCCTCGGCCATCGGATAGTGCTTGCGGGTAACGATCCGCTGGGCATACAAGCCGCCGCCGGACTGCACGTTGGTGACGTAATGCCAACCACCGAAGGCGTCGGCGACCATGTCGCGGATGGCGTGCATCAAACGCAGCCGGTCCTCACCGGAGACCTCCGGGTTGCCGGTCATGTACTGGCGGATGTGGTTCTCCAGCTCGGGCACCTCGAGGTCGCCGATCGTGGGTGCGGTCAGCACCGAACCACCGGCGATGTCGATCAGGTGCCGTGCCATCACGTTGAACTCCGCCGCACCGTGGTACTTCGCGGCGTTGGTGTACAGCTCGTCCGGGTAGACGAAGCCGTCAGCGGTGCTGTGTGCGTTGGCCAGCGCGGCCTCGAGCCCGGCGCGGATGAGCGTGGCGTAGATGACCAGCTCGCTGATCTTCTCCTTGACGTGCGCCACTCTGCTGAGCCCGTTGGCCTCGGCGATCAGCTGCGCCAGGCCGACCAGCATGTCGGCGTCGTGGGCCATCTCGCCAACGCCGCCAAGGCGCTCCCACAGGCCGAGGGAGTGCGCGAAGATCGCCGAGAATTCCGTTTGCCCGTCGAGGAAGATCCGCTCGTTGGGCACGAACACGTCGTCGAAGATGACGAAGCAGTCCGGCATCTGGCGCTTGCGCGACATCGGGTAGTGGCGGTCGTCCTCGCCGCGGAAGGCGTAGGTGGTGTTGATGGTCGACACGCCGGGCGCGTCGGCCGGCACGGCGCACGCGATGGCGTAGTCCTCCTCGCCGGCGCTCATCTTCTTCGTAGGCATGACGAACAACTCGTGGGCAAGGGATGCACCGGTGATGTGCAGCTTCGCGCCACGGATGACGACCCCGTCCGGCCGGCGCTCGACGACCCGGACGTAGGCGTCCTGATCGGCCTGCTGGCCGGGCGGCAGCGCCCGGTGGCCCTTTGCGTCGGTGATGGCCTCGGTGACGCGCAGGTCGTTATCGGCCACGAAGTTGAGGTGCGTGCGGACCCGTTCCGCGAGTTCGGGATACGTCGCATCCAGCTGCGGAAGCACCGTCAGCAGGGTCATCACGGAGGTGAACGTGGTGTGGGCGAGCATGTCGACCCCACGCAGCAGCCCGACGATGTCGCGCAGCGCCTCGACCGACTTCGGAGGCGTCAGCAGCGGGTTGCGGGCGCCTGGCTCGGAAGAGTGGAACTTGTCGTAGCCCTGGGCCACCAGTTCCACCGCGATCCGGGTGGTCGGGTCGGTGACCAGGTCCTTGATCTGGCGGCCGTCGATGTAGGTCCGGCGGTCGTCGTCCAGCGAGGCTACGTACTGTTCACCAGTGAGCACGGTTTCACCCTTCTGCGGTGTAGGGGGTCGGTCTCATCATCACCTGCCACGCTATGCCAAGTAAGGGCCGCGACCGCGGGGGTTGGAGAATCCTCCGACCGGCTCAGCCCGTCCCCCCCAGATACGCCAGCGCGAGGTCGGTGCTGGACAGCAAATCGGCGGCGGACCCTGACGCCGCGATCCGCCCGTGGGCGATTACGTACCCGCGGTCGGCCAGCCGCAGTGCCCGCTCGGCAAGCTGCTCGACCAGCAGGACGGTGCCACCCTCGCGGCTCACCTGGGCCAGCGCGGCGAATACCTCGTCGATGATCACCGGGGCCAACCCCAGCGACGGCTCGTCCAGCATGAGCAGGTCGGGGCGCCGGACCAGGGCCAGCGCGATCGCCAACATCTGCTGCTGGCCGCCGGACAACAGACCGGCATAGTCGGCCAGCCGCGTCTTCAGCGCGGGGAAGATGTCCAGCGCCCGCCCGATCCGCTCCTGCTCCTCGGCGCGCGACAGCTTGGTGCCGTACATGCCGAGCACGAGGTTGTCCTGCACGGTCTGCTTGCCGAACAACCGTCGACCTTCGGGCACATGCGCCAGCCCACGCCGCGCGATCTTCTGCGGCGGCACGCCCTGCAGCGGACGCCCTTCGAAGGTGATGCTGCCGGCGAACACCGGGATCAGCCCCGAGATCGCCCGCAACAGGGTCGACTTGCCCGCGCCGTTGCTGCCGAGCAGGGCGACCGTCTCACCGCGCCGGACGGTGATGCTGACGTCGCGTAGCACCGGGACCGACCCGTACCCGGCGTCCACCCCGTCCACCTGCAGAACCGCTTCGGGTGGCGCGGCGACGTCGCCGGCCGTCTCGACCAGGCTGCTCACGCCGACACCCCCAGGTAGGTCTCGCGGACCCGCCGGTCGGAGAAGACCGCCTCAGGATCGCCCGACGTGACCACGGTGCCCTGGTCCAGCACAGTCACGTGCGTGCAGACCTCGCGCACCCAGCCGATGTGGTGCTCGACGACGAGCACTGTGACCCCGCCGCCACCGAGGTTGCGGACCAGCCGGTCCAGCACCTCGAGCTCGTCGGCGGACAGCCCGGCCGCCGGTTCGTCCAGCAGCAGCAGTCGGGGTTCCACCATCAAGGCACGGGCGATCTCGATCATCCGCTGGTGTCCGTGCGGCAGGTCACCGGCGCGGGCGCCGGCGCGGTCGGCCAACCCGAGCGCTTCGAGCAGGTCGTTCGCCCGCTGCCCGAGCACCTTGCTCTCGCGCCGGTTGCGGGGCAGCCGGGCCAGGACCTCGGCCGCAGTGGCCTTCTCGCCGCTGTAGGACCCGAGCATCACGTTCTCCCAGGCCGAGAGGTCCTTGAGTAACCGCGGTGTTTGGAAGGTCCGGCCGATCCCGAGCTTGGCGAGCTTTGCCGGCGCGATGCCGGTCAGCGTCGTCTCGTCCAGGCTGACCGTCCCCGAGGACGGGACGTAGATGCCTGTGATCACGTTCAGCAGGGTGGTCTTACCCGACCCGTTCGGACCGACCAGCCCATACACCCGGCCCGGCTCGAGCTGAAGGGACACACCCTGCAGGGCCTTGACGCCACCGAACGCCACGGCGACGCCGTCGACGACCAGCGCACCCGAGGACGGGTTGCCGTCCGGGGCTGCACGGCGTTTGAGCAGCGCGGCGATCCTCGCGGCCGAATCCGAGACGACCGCCTCGGGGTCGAGCGCGAGGTCGGCACGCGCCGCGGGTTCGGCGGCGGATGACCGGCGGCGGACCCGCCGCCATGCGGTTTCCACTGCGCCCATAATGCCTTCGGGTGCGAATGCCATGAAGGCGAGCAGCGCGACGCCGTAGATGACCATCCGCCATTCGGCCAGCGAGGTCAGGAACTCCGGGATGGCGAAGAATGCCAGCGCGCCGATGACCGGCCCCAGCCAGCGTCCCAGGCCGCCGGCCACGATGATGACGATGAAGAAGATCGAGAAGTACGTGGTGAACTGGTCGGGCGAGATGACCTGTTGCTCGAACGCGAACAGCGCTCCACCCACCCCGGCATACGCGCCGCTGATACCGAACGCGATCAGCTTGATGTAGGTGGCACGAACCCCCGACACCGTCCCCGCCTCGCCGCCTTCCTTGATGGCGATCAACCCGCGCCCCAGCCGGGACTGGGCGAACGTCCGGTAGAGCACCAGCCCGACGGCGTTGATCGCCACCACAAGATAGAACAACTGCTTCGAGCTCATCGGGACGACGATCCCGACCAGGCCGTCCGCGCCGCCGGTGAGACCGCGGAAGTGATTCACCAGTCCGACCACCACCCCGCCGAAGGCCAGCGTGGTCAGCGCGAAGTACCAGGTGGACAGACGCAGCGATGGCAGCCCCATCACGATGCCGGTCACCGCGCCGGCCAGCAGCCCGACGATCAACGCCGGCCACATCCCCCAGCCGCGGTGCACGATCAGGCCACCGGCGACGTACGCCCCGACCGCCACGATCGCCCCCTGGCCGAGTGATACCTGCCCGCCCAGGCCGTATAGCAGATTCATGCCGATCCCGACGATGCTGTAGATACCCACACCGCCGGCGACGAAGAAGATGTACGTGGTGTTGCTGATCATCGGGTACAGCACCGCAACAGCCAGGACCAGCCACCAGAACCACGTGCTGCCGAACGAGTCGCGCAACCGCGGGGATCCCGAGGAGCCGGTAGCCGCCCGCGTCCGCGAAGACCGGCCGAATCGGCCCGCCAGGTCAGACACGGGAGACCTCCCGTTCGGCGAAGATGCCTCGCGGGCGGACCAGCAGCACGACGAGCAGGACTGCGAAGGTGCCGATGCTCGACAGGTCCGGTGAGACCCGAGCGGCCATCAGGCCTTCGGCCAACGCAATCAAGTAGCCACCGACCAGCGCGCCCTTGTTGTTGCCGACGCCGCCGATCGCCACCGTCATGAAGCCCTTCACGAGCAGGGTCGGGCCGAGGGTCACCGACGCGAACATGATCGGCGCGGCCAGGATGCCGGCCAGGGCACCGATCAGGCCGCCGATGAACCACGACGACCGGGTGAGAGCCACCGGGTCGATTCCGCGCAACAGGGCGCCGGGACGTTCCTCGGCGATTGCCCGCACCGCCCGGCCCGACCGGGTGCGGTACAGCGCCGTCAGTCCGGCTAACACGACGAACGGCACCAGGATCAAGACGAAGCTGTAGCTGGACAGCCCGGCATCGCCCACCCGCACCACGAAGTGCGCGTCGAACGGCCAGGGGTAGCGGACGATCCGGGCCTCCCCTCCCCAGACCTTGCCCATCAGGTCGTCCAGGATGAGCGAGACGGCCAGCGTGGTGATCAGCCAGCTATGCGAGGACGAATCTCGTTTGAGTACCGGCTTGATCGCCACGAAGTCGATCACGATCGCCAGCACGCCACCGGCCAACACGCCACCGATCAAAGCGACCAGCCACGGCAGATTGGCGGCAAGCAAGGTCGAGGCCAGCAGGGCGCCGATCACCACCACCGAGCCCTGCGCGAAGTTGAAGATGTTCGTCGGCTGGAACATCACGTTGAAGCTCATGCCCACGATGCCGTACAGGCCGCCGTAGACGAGCATGAAGAAGATGGCGTCCATCAGGATCGGATACCCCTCATAGCGTGCCACCGTCGGCGGACGCGCTCTCAGGCGTCCAGGTGATCAGCTCACGCTTGAGCACCTTTCCGCTGGCATTCTTGGGCAATTCACTGACGAACCAGTACTCGGTGGGCACCTTGTACCGGCCGAGGTGCGCGCTGCAGTAGGTGTGGAGCTCAGCCGGCGTGATCGGCTCATCACCACGCAGCACCACCCACGCCCGTACGGCCTCACCCCAGACGGGGTCCGCCACACCGACCACCGCCACCTCGGACACCGCAGGGTGCTCGGCCATCACATGCTCGATCTCGAGGGGATAGACGTTCTCGCCACCCCGGATGATCATGTCGTTCGAGCGCCCGTTGAGCCACAGGAACCCCTCGTCGTCGAGGTAGCCCAGATCGCCGGCCCGGAACCAGCCGTCGCCGGGCAGCGACTGCGCGCTCCGCTCAGGCAGGTCGAGGTACCCCGACATCGTGGTGTTGTTGCGGGTGACGATCTCACCGACGGTGCCAACCGCAACGTCGTTGAGCTCGGCGTCGCAGATCCGCAGCTCGACCCCGATCGCCGGGCGGCCCACCGAGCCGAGTAGGTGCGCCTCCCCCGCTGCGGCGCGGCGGTGATCGGCCGGCGTCAGGAATGTCGCCGAGCCGTTCTCGGTGCCGGCGCCGAAGCTGTTGGCGAAGTCGCAGCCGAACAGGTCGATCGCCTCGCGCAGCAGGGCCGGCGGCATCGGCGAGGCCCCGTAGGTGATGATCCGCAGTTGGTCGTAGGACGCTTGCCGCGCGCCGGGAATGTTCATGACGGTCTGCAGCATGGTCGGCACCAGGAACACCGAGGTCGGCCCATCCGGCCGGGACAGCCACGACTGCACCTCGACCGGATCGAACTGCGGCAGCAGCAGCACCGGCGCCCCGAGGTAGATGCACATCAGGGTCTGGAAGTACCCGGCCGAGTGGAACAGCGGCGACGAGGTCAGGTAGACATCGTCGCGCCGCATCTCGGTCTCGAGCATCTGCACGACGCAGATCCCGTGTGTCATGCGGTACGAAGTCTGCACTCCCTTGGGAAGCCCTGTGGTGCCGCTGGTAAAGGCCAGCACAGCAGTATCCTCAGCGTCGGCCTGACCCGCGGGGGGTTCGGCCTCGGACCGGCCGACCAGGACGTCCTCGTAGAACGCCGCCTCTCCGGTTGCCTCGTCGAGGCAGATCAGGTGCTTGATGGACGGGTGCTCGTTCTGCACGCCTGTGAGCAGCTCGGTGTAGCGACCGGAGTGGAACATCACGCTCGGCTCCCCCCGCTCGAGGAGCACGTCCGCCTCGCGCCTGCTCAGCCGGAAGTTCAGCGGCATGAAGGTGGCGCCGAGCTTCAGGGTGGCCAGCAGCACCTCAACATGGCGCTGACCATCGGTGGCCATGGTGGCGACCCGGGTTCCGCGTTCGACCCCGAATTCGCGCATCACATCAACGAGCTGGTTGACGCGGCGGTTGACCTGCGCGTAGGTCAGCTTCGACCCGTCACCCAGGATGAATGCGGTGTTGTCAGCGGCACGACGGGTGGCCAGCCGCAACCAGTCGCCGGGCAGCACGTTGAACGACTGGTAGCTCCCGTCGCCGGCGTAGGTCGTGATGGGCACCGAATTCATCTCAGCTACTCCACTCCGTGAAGGTCCTTGGGTATCGATTCTCGCCGGTCTCGGTTACGCGCGCTCGAGCAGGAACCCGCTCAGCGACTTGGTGGCGTCACCGCCGGAGGCCGCCTTGCAGATCACCAGGGCGTCGTCGGCCAAGCCGTTGTGCGAGTCTGGGGTGAACTTGATCGTTCCGGCAACCCCGTCGTACGGGTCTAGCTGCTCCAGGGCCTGTACGACCTTGACCGGGTCTTTGCCGCCGGCCTTGTCCACCGCGAGCTTCAGCATATGAATGAAATCGTACGGGCCGTAGACGAGCCCGGCCGTCGTCAGGCCGCCGAAGTTTCCGACTTGCGCGGTGAGCTTGGTGACGTAGTCGAGGTTCTTCTGCGACACCGGCTCGGATGCGGTGTAACTGAAGCTCTTCAGATACACGGAGTAGGTGTTCGCGTAGACCGAGGCCGGCACGGCCTTGCGCAGAACCTCCGAGCTGATGCTGGTGGTGCCGATCTTCGGGACGTCGAAGTTGAGGTTCTTGAAGGCGTTGAACATCGAGGTGGACGTGGCGACGATCGCCTGGATGCAGATCACCACATCCGGCTTGGCCGCCTGCACCTTGCTGACGTAGGGCGTCATCTCGGTGGCGTCGACGGGGTGCTCGACCTCGATGACCAGCTCGGCGCCGGCCTTGGCCGCACGGGCCTTGATCGGGGCGACGGACTGCTGGCCGAAGGCGTCGCTGGAGTGCAGCAGCGCGATCTTCTTCCAACCCTGCTTCACCGCGAAGTCGACGATGGCATTCATCGCCGGGGTGTTGGTCGGCCCGATCAGGAAGGTGTACGGGTAGCTCTTGACATCGTTGAGCTTGTCCGAGGTCGACACGTTCAGGTTGACGATCTTCGACGCGGTTGCCAGTGGCACCGCGGCCAGACAGGTTGTCGAGGTGTTCGGCCCGATCACGAAGTTGACCTTCTCCTGAGCGAACTGCCGGAACACGCCGGGCTCCTTGGACGGGTCGGCCTGGTCGTCCTTGAGCAGCTCCTTGATCGTCGACCCGCCGATGCCACCCGAGGCGTTCAGCTCCTGCACGGCGATGTTGGCCGGGATGAAGTAGTTGCGGTAGGTGGAGGCCGCCGGGCCGGTCGTTGCGTGCGCCTCACCCAGCAGGAATTGACCGCCGCCGGAGGCGCTGCCGCCAGCGCTGGACCCGCTGCCCTCGGCAGAACCGCAGGCGGTCAGGAGACCGGTGAATGCGGTCGCGCCACCGGCGACACCCATCAGGTTGAGAAACGAGCGACGACTCAGGCCGTCCGAGACGAGCGAGCGGTGCTCCGTCGGGGAGTTGCTGTTGCTCATGAGATCTCTTTCTTCTCTGGCTCGGCACTCGGCCGGGCTGATGTCGTCCCGGAGTCGGGGGTGGGCGCTTAGCAGTGTGCTGGGACACAAAGCCCACAGGCGGTGTGGAATTCCGTGCCGTTAGCCGAACCTCCAAAAGCTATGCGTCCTCGACCAGCGCCCGTGCATCGCCAACCTGGCGCCATCGGGTCACGTAATCGGGCAGATCCGTCGAGACCCGCATCGGGAAGTGCGGCGCCCGCTTGTCGAGAAATGCATGCACGCCTTCCTTGCAGTCGGCGCTGCGGCCGAGGAAGAAGATCCCGCGGGAATCGAGCTCGTGGGCCAGCTCGGGACCACCGTCGGCCAGCATCTGCCAGAGCATTCGCCGCGCGATCGCCACCGCGACCGGTGCGCTGGCGCTGGTGAGTTCGCGGGCGAGCGCGTACGCCGCCGGCAACAGCTCGTCCGGTTCATGCAGGCTGCGGACCAACCCGGCCCGCAACGCCTCGTCGGCCTCGAATACCCTCCCGGAATAAACCCATTCCAGGGCCTGGCTGATCCCCACCAACCGCGGCAGGAACCAGCTGGACGAGGCCTCGGGCACCAGGCCACGCCGGGTGAAGACGAAGCCGAAGCGCGCCGTCGTCGAGGCCAGCCGGATATCCATCGGCAGCGTGGATGAGATCCCGATTCCCACTGCCGGGCCGTTGATGGCCGCGATCAACGGCTTGGTGCTGTCATAGAACCGCCGCGCGATCATGCCGCCGTAGTCGGCATCGCGGTCCATCCGGAAGTCGCCGGACTCGTCGCCCTCGAAGATGTCGGTGCCCTCGGACAGATCGGCGCCGGCGCAGTAGGCCCGCCCCCGGCCGGTGAACACCACCGCCCGCACCTCGTCGTCGGCGTCGATCTCGTCCATCACCCGGATGAGTTCGGCGCCCATCGCCTCGGTGAAGGCGTTGAGCCGGTCAGGGCGATCGAGGATCACCGTGGCGATCGAGTCGGTCACGCTGTAGTCGAGAAACTGGTACGTCATGAGCCCTCCGGGTCAGAGACCGGCGAAGCCGGCGGCTTCGTCCAGCAGTCGAGGTACGTCAGTGGCGAGGCCGCGGGCGTAGTCGGAGTCGAGTTCGCCGGCACGAAACCGTGCATAGGCACCCTCGACGATGGCGGCCAGCTTGAACAGCGCCAGGGTCAGATACCAGTCCAGGTGCTCGATCGAGCGACCGGACAGCTTCGCGTAGTGGTCGGCGAGCTCCGTCCGGCTCGGGGCCCCGGCGCCGCGGGTCAGCGCCTGCACCTGAGGCATCGCCACCGGAACCGGACGGTCATCACCCCAGAAGGCCAGCAGCAGGCCGAGGTCGACCAGCGGATCGCCGATGGTGGCCAGTTCCCAGTCGATGATCGCGTTCACCCGGATCGCCGGATACTGCTCCTGCGGTGGCAGGAACAGGCAGTTGTCCAGGTGGTAGTCGCCGTGCAACAGCGCCGGCTCGGTGTCCGGCGGCCGGTGCCGGTCGAGCCAGTCGGCCACCGGGTCGAACAGCGGAAGGTCACGCGTCTGGTTCGTGGCGTATTGCGACCGCCAGCGGGGCACCTGCCGCGCCAGGTACCCGTCGGGCCGGCCGAAGCCGAGCAGTCCGACCTGCTGCCAGTCAACCGCGTGCAGCGCTGCCAACGCCTCGACGGCGGCTCTGCCGGTGGCAGCCACCGCGGTGCGCTCGCCGACGCGCACCGGCCACTCGCTTGGGAAGCTGTCGGTCAACGCCGTACCGGCCATGTCTTGCAGGACCAGCACCGGCGTCTCGGCCACCGCCCGGTCGTCTGTGAACGCGACCGAGCGTGGGGCCGGAATCGGCTGATCGGCGAGGGCGGACAGCACTCGGTGCTCGCGCGCCAAGTTGTGCGCGGCCCGTGCGATGCTGGCGGCGGGTGGTCTCCGCACGATCCAGCTGCCGGCCGGGCCGACCAGGCGGTAGGTCTCGTTGGAATTGCCGCCGGACAGCCTGCTCAGCGTGAACGGCCCGTCGTCGTGCACGGACTCGGCCAGCCAGCGCGCCAGTGACGCCGGCAGGCAGCGGGATACCGGGCCATCGGACTGGGCAGCTGCGGGCGCGCCGGAGTCCGTCCTGGCAACGGTTGGCTTCACCGCGGGCCGCCGTCGACTGTGATGACGGCGCCGGTGGTGAAGCTGGAGGCGTCGCTGGCCAGGTAGAGCGTGGTGCCAACGATCTCGTCCGGTTCGGCGACCCGCCCCAGCGCGACCCTTGATGCGTAGCGCTCGGTGGTGACCGCGTCCCAGTGCCGGGCGACGTCGGTGGCGAAGGAGCCCGGCCGGATGCTGTTCACCCGCACGCTCGGGCCGTATTCCTGGGCCAGCGCGACCGTGACGACGTCGAGGCCGGCCTTCGCGGCCGCGTACGGCAACGCCCGCGCCTCGGGACGGTGGGCACCGAGGCTGGAGATGTTGATGATCGAGCCGCCGCGCTCGGCGCGCATCCGCTCCGCCGCAAGGACGGCCAGCCGGAACGGACCCTTGAGGTTCAAGGCGACTGTCCGGTCGAACAGGTCTTCGGAGACCGTAGCGAGCGAGTCGTACAGCACCGACGAGCCGGCGTTGTTGACGAGCACATCGAGGCGTCCGAACCGGTCGTAGGCCGAGTCGAGCAGCGGTTGGAGCTCGTCCCAATGCCCGACGTGGCAGGCGTGGGCAAGTGCCTGGCCACCGGCGGCGGTAATCTCCTCGGCCACCGAACGACATGCCGCCAACGTGCGGCTGGCCACCACCACCGACGCTCCGGCCTCGGCCAGCGCCAGGCTCATCGCCCGGCCGAGGCCCCGGCTGCCTCCGGTGAGGACAACTACCTTGCCGGACAGCGAAAACCGGTCCGACACGGCGCTCGCTCGCGGCTGCATCGTGCCACCAAACCACGCGGACCGACGGTGCGTACCGGCCCGCGGGCCTGCTGTTGTCGGACTCGACAGCGACAACCGAGTCAGCCGGTTCCGGCAGGTTCGAACAGGCTCTGCACCTGCATCGCCATCGAGACGCTCAGGAGTGCGTCGAGCCGCTCGGGTTCGATCGAGGACACCTCGCGGATGCGATTGAGCCGGTACCGGACGGTGTTCTCATGGACGCCGAGAATCGTCGATGTCGCCCTGATCTGCGCCTGGCACGCAATGAAGGCCTTCAACGTCTCGACCAGCGCGCCACCGGTCGCGCTGTCGTGCTCGACCAGCGGCCGCAGCATGTCCTCGGCATGCCGCCGCGCGCCGTGCACGCCCTCGCGGCGGGTCACCAGCCGCAGCAGCTCGAGCTCGCGGGTGAAAGAGATCCGCGGCTGATCGGTGGTCTCGCGCAGCAAGCCTGCCACCTCGCGAACCTTCTCCGCGGTGGACGGCAGCTCGCCCAGGGACCGGCACGGGTCTGATACCACCGCGAAGCGCGCTCCGACCTTGGTGACCAGGGTGGGAAAAACCGCCTGCAGCGCGAGGCCAACGGGACCGGTGGTCAACCCGGTCTCGGACGGGTCGACCTCGATCAGCGCCAGATCGGCACCGGGGACACTGGTGCACGCCACCACGCGGCCAAGCTCTGCCAGCTGATCGTTGATCATTGAGGTGACAGCGGTCCGCCGCTTCTGGCCGGTCGAACTGTCGTCGTCGCGTTCGAGGGCGTACTGCAGCCTGATCACGACGTGCCGCTTGCTGACGTCGAATCCGAAGGATTCAGCCCGCCGCGTCAGGGAATCCAGATCGCGCCGGCCGTAAAGGATGTCGGCGAGGTACTCCTCACGCTCCTGCCGGTGGATCTCCTTGTTCCGCTGGACCGTCAGCAGCTTCAGCGCCACCGCCATGGACGCCTGCTCGAGGGCTTTGCTGTCCACCTGGCTGAACGAGCGGCCGAGCTCGCAGAGTTCCAGGTAGCCAACGCACTGCCGGTCGACGACCATCCGCACCAGCAGGCGGCGGCACCGGGTCTCCGGGGTCGCGCGCAACATGATGCTCGGGCTGCCGTTGTGCAGTTCGGCGATGGTGTTGCGCACCCACGGAAGGTTGAGTTGGGTGGCGGTCAGCCCGGGGCAGCGGGCGCCGTCGGCCGCATCCGGCGCTCCCCAGGACACCACCTGCAACTTGGGGTTGTAGAGGACTACAGGCTTGCCCAGCAGCTCGACGATCAGGTGCAGTATCGCGTCGATGTCAGCGCCGTCGAGCACTGCCCGGGTGACCCGGCCGTGGACGAGCGCGCTCTCGCCGAGCACCCGCCGCTGGTGGTCGATGATCTTCGCCCGCTCACCGAGCTTCTTGTACAGCCAGGCCTGCCGGACGGCCAGCGCGCTGAGCCCGGCGAAGGCCTGGGCCAGTTTGATGTCACGCTGGGTGTAGTCGTGCGGTTCGCCCTGATTGTCGACATAGATGATGCCGATCACCTCGCCGTCGACGACGAGGGGAACGCCCACCATGTCGCGGACTCCCCATTGACGCATGGTCCGCTGGATGGTGCGCGGGTCGTGGGAGGCGTCGCGCACGACGACCGGCGACGTGGTGGCGATGATCTCGGCGGTGAAGAGGTCGTCGTCGACGCCCGACACGAGCTTGCTGACGCCCGCGTCGATGTTGCGACGGCCGACGCAGTACCCGACCTGGCCCTGGAACCGGCCATCGTCACGGCGCAGGTAGACCGAGCACCGGTTGACGCCGAGCAACTCACAAAGCCGCTGACCTACCAGGCGCAGCACGTCGTTGAGCGGGATCGAATCGCTGGTCGTCATGAGGGCGACCTCTTCGAACGCACCGACGACCTGCCCGTACAGATCGCCAAGATCGTCCGACACATCGGGCATAAAGTACTGTGAAATGGTCATTGCGCTCCCTTAGCGATCGTTAGCACAGTCTCAATCTGCCCGACACTTGTTGGAAATACCAGAGCCGAGTTCCATTTGTTAGCGATTTCGTTGACATCACCAAGCCCGGTGGCGAAGGTGAGGCCATGGCCTGGGACTTCAGCACGGACGCCGAGTACGCCGCGAAGCTGGACTGGGCACGCCAGGTCGTCCAGGACGAGATCTACCCGCTGGAGGTGCTCGGCCTCGATCACCGAGCGTTTCGCGAGCTGGCCAAACCCCTGCAGGAAAAGGTCAAGGCCAACGGGCTGTGGGCCGCACATCTGGACCCCCAACTCGGCGGCCAGGGGTACGGGCAGGTCAAGCTCGGGCTGCTGCACGAGATCCTCGGCGCCAGTGACCTCGCCCCCTACGTTTTCGGCTGCCAGGCCCCGGACTCGGGCAATGCCGAACTGATCGCGCTCGCGGCCACGCCCGCACAGCGCACGACCTGGCTCGAGCCGCTGCTGGCTGGTGAGCTCTACAGCGCCTACTCGATGACCGAGCAGGGCACCGGTTCGGATCCGAAGCAGTTCACCACCCGCGCCGTCCGCGAGGGCGACTCCTACGTTCTGAACGGCCAGAAGTGGTTCGTGGGCAACGCTTCGCGCAGCGACTTCCACATCGTCATGGCGGTCACGAACCCGGACGTCCACCCCTACGAGGGGATGTCCATGCTGATCGTGCCGACCAACACGCCCGGCATCACGATGCGGCCGCTGGCCAACATGCACGACGTAGCCCTGGACGATCCCCTGTATATCCACGACGAGGTCACATACACCGACGTACGCATCCCGGTCGAGAACCTACTGGGCAACGAGGGCGGCGCCTTCGTCCTGGCACAGAAACGCCTCGGCCCCGGACGGATCCACCACAGCATGCGCTGGATAGGGCAGTGTCGCCGCGCGTTCGACATGCTGTGCGAGCGCGCGGTGACCATCAGCGTCCACGGCGGCCGACTGGCCGAAAAGCAGATGGTGCAGCAGTGGGTAGCCGAGTCCGCGGCCGCCATCGAAGCCGCCCGATTGCTCACGTTGCAAGCGGCCTGGAAGATCGACCAGACCGGCTCCAGCAGCGCCCGGGTGGAGATCGCGATGATCAAGTACCACGGGGCGTACGTGCTGCACGACGTGCTCGACCGCGCGATCCAAATCTACGGCTCACTCGGTTACTCTGCCGACATGCCGCTCGAGGCGATGTACCGCTGGTCGCGAGCCGCACGCCTCTACGACGGGCCGGACGAGGTTCACAAGGTCAGCGTCGCCAAGCAGATGCTGCGCGGATACTCCCCTGCCCTGCCGCCGACGGAGCACATTCCGACGCGGCAGGCCGCGGCCCGCGAGAAGTACGCCTCCGAGCTGAAGCGGATCGGGCTCTGAGCACGTCGCAGGAGGACTGGAGCGCCCCCGGGCTCTACGAGCTGGCCGACGGCGTCTACCGGATTCCACTTCCGCTGCCGCAGGACGGGCTGCGCGCGGTCAACGTCTATGCGCTTGCCCGCGACGACGACCTGGTGCTGATCGACTCCGGCTGGGCGATCCCCGAAGCCCGCGAGCAGCTTTCCCATGCCCTGGCGAGCGCCGGATTCAGCCCGTCCGATATCCGCCGGTTCCTCATCACCCACGTGCACCGCGATCACTACACGCACGCGGTTGCCCTGCGGCGCGAGTTCGGCACCCGGGTGACGCTCGGCGCCGGTGAGCAGCGGTCGCTCGAGGTCGCCAGAATGCCTGGCCGCCCAGGGCTGACCGATCAGTTCGAGTACCTGCACCTGATGGGCGGTGCCGCGATCGTGGCGGCGCTGGCACCACACCCGGATGCCCACGCGAGCCCGCACGCCGACGACTGGGAGTTGCCCGACGACTGGTTCATCGGTGGCGAGCAGATCGAGGCCGCCGGCCGCCGGCTGGACGTCATCAACACCCCCGGGCATACCCAGGGCCATGTGGTCTTTCACGACGTCATGAACGCGGCGCTGTTCGCCGGCGACCACGTGCTGCCGCAGATCACTCCGTCCATCGGCTTCGACGGCAGCGCCTCGGTCAACCCACTCCGCGACTTCCTGCGCTCACTGGCTCTCGTTCGCGCGCTGCCGGACGCAGCGCTCTACGCCGCGCACGGCCCGGTGGCGCCGAGCGTGCACCAACGGGTCGACGAGCTGGTCGACCACCACGGTGCTCGGCTCGAGCAGACCGAGCGGGTGGTGTCCGCAGGAGTGGCCATCGGGCTCGAGATCGCGGCGCAACTCACCTGGACGCGGCGCGAACGACGGTTCGCCGACCTGGACCTCTTCAACCAGATGCTGGCAGTCTGTGAGACCGGCGCGCACCTGGATCTGCTGGAATCACAGGGCAGACTCGTCGTCGAGACGGTGGACGGCGTCCGCCACTACCGGCTCGCCTGACGGCACCCGCTCGGAGTTCAGAGGTCCTCCAGGGCGGCGTGTGCTGCCTCGGCCAGCCGCACGACCAACAAGGCCTGCGCCTCGATGTCGAACCCGTCGTTGCCCATCACGCCGGCCCGGTAGCGGCTGTAGATGCCCTCGCCGATGCAGGTCAACCGCCACAGGGCGAACGCCCGGTACCAGCCGATGTCGGAGACGTCGTGGCCAGTCTGCTCGGAGTACCGGTTGATCAACTCCGCCCGGCTCAACCACCCCGGATGCGCGGTCGGTGACTCCAGCAGCTCGGGCTCACCAGGCATCCGCCAGGTGGCCACCAGCCAGCCGAGGTCGGCCAGGGTATCGCCCAGGGTGGCCAGTTCCCAGTCGAGGACGGCGTTGACGCGCCCGACCGGGCTGAGCAGCACGTTGCCCGGCCGAAGGTCGCCGTGCACGAGGCCGGTGAACTTCTGCGGCGGGATGGCCGATGAGAGCCGCCGGTGCACCTCGTCGACCAGCGGCAGGTCCCGGTCGCTGGACTCGTGGAACTGGCGGTGCCAGCGGCGCAGTTGGCGCTGGCCGTAATCCTCCTTGCGGCCGAGCGCGCCCAGGCCCACCTCGTCGACGTCGAGCAGGTGGATACGCGCCATGATGTCGACCAGGTCGATCGAGGCGAGGGTGCGCGATTCAACCGGATACTCCGAGCCCTCCGAATCGACAGCTACGACGATTCCCGGTACCAGGTTCATCACGTAGAACGGCGCACCGAAGACGGACGGATCGGTGCACAGACCGTAGGAATGCGGCACCGGCACGCCGCTGCCGTCCAGCGCCGAGATGATCCGGTGCTCGCGAGCGACGTCGTGCGCACTCTGCAGGACATTGCCCATCGGCGGCCGGCGCAGCACGTAGCTGCGCCCGGCCGCGTCGTCGGCCTGGTAGGTCAGGTTCGACCGGCCACCGGCGATCAGGGTGAGCCGGACCGGCTCGGTCAGGTCGATGCCGTTCGCGTCGAACCAGCGCGCCAGTTGGGATGCGTCGACGTCTGCGGACAGGCTCACGACGCCCCGTCCGCCGTTCCAGCCGGCTCGGCGGGATCGGAGATCGAGGCACCCAGCCGGCTCACCCAGCTCAGGCTTCCGGTACCGGTCGGCGACATGATCGACAGCACCGGCGTGGTGATACCCGCGCGCACGTAGTCGGCGACGCCAGCGGCGATGTCAGCGGGCGTCCCGGTGAGGAACAGCTCGTCCACCAGGCTGCTCGGCACCGCTGCCACCGCAGCCGCCCGGTCGCCGGCTGCCCAGGCCTGCCACATCGGCGTCAGGGCCTCGGTGCGCCCCAGCCAGCGATGGAAGTCCGCGTACACCGGCACGTTCAGATAGGCGGTGATCTGGCGCCGCGCAAACGCGCGCGCCTGGTCCCGGTCCTCAGCCACCACCGCGAACAGCCGAGCCACCACCTCGGCCTCGGGGTTCTGCTCGAGCACCGGCCGGGTCACCTGGGCGACATCGGCCGGGCTCAGCCAGTTCAGGATCACCCCGTCCGCCTCGCGGCCCGCCAGCCGCAGCATGCGCTCACGCAGGGCGGCCACCAGCAGTCTCGGCGGCCGGGACGGGACGGTCGTGAGCCGGAATCCGTCGATGTCGAAGCTGTCGGACGAGAAGCTGACCCGTTCACCGCTGAGCGCCCGGCGGACGAAGCGCAGCACGTCCTGCACCCGGCGGTACGGGTGGTCGAACGGGATGCCGTGCCACCGGGAGACCATGATGTCGCTGGAAGCGCCGATCCCCACGAGCACCTCGGAGCTGCCGATGTCGGCCAGCGCCGCCGCATTCATGGCGAGCAGGGCGGGGCTGCGGATGAACGCCGACGCGATCGCGGTGCCGAGCCGGAAGCCAGGATGGGTGGCCGCCGTCAGGACCAGCGGCGTGAACGCATCAGCGGCGGCGACCTCGCTCGTCCAGATGTCGGAGTAGCCGGCCGCCTCGGCATCAACCAGGATGGCCGGCAGCTCGGACAGCGACTCACCGGCGACCGGCACCGTCAGCCCCAGCCGCGTGCTCACGCTGAGGCCGCTAGCATCGAGGAGCCCAATCGGTGCTCGATGATCTGCTCGGCCTGATCGACGATCCGGCGCACCAGAGTGTCCACCGTGGGGATGTCGCGGATCAGGCCCTGTACCACTCCGATACTCCAGATGCCGAGCTCCGGATCGCCCTGCTCGTAGACGGTGCGGCCGCGCGCGCCGCTGACGAGATCGCGGACGTCGTCGAAGCCGCCGCCGGATCCCTCGATGGATACGACCTGTTCGCTGACGGAGTTGCGCGCGACCCGCGCAGTGTTGCGCATCGAACGAAAGATCAGCTGAGTGGCGCGCTCGTCCTGTTCCACGATCTTCTGCTTGATGGCCGGGTGGATCGGCGACTCCGCGGTGGCCAGGAACCGGGTGCCCATGTTGATGCCGTCGGCGCCGAGGGCGAGTGCTGCGACCAGGCCGCGGCCGTCACCGAAGCCGCCAGAGGCGATGATCGGGATCTGCAGGGCGTCGGCCGCAGCGGGAATCAGCACCAGGCCGCCGATGTCGTCCTCACCTGGGTGCCCCGCACACTCGAAGCCGTCGATGGACACCGCATCCACGCCAACCGATTGGGCCTTGCGCGCGTGCCGCACCGCGGTCGCCTTGTGCAGCACCCGCACCCCCGCGGCATGCAATTGCGGCATGTGCTCGGCGGGGTTGTAGCCTGCGGTCTCCACCACGCCGACGCCGGATTCGATGATCGCCGCGCGGTATTCGTCGTACGGCGGCGGGTTGATCGACGGCAGGATCGTCAGGTTCACGCCGAACGGCTGGTCGGTCAGCTCGCGGGTACGCGCGATCTCGGCCACCAGCGCCTCGGGGCTCGGTTGGGTGAGTGCGGTCAGAAAGCCCAAGCACCCGGCGTTGGCCACCGCTGCGACGAGTTCGGCCCGTCCCACCCATTGCATCCCGCCCTGGGTGATCGGATGGCGGACCCCGAACAGCTCGGTGAATCGAGTGTGCAGCATGACATTTCCTCCTTCTGTGGTGCTGGTACCGACCAGGTGGCCCTGCGTCAGTACCGCGCCAGTTCGAGGCGCGCGACGGTGCGGCGGTGCACCTCGTCGGGGCCATCGGCCAGCCGGATCACCCGCTGGTGCGCGTAGGCCTGGGCCAGCGGGAAGTCCTGGCTCAGGCCACCGCCACCATGGACCTGGATGGCGCGGTCGATCACCCGTCCGGACATGAGCGGCACGGCCACCTTGATCGCCGAGATGGCCGCCCGCGCTGCCTTGTTGCCGACGGTGTCCATCAGCCAGGCCGCGTGGAAGGTGAGCAGCCGGGCCTGGTCGATCTCGATCCTGCTGTTGGCTATCGCCTCCTGCACGACCCCCTGGTCGGCCAGCGGGCCACCGAACGCGATCCGGGTCTTGGCCCGTGTGCACATCAGTTCCAGCGCCCGTTCAGCGGCGCCGATCGCGCGCATGCAGTGGTGGATCCGTCCCGGACCGAGCCGGGCCTGCGCCATCGCGAAGCCGGCGCCCTCCTCGCCGAGCAGGTTGTCCGCCGGCACCCTTACGTCGGTGTACACCACCTCGCAGTGGCCCTCGCGGTCGTTGTACCCGAACACGGTCAGATCCCGGAGAACCTGCACTCCCGGGGTGTGGAAGGGAACCAGCAGCATGCTCTGCTGACGGTAAGTGGGGCCGGTGGGATCGGTCTTGCCCATCACGATGCCGAGTGTGCAGCGCGAATCGGCCGCTCCCGATATCCACCACTTGTGCCCGTTGACAATGTAGGAATCGCCATCGCGGACGATGCTGGTCTGGATATTGGTCGCGTCAGAGGAGGCCACCGCCGGCTCGGTCATCACGAAGGACGACCGGATCTCACTGGCGAGCAGGGGCTTGAGCCACTCGCTCTGCTGCGCCGGGGTACCGAACATGGTGAGCAGCTCCATGTTCCCGGTGTCCGGTGCCGAGCAGTTGATCGCCTCGGCGCCGATGAGGCTGCGGCCGGACAGCTCGGCCAGCGGTGCATAATCCAGGTTCGACAGCCCCTCGGTCCACTCGGTGGCATGCGGCAGGAACAGGTTCCACAAACCCTGTTCCTGCGCTACCCGCTTGAGCTCCTCCATGATCGGTGGCTGCGCGTGCGGGTCACCGGACTCCCGCAGGAAGTCCTCGTACGGCTTCTCGGCGGGATAGACGTGGCTGTCCATGAACGCCGCCAGCTTCTCCCGCAGCCGTTTGGCCGTGTCGCTCAGCTCGAAATCCATCGTTCTCCTTCCGAAGCGGGCCGACGCTCGACGGCTCCGCGCGAGTGGCTTGCTCAGCCTTGGATGTCCAGCACGATCCGCGAGCCCCCGGTGTCGCCGGCGTGCACCCGCTCGAGCCCGCGGTTGACCTGGCTGAGCCCGATCACATCGCCGACGGCCTTGGGCAGCAGCAGGCGGCCGGACGACATGAGTTCGAGAACCTCACCGACATCGGCCGGCTCGTGGCCGTAAGAGCCCACCAGGGACCGTTCCCGCACCACAAACGTCATCAGGTGGCTGGCGGTCACCTTGCCGGCGCCGATGCCCACCGCGACCGCGGTACCACCGGCGTCCAGGGACCGCAGCGCCAACTCGACCGTTTCGGGACGCCCGACGAATTCCAAAGCCGTGTCCACGCCACCCATTCCGGTGATCCGGGACAGCGCCTCATCGGGGTGAAGCACCACATCGGCGCCGGTCTGCGCTGCCCAGCCGCGCGCCTCCGGCCGCGGGTCGACCGCGATCACCATGTCCGCACCGAGCGTTTTGGCGATCCCGACGGCGCTGAGCCCGAGACCGCCGGTGCCCCAGACCGCCACTCGGCTGCCAGGGCCGACGCCACCGCGTGACCGGACCGCGTGATAGGCGGTGGCCACCGAGTCGGTCGCAACCGCGGCGAGTTCGTCGGGCAGCCCCTCCGGCACTGGCACAAGGTTGCGGGCCGGGACCGCGATCAGCTCGGCCCAGGCGCCGTCGCGTTCGGCCCCGAGGCATTGACTGACCCGGCAGAGCACTGTCCTGCCGCGCGCGCATTGATCGCATTCGTGGCAGCTGACCAGCGGGATGATCGACACCCGGGTGCCGGGCCGCGGTCCTGCCGTTCCCGGGCCGAGTTCGACGACGACGCCGGTGGCCTCATGCCCGAGGATGATCGGCTCGTACCGGGTCGTGGCGGTCTTGTCGATCACGAAGTGCACGTCCGAGCCACAGATGCCCACCTTTGTCGGGGCGACCAGCACTTCTCCGGGTCCGGCAACGGGCGCGGGCACGTCGCGCAGGCCCAGGTCGCCGTCCAGCACAGCGGCACGCATGGCGTTCCTCTCTTGCCCCATTCAGGCTTGACGCCCATGACCGTGGTTCGGTCCGGACGCGGTCTCCGCGGCGATTACAGCACTGGCAGCGCCTCATTTCGGACGTCGCGCCAGGGCTCACTTGGAACTATCACCAGCGCGGCAGGCCGGCGGCCCGCTGCTCGACGCGGCGCTGTTCTACGCTCACGCCATGACGGAGTGGGAACCTCTTCCCGACCATCCCTCGATCGGCCTGTCGCGAGCGGGTGGCGCCGTCCGCATCGAGCTTCGACGCCCTGAGGCCCTCAATGCCTTCGACACTGAGATGGCCAAGGAGTTCCTGGGTCTTCTCGATCGGCTGGGCAATGACCCGCAGGTGCGCTGTGTGCTCATCACCGGTGCCGGCCGGGCCTTCTCCGCCGGTGCCGACATCAAGAGCCAGTTCGGCGATGAGCGGGCGCGCGAGGTGATCGAGGCCGAACTTCGGGAGCTGAGCAATCCGACCGTGCTGGCCCTGCGGCAGATGGCTAAGCCAGTCATTGCCGCGGTCAACGGTGCGGCGGCCGGCATCGGTTGCTCGATCGCGCTGGCCGCGGACCTGGTGATCGCCTCCGAGCGTGCATTCTTCCTGCTCGCTTTCGCCAATATCGGTCTTACCCCGGACGGCGGATCGTCGTTGCTGGTCCCCGCGCGCATCGGGATCGGCCGAGCGTTCGTGATGGCCTTGCTGGCCGAGCGGCTGCCCGCGGCCGAGGCCCTTAGCTGGGGATTGGCCGACCGGGTGGTGCCTGCGGACGAGCTCGCCGAGGTATCCGAGGCACTCGCGATCCGGCTGGCTGCCGGCCCGACCCGGGCCTACGCGGCGACGAAGCAGGCGATCAACCTGAGCAGTCTGGCCGGCCTGCCCGCCGCACTCGACCTGGAAGCCCGGCTGCAGGGTGAGCTAGCCAGAACCGATGATTTTCTTGAGGGAATCGCCGCCTTCGGCGACAAGCGCAGCCCGAAATTCAAGGGTCGATGAGTTCGTCCGACCAGCCGCGGCGGGCGCTGGTCACCGGGGCGAGCCGCGGTATCGGGCGGGCCAGCGCGATCGCCCTGGCGCAGGCCGGGCACCACGTCGTAGCTGCCGCCCGCTCGTTGGACGGCCTGGCCGAGACCGCCGAACACGCGGCCGGACGTGGCGCTGCGGGCCGGATCCTGCCGGTGGTCTGCGACCTGGACAACCTCGCGGACACCGCGTCACTGACGGACAGGGCAACCGAGGCGTGCGGTGGGTCGATCGACATCCTCGTGCACTGCGCGGGAATCGCCCGACCGGCGCGGGTCACCGATCTGTCGCTGGAGGACTGGCACGCTTCGATGCGGGTGAACGTCACCTCGGCGCTGGTACTCGCCAGGTCCTGCGTGCCGGCGATGACCGAGTCGGGCTGGGGACGCATCGTAGGCATCGGGTCGCTCTACTCCCGGATGGGCGCTCAGTTCTCCGGGGCGTACGCCACGAGCAAACATGCGCTGCTCGGTCTGATGCGAGTGCTCGCGATGGAACTGGCCACCAAGGGCGTGACCGCCAACACCGTGATCCCCGGCTGGACGGACACCGAGATGGTCCGGTCCGAGGCAGAAAACGTCGCTGCCGCACGGGGTTTCTCTCCCGAGGAGGCCGTCCGGCGGTTCCTGCGGATGCAGCCGCTGGGCCGGATGGTGACCCCGGACGAGGTCGGCGGCCTGGTGGCCTACCTCTGCAGCGAGGCTGCCGCCGCGATCACCGGCCAGGCGGTCAACATCGACGGCGGTAGCCTGCAGTCCTGACCCGCCGTCGATGCTGACCGGATGTTGACGGCCTGCTTTCCGATCGGGCCGGGGTCCATCAGCGGCGGCCGATGATGTCGCGGCCGATGATCTGCTTCATGATCTCGCTGGTCCCTCCGTAGATCCGCTGCACCCGGGCGTCCTGGAAGGCACGGGCAATCGGGTACTCCCGCATGTAGCCGTATCCGCCGTAGAGCTGCAGCAGTCGGTCGATCACCCGGTTCTGTACCTCGCTCGCCCACAGCTTCGCCTTGGCCGCTTCGACCGAGGTCAGCTGGTCGTGTTCCTGTGCAGCGATGCACTTGTCGACGTAGGCGCGGGTGACGTCCAGTTCGGCCGAGATCTCGGCCAGCACGAAGCGGGTGTTCTGAAAGTCGGCGATCGGTTGACCGAAGGCCTGCCGCTGCTGCACGTAGTCGACGGTCCAGCCGAATGCCGCGTCCGCGCTTGCGATGGCGTTGGCGGCGATGGACAGCCGCTCCAGCGGGAGGTGATGCATGAGCTGGCGGAAGCCCGCTCCCTCAGCACCGAGCAGGTTCTCCGACGGGACGAACACGTCGTCGAAGAACAACTCGGCGGTGTCCTGCGCGGCCAGGCCGATCTTGTCCAGCTTGCGGCCGCGGGAGAATCCCGGCGTGCCCTCCTCCACCACGATCAGGCTGAACCCGTCACTGCCGCCCTCCGGTGAGGTGCGGCAGACCACCACGACCAGGTCGGACTGGATGCCCGAGGTGATGAAGGTCTTCGCGCCGTCGATGCGCCAGCCACCAGCGACCTTCCGGCCGGTGGTGCGAATTCCCCGCAGGTCACTGCCGGTTCCCGGCTCCGTCATGGCGATCGCGGCGATCTTCTCGCCGGCGCACAACGGCGTCAGCCAGCGGGCGCGTTGGCGCTCGTCCGCCAAGCTGGTGAAGTAGGGGATCAGGATGTCGTCCTGCAGCGCGAAGCTGGAGGACAGCGAGTTCGCACCGACAACCGCGAACTCCTCCATGATGACGTTGCGATAGCGGTAGTCGGTGAGGGCGGCGCCGCCGCACTCCTCCGGTCCGGGCAGGCCGATGATTCCCTGGCGTCCGGCTGCAATCCAGGCAGCCCGGCTGACGAGGCGTTGCTCGTCCCACGCGACCATGTTGGGCACGACCTCGCGCTCGACATAGGTCCGCACCGAGTCGCGGAATGCCTCGTGCTCAGCGGTGTACAGGCCACGATCCATGACGACTTCTCCTTGTGAACAGATACAGCTGAACGATCAGCGGGCGGCCATGCGGATCGAGCCGTCGAGGCGGATCGTCTCGCCGTTGATCATCGGGTTGGCGACGATGTGCTCGACCAGGGCGGCGTACTCGTCCGGCTTGCCGAGCCGGGACGGGTGCGGGACCTGTTTGCCCAGCGACTGTTTTGCCTCGTCGGGAAGGCTCGCGAGCAACGGCGTCTCGAAGAGTCCGGGCGCGATGGTGTTCACCCGTACCTGACGCTCGGCCAATTCCCGTGCGATCGGCAGGGTCATCCCGACGATCCCGCCTTTGGACGCCGAGTAGGCAGCTTGACCGATCTGGCCATCGAAAGCGGCGACCGAGGCGGTGTTGACGATGACGCCGCGTTCCTCGCCGTCGAGGTCCTCGAGCAGGATCCGTTCGGCCGCCAGACGGATCACGTTGAAGGTGCCGATCAGGTTCACCTCGATGGTGCGGCGGAAGGAGTCCAACGGGAAGGGACCGTTCTTGCCCACCACCTTGGCCGGTGGCCCGATTCCTGCGCAGTTGACCACGACGCGCAAGGGCTTGCTGCGCCGAGCGGCGGCGTCGAGCGCTGCGCTGACCGCCTCTGGGTCGGTGACGTCTGCGGCGACGAACTCGATCTGGTCGCCGAGTCGCTGCGCGACGTCCTTGCCCGCCGACTGCGGCAGGTCGATGATCACCACGTCCGCGCCAGCAGCCACGAATCGCTCGGCGGTCGCCAGGCCGAGGCCGGACGCGCCGCCGGTGATGAGTGCGGTGCAGGTGGACAGTTGCATTGCTGGTACTCGCTTTCTCCGCTGCTGAAACGGAATTGTGCGCCTCGGCGGGAAGCGCTCAGAGCCGCTCGATGATGGTGGCGTTGGCCATGCCGCCGCCCTCGCACATGGTCTGCAGCCCGTACCGGCCGCTAGTGGCGTGCAAGTGATGGACCAACGTGCTCATCAGCCGCAAGCCGGACGCGCCCAGCGGGTGGCCGAGGGCGATGGCTCCGCCGCGCGGGTTGAGCCGCTCGGGGTCGGCGTTGAACTCCTGCTGCCAGATCAGCGGTACCGGCGCGAAGGCCTCGTTGACCTCGTAGGCATCGAGGTCCTGCATGGTCAGCCCGCTACGGGCAAGCACCTTGCTGGTCGCCGGGATCACGCCGGTCAACATCAGCAGCGGGTCGTCGCCCACGGCCACGGCAGAATGGAACCGGGCCAGCGGCGTCAGGCCGGCCCGGGCGGCGACGTCGGCCTCCATGATCAGCGCCGCGGACGCCCCGTCGCTGAGCGGCGAGGAGTTACCGGGGGTGATGTGCCAGCCGATCTCGGGGAACCGTGCGGCCAGAGCCTCGTCGTAGAAGGACGAACGCAGGCCGGCCAAGCCGTCTTCGGTGGTGCTCGGCCGCACCGTCTCGTCGACCCGCACCGCGCCGACGATCTCTCGATCGAACCCGCCGTCCGCAGCAGCCCGTGCGGCGCGCTGGTGCGAACGGGCGCTGTAGGCGTCGAGATCGCTGCGATCCAGCTTCCAGCGAGCGGCGATCAGCTCGGCCGAGATCCCTTGGGAGACCAGGCCATCCGGGTAGCGATCGGCCAGCTTCACACCCCACGGATCCTGGCCCAGGGTCGGGGAGAACATCGGGACGCGGGACATGGACTCGACGCCGCACGCGATGACCACGTCGTAGGCACCGGCGAGCACCCCCTGAGCGGCGAACGCGGCAGCCTGCTGGCTGGAACCGCACTGCCGGTCAACGGTCGTCGCCGGGACGTGAGCGGGCAGCCCGGCGGCGAGGACGGCAGTGCGGGTGATGTTCATCGACTGCTGCCCCGCTTGGGAGACGGTTCCGCCGATGACGTCCTCCACGGTGGCCGGGTCGATGCCGGTGCGCTGCAGCAGGTCGGCCAACGTGGCGCCCAGCAGGTCGGCGGGGTGGGTTGCCGACCAGGCACCCCCGACCTTGCCCTTGCCGGTTGCGGTGCGCATGATGTCGACGATCACCGCGTCACGCACGTGGTCCTCCAGCTGCCGTGAACAACCGGGCCGGCTGCCTGTCGATCGACATCATTTGCCTTGCCATACCGGGTCCCTCTTCTCGGCAAAGGCCCTCGCGCCCTCGCGTCCATCCTGAGAATTCATGATCACGTCGATAGCCGCCTCGTTGAGCTGCCACAGTTCGTCGTCCCAGTCATCGCCCCAGCGCAGTCCGGCGTGCGCGAGGCGCTTGCTGGTCTGGACGGCCAGTGGTGCGTTCGCGGCGATCTGGCGCGCGAGCCCGAGCGCTTCGTCGAGCAGCTGCTCGGACGGGACCACCCGGTTGATCAGGCCGAGTTCGAGCGCGCGGGCTGCAGCCAGCGGTTCGCCGGTGAGAATGAGTTCCATGGCCAGGCGCCGCGGCAGCTGCCGGGGCAGGCGCAGGACGCCGCCGCCCGCGGCGAACAGGCCACGCTTGACCTCCGGCAGCGCGAACACGGCCTTGTCACTGGCGACCACGAGATCGCAGGCGAGCACCAGTTCGGCGCCCCCGCCCAGCGCGAGCCCGTTCACCGCGGCGATCAACGGCTTGTCGATGTAGTGCCGGGCGGCCCCGGCGAAGCCCCACTCCGGGTGGCCGTCGGCCGAGACGTCCTCGCCGGCGGCGTAGGCCTTGAGATCCATACCGGCGCAGAAAGCGCGTCCGGTGCCGGTGATGATGCCGACCTGCAGCTCCGGATCCGCGGCCAGGGTTTCCAGCGCCTGCCCGACAGCGGTGGACAGCGCCGAGTTGGCTGCGTTCAGTGCCTGCGGACGATTCAGCGTGATGACGCCGACCCGGCCGTGCCGACTGAATAGCGCGGCTGGCTCGTCGGTGGGTGCAGCGGCCTCGACGAGGAAGCCATCGGGGACAGTCATGGGGATCCTCGCTTCGCTGGTCACCGACAACCGAGTCTTACTTATCGCTCGCTAAGACCCTAAGCGGGTGGGCGGACACGGGTCAAGGACGGTCAGAGCCTGGGCACTGTGGGTTCTCCCAAGCCGAACGCAACACCAACCCAGCGGCTGCCTCTAGGCTCATCGGCGTCGGCGTATGAAATAGGAGGCGACCATGGCCCGTGCGGCAAAGGTTCTGGCGGGACCGCAGGCGACCTGGCGTAACGCGCCGGACCTGGAACTGACACCGATATTGAGTCATACCCTCGATGCGTTCTACGAGAACGGCTATCACGGCACCTCGGTGCGCGACATCGCTCGCCGGGTCGGCCTGACCGTGCCGGCCATCTACTACCACCATGAGAACAAAGAGGCACTGCTGATGGCGCTGCTGGACCGCTCCATCGACGCGGTGCTGGGGCTCTGCGACGAGGCGCTGGCAGCGGCCGGCGATGATCCCGAACAGCGCTTCCTGAACCTGATCGAATGCCTCGTGCTGTTCATGGCGCACAGTACGAAGATCGCCTACATCGATCGGGACATCCGCGCACTGAGCCCCGCAAATTACAAGGCCTACAGCGCCAAACGCCGCCGGGTCGAGCGCTTGATGGCCGGGGTGATCTCCGGTGGTGTCGAGGCGGGCATCTTCGACGTCACCGCGCCGACCGACACCGCCCGGGCGCTGCTGGGCATGGTGCAATCGGTCGCCGCCTGGTTCCAGCCCGAGGGCCGGCTACCAGCCCAGGTGGTCGCTGCCCAGTACCTCGACGTGTCCGCGCACGCGGTGGGGGCGACACCGGCGATCCTGCGCCGGGTGCGCGAGGGCAGCGCCGCCGTCCCGGCCTGACCGGTCAGCGATTGCCGAACCGCGGCGGCCGCTTGGCCAGGAATGCCTCGGCAGCTTCGCGCTGATCCGCCGTCATCGCGGTGATGATCTGCTGCCGGTTCTCGAACTCGACGGACGCGTCGAAGCCCGGCGTTTCCAGCGAGATCCACATGCCCTGCTTGGTCAGCTCCACCGAGAACGGCGCGTTGAGCTGGATCTCCGCCGCTTTGGCCAGGGCTGCCGAGATGATTTCGGACTCGTCGACGATGTCAGTGAGCAGCCCGATCCGCAGTGCCTCGGCGGCGTCGAAGCGGCGCCCGGTCAGCATCAGTTCGTGGGCCCGACCGGCACCGACGATCCGCGGCAGCAGCCATGAGGTGCCGATGTCGCAGGCAGAATAGCCCGCCCGAATGAACGACACCGCGAACACGGCCCGATCGGCCGCGATCCGGATGTCGCTGGCCAGCACCAATGCCAGCCCACCGCCAGCAGCCGCGCCGTTGACGGCGGCGATGACCGGCTGCCGAAGGTGGTGCAGTCGCTGGGCCAGGCCGGCGATCTCGCGTTGCCTGACGAAGGTGCCGCGGGCGTCACCCTGGCGCGCCAGCCGTGCATCGTCGCCATAGCCGTTGAGATCGAGGCCGGCACAGAAGCCACGACCGGCGCCGGTGAGAACGACGACGCGGCAGTCCTCATCGGCCTCGACCTCGTCGAGTGCCACGCGCAGCTCCATGCTCATCTCGGCGTTGAGTGCATTGAGCTGGTCCGGTCGGTTGAGCCGGATCATCCGCACGCCTTCGGCGGGGGTGCTGACGTCAACGAGGCCCATGCGGTAATCCTGGCGGCCGGCGGCGGTGCGGCGAAACTCCGCAGGATTGCTCCTAGTGGATTCGTCCAAACGCCGCGGCCGTGCGCGGAGCGGGTGAGCGCGCGCGCTGACTCCGAGATGAGCCACGACCGCGCTCCTGAGTCCGTGCTGCTCCAGCGGCTCGCGCCACCGCACGAGCTTGTGTGCTGACGTCACGCCCATCTCAGGGATCCAGTCTGCCCTCAATCTGTCCGTGCTGCCTTAGCCCCCGATGACCAGCCACCGTCATCTCGTTTGCGAGCTCGCGTGTGGCTGATACTCCGTCACCGAGTGGGTCCCGCGGATGAGCTCCCTGGCGCGCCAGCGATCGCCTGCTATGACGCCTGCCGCGCGCGCCTGTGTGACCACGTTTCCGATCGCGGTGGCTTCGACCGGTCCCGCGATGAGTGGCATTCCGCAGGCGTCGGCGGTCAGCTGGCACAACAACTCGTTCTGCGAGCCGCCGCCGACGAGATGCACGACATCCACAGGTTGCCCGGACAGCGAGCTCGCCTCGCGAAGCGTGTCGGCGAAGGCAACGGCCAGGCTGTCGAGAATGCACCGAACAGCCTCGACCGGTGTGCGGGGGGCTTCTTCCCCACGCTCCACGAGAACAGCTGCGATCCGCTCCGGCATGTTGCCCGGTGGCAGAAACCGCGGGTCGCCGGGGTCGAAGGTAGGGCCACCTGGGCGCAGCTCGGCGGCCGCTGCGAGTAAGACGGTCAAGTCTTGGGCGAGTCCGGCCAGACGCCAGGTTCGGAGCGATTCCTGCAGCAACCACAGGCCCATCACGTTGCGCAGGTAGCGCACCGTGCCATCCACACCGCGTTCGTTGGTGAAGTTTGCCTGCCGGCTTGCCTCGGTCAGGACGGGCTCGTCCAGCTCGACTCCGACGAGGCCCCAGGTTCCGCAGGAGATGTAGGCGAAGCGGTCGTTCACTGCCGGCACCCCAACGACGGCTGAGGCGGTGTCATGTGAACCCACAGCGCTCAGCCGCACCGCGTCGGCCAGCCCGGTGGCGTCCCGCACTGCCCGCGATAGACCGCCGATCTCGGTCCCCGGCGTCACCAGGTCGGTAAATAGCGTGGACGAAAGGCCGGCCGATTCCATCAGGACCGCTGCCCATCGCCCGGTACGGGCATCGAGCAGCCCGGTCGTCGAGGCGTTGGTCTGCTCGGTGACCTTGACACCGCTCAGCCAGTAGCCGATGAGGTCAGGGATGAGTAACGCGCTGGCTGCCTCGTTCAGCCGTGCGCCCTCGGACGCGAGTTGGTAAATGGTATTGAACGGAAGATGTTGCAGTCCGTTGATCCTGTACAGGGCGCCCGGGTCGATCCGTCGAAGCACCTGCTCGATGGCCGAGGTTGTCCGGGGATCTCGGTAATGGAACGGGTTGCTCAACAACGCGCCATCCGCATCCAACAGTCCGTAGTCCACAGCCCAGGAATCGACGGCGACCGATGTGATGGCGTCTGCTCCGTTGGCGGCCTCGCGAAGGCCTTCCAATACCTCCAGATACAGCCCCAGCACATCCCAATGCAGGCCATCGGGCAGCGTGACCGGGCCGTTGCGAAACCGGCGTAACTGTGAAAGTTGGAGCTCGTCCGGCCCGACGCGGCCGAGCATGACCCGTCCGCTCGACGCGCCGAGATCGGCGGCGACGAACGTGCCGGTGCTCATCAGCGCAGGAACGCCGCGGCTACACCGGCATCCACGGGAATGTGGAGTCCGGTGGTGAGGGACAGCTCTCCGCCGGTGAGCACCAGCACGGCGTTGGCAATGTGTTCGGGCAGGACTTCCTTCTTGAGCAGGGTGCGCTTGGCGTAGAAGGCGCCCAGTTCTTCCTCGGGCACGCCGTAGACCGCGGCGCGTTGTGCGCCCCATCCGCCGGCGAAAATGCCAGAGCCACGGACGACACCGTCGGGGTTGACCCCGTTGACCCGGATGCCGTGCTCACCGAGCTCTGCGGCGAGCAGGCGGACCTGGTGTGCCTGGTCGGCCTTTGCGGCACCGTAGGCGACGTTGTTCGGGCCGGCGAAGAGGCTGTTCTTACTGGAGATGTAGACGATGTCTCCGCCGATTCCCTGCTCGGTCATGACGCGTGCGGCTTCCCGCGAAACCAGAAACGAGCCGCGGGCCATCACGTCGTGCTGCAGATCCCAATCGTGCACAGTCGTTTCGGACAGCGGCTTGGAGATGGACAGTCCGGCATTGTTGACCACGAGATCGACCCCGCCGAAGGCGAGGACGGCCTGGGCGAACGCGGACGCGATCTGGTCCTCGTCACTGACATCTGCGGTGACCGCGACGGCCACGTCGGTGTTGCCGATCTCGGCGGCAACCGTGGCGGCGTTTTCGGCGTTGAGGTCAGCGACGACGACGCAGGCGCCTTCGGTGGCCAGGCGGTGCGCGATGGCTCTGCCAATCCCGGAGCCCGCACCGGTCACCAGTGCTACGCGGGTGGCCAACGGCTTGGGCTTGGGCATCCGCTGCAGTTTGGCTTCTTCGAGCGACCAGTACTCGATGCGGAACTTTTCCGCTTCGTTGATCGGTGCGTACGTCGACACGGCCTCGGCCCCGCGCATCACGTTGATCGCGTTGACATAGAACTCGCCTGCGACCCGCGCGGTCTGCTTGTTCGCCCCGAAGCTGAACATCCCGACTCCGGGTATCAGGACAATGGCCGGGTCGGCACCGCGCATGGCTGGACTGCCGGTGGTGGCGTTTCGCTCGTAGTACTCGCGGTACTCCTCGCGGTAGGCCTGGTGGAGCGCTGTCAGTCGTTCGAGCACTTCCTCGATCGGTGCTGTCGGTGGCAGGTCCAAGACCATCGGACGGACCTTGGTGCGCAGGAAGTGGTCCGGGCACGAGGTACCGAGTGCCGCCAGTCGCGAATGTTGCGAGTGCGACAGAAAGTCCAGTACCTCATCGGTGTCGGTGAAGTGTCCGACCTGGACTCGGTCGGTGCTGGCCAGACCCCGGATCGCCGGTGCCAATGTCGCGGCGCGTGCCCACCGCTCGACCTTGGACAGGGGTTCATAGCCCGGGATCAATTCGCCGAAAGGATCGGCCTTGCCGTGCTCGGCGATGAACTTCTCGGCCGTGTGGATGATCTCCAGGGACCTGGCCTCACATTCTTCGCTCGTCGAGCCCCACGCGGTGATGCCATGACCGCCCAGTACACAGCCGACGGCGTCCGGATTCTGCGCGGCGATCTCGGCGATGTCGAGCCCGAGCTGAAAACCCGGCCGCCGCCAGGGCACCCACACCACACGGCCACCGAAGCATTCCTCCGTCAACTTGGCGCCGTCGGCCGCGGTGGCAAGCGCAATACCGGAATCTGGATGCAGGTGATCCACGTGCGCGGCATCGACGAGACCGTGCATCGCGGTGTCGATGGAAGGGGCCGCTCCCCCTTTGCCATGCAGGCAGAAGTCGAACGCCGCTACCATCTCGTCCTCGTGGTCGACGCCGGGATAGACGCCGACCAGGGACCTGAGGCGATCCAGCCGTAGTACCGCCAGGCCTGATTCGGTGAGCGTGCCGAGGTCCCCGCCGGATCCCTTGACCCACATCAACTCCACCGGCTGGGACGTGACCGGGTCCACGGCAGTCGCTTTGGCCGAGATGTTGCCGCCAGCGTAGTTGGTGTTTCTGGGATCTGCACCCAGGCGGTTGGCGCGGGCGAGCAGTTCTTCCACAGCTTGGTTGGCATTCATGAACGGTCCTTGTCGTCGAACGAGGTGGTCAGCGGCGGCCTTACTCGCACAGCTACGTGTGCAGCGTGGCCGGCACGAGGTGGTGGGTCACGCTCCCCAACCAGCTTGCTGGCCGCCGACCCGGTCAGCCGCGATCTTCTCGGCATATCCAGAGCCTGCGTAGGCAGCCATCGGATCCGGATCCAATCCGCGATCGATGCGCAGTTCGGCCAGCAACGGGCGTACATCGGTGTTGTAGGCATCCATCAGCACCGCGTTAGCGCCGAGCACGTCGCCGGCAGCTTGAGCCGCGGCCAAGGCATCATGGTCGACGAGCAGGACCTTCGCGCTCGCTTCCTGCACGTTCATCACCGAGCGAATCTGGCCAGGTATCTTCGGTTCGATGTTGTGGCACTGGTCGAGCATGAAGGCAATATCGCGATCAATCAGCGACGCCCCGTCGGCCACCTCATAGAGAATCCGGTAGAGCTGGAACGGATCAGCGGCACCGACCATCAGATCGTCATCGGCATAGAAGCGGGAGTTGAAGTCGAAAGCGCCCAGCCTTCCGGCCCGGATCAGGAAGGCCACGATGAACTCGATGTTCGTTCCCGGCGCGTGATGGCCGGTGTCCACACACACCAGCGCCTTGGGGCCGAGTTGCAGACAATGCGCGAAGGAGGTTCCCCAGTCGGGCACGTCCATCGTGTAGAAGGATGGCTCGAAGAGCTTGTACTCCAAGATCAGCCGCTGATCGTCACCCAGTCGTTCGTACACCGCCTGCAGAGCTTCGGCGAGTCGATCCTGTCGAGCCCGGATGTTGTCCTGGCCGGGATAGTTCGTGCCGTCGGAGAACCACAGTTTCAGATCTCGCGACCCGGTCTCGTCCATGACGTCAACGCATTCAATCAGGTGCGCGAGCGCCTTGGCCCGCACTGCCGGGTCGGGGTTAGTGACGCTGCCCAGTCGGAAATCGTCGTCCTGGAAGACGTTTGCATTGATCGTGCCCAGCCGCACACCGCGCTCCTTGGCATGGTTGACCAGCATCGAATAGTCGTCGACCTTGTCCCACGGAATGTGCAAGGCAACGCTCGGGGCCGCACCGGTATACGCATGTACCTGCGCCGCGTCGTCGATCTTCTCGAACGGATCACGCGGTACCCCCGGCTGCCGGAACACTTTGAACCGCGTACCGGAGTTGCCGAAGGCCCAGGAAGGCAGCTCTATGTTCTGTTGGGAAAGGACCGCCTTGACGGCCTCGACATTTGCCATATCAGTCCAGCTCTCGAAGGTTGGCTTGCCTAGTCATTCGCTGAGAAGGTCGAGGCAGACACCTCGACCAGATCTATTCCGAGCAGGTCGGCGGTCGCGCGGAGCTCACCGATCAGGTGCCCGATACCCAGCGCCCAGTGATGAGAAATTCCGGTTGCACTCCACGCGTCCACCCACTCGCCTGGATCGACTCCGAAGTCGACCCGCGACGTTGTGTTGCCGATCTGCAGCAGCGGGCCGCCGACAACCTGGCCCTGCGATGCCGCGAAGTCGAAACGTCCGTCTCGACGTTGGATGATCCCCAGGGTGGTCACCGGTCCGTGGGTGACGTCGAATTCGACCGACACGCCCCAGCCCCGCTTGCCGTGATACACACCCAAGCCGCGAAGCAGCGGGCGTTGCTGGCTGATGGCCAGATGGGCCGGCCCGTCATGGCCCATCTCAACCACATTGTCGATGAAGTTCAATGCCTGTAGTTCGGTGAAGGATCCCCCACCACCGAGCCGATCGATGATCAACATCGCCAACGACGTGCGCAGCTCGTATTCGCCTACGGTCGGTATTCCGCGAGCGGTGAGCAGCGAGGACCCAAGGATCATTCCGGCGCCGAGCCGCTCGTGCTGCTCGCCTTCCAGGCCACGGTGGTAGTAGGCGAGGCTGTCCAGGGCGAAGTCCTCGACCAATCGATCGAGCCCTACAGAAACCTGGGCCGCCCATCGGAAATCTGCTTTCTGAACAGTTGGGTCAACGTCGAAAACCTCGGTGGCCAAGGCCATCCGCGTGTCGACCTCGGCATCGGTGACGGCATCGACGCGGACTCTGAGGTCGTCGAACTCGACCACCTCCATGTGTCCGCCAAAGTTGGCCGAAACTAGTGTCAGATCGGTGGAGACGTCGAGCATGCCCGGGTACAGATGCCCCATCAGACCGTGCCGTGCGTGCCTCAGTGCCCCTCGGACTCCGGCGGCCTTGATCCAGCGGCCGATTCGCGTCCAGGCTCGCTCGTCCTCTACGTATCCGGACACCGAACGGAACTCGACACCGGCTCGCAGAAAGGTGTTTGCCATTTCCGGCAACGGACAGGCACCGCAGTAGGCAAGCCACTGTCCGGTGTCGAAGTTGGCGTGATCCATGGTTTCGGTCGGCTGCAGATTGATCAGGAGCACGGGCGCTCCGCTGCGTTGGGCGATCGGGAGCAGCATCGAGGCCGTCATGTACGTCGTCAGGAACCCGACAATCAGATCGCAGCCGGCGACTCTCAGCGTCTCGGCAGCACGGGCGCCTTCCTCGGCGTCGGAGATGAATCCGACATCGACTACCTCGCAGTCCAGCAGCTGCATGCGTTCAGAGACGCGGGCCGCCGATCGTTGCAGCTGCGGCAACAGTTCTGGGAACTGAGGCCAATATGCGCCCAGCCCACCGGCTACCAGACCAACCTTCGTCCGTCGGACAGCGATCCGGTCGAGACCGGAAGCTGCTGTGGTAGGAAAGGCGGCACTCACGGGTGGTCCCTCATTTCTCAGTTCCGTCCTCGACACGGTTGTCACTGCGCTGCTCGGTGCGCTCGAGCTGATCGAGCTGATCGAGCTGATCGAGCTGATCGCCAAGATTGAAGATTTCGTCCATCAACTGAAAACCCTCGTCGGGCGTTGCGGCCTGCAAGCCGGTGAAGAAGTCGGCCATCTCGCGCTGCCAGCGCTCGTTGACCGCGGTCGCGGCCATGGCGGCCTGGGCCGCGCCCAGGTCGTCAGCCTCGACATAACCAATGAGCAGGCCGTCCGGACGCAGGAAGAGCGAGTAATTCGCCCACCCCGCGTCGCGCAAGGCCATCAGCATCTCGGGCCAAACCGCAGTGTGGCGCTGCCGGTACTCCTCGAGCTTGTCCTGACGAACTTCCAGCGAGAAGCAGTAACGGTGCACGCGATTCCACCCTTCGGGTCTTTCGAAAGTCGGTGATCGATGGTGGTGCTGTGGTCCCAGACGAGCCAGGCCCGGTTCGCCGGCTCGCCTGGGACCGATCAGCGGACTAGAAGTTGAACTGATCGATGTTCGCGGCGTTGAACACTGTGGGCGGGCCGAGCACGACCGAGGGACCGGTGGTCCCGCTCGGTGCCAGAACCGTGTACGAACCGAGCTTGCCGGCTGCAAATTTCGCCCCTGGTGCCGTGCTGGCGCTACCGGATGCCAACGCTGCTGCGGCATACCCGGCGAGGTAACCCAGGTTGCTGGGGTTCCAGAGCTCGAACGCCTTCACCGTTCCGTCCTTGATGTACGGCTTCATCTGTGACGGCAGTCCCAGACCGGTGAGAGTGACCTTTGCCGCTACGTCCTTGTGGGTCGAGAGGTATTGAGCCGCGGTGGAAATACCGACCGTGGTAGGCGAAATGATGCCCTTCAGATTCGGATACGCCGAAAGCAGGCCCTGCAGAACCGTCAACGAAGTGGCCGGGTCATCATTGCCGTAGACAGTAGAGACGAGTTTCATGTTCGGATATTTCTTGAGCTGGGTCTTCATGAAGCCGATCCAGGCGTTCTGGTTCGTCGCGCTGGCGGCGGCGGACAGGATAGCGATGTCTCCGGTGCTGTTGATCTCCTTGGCGAGCAGGTCGACCTCAGACGTGCCGATCTGCTCGGTGTTGGCCTGGTTGATGAACAGGTGGTTCGCGCACGTGATGTCGGAGTCGAAGGACACGATCTTGATTCCGGCCGCGACGGCCTGGCCCAGCGAGGGGCACAACGCCGACGGGTCGTTTCCGGCGATCACGATGGCATCGGCCTTGGCCTGAATAGCGGCCTGGATAGAGGGGATCTGTGCGGCGGCGGTGTCCGCGGTACCGCTGCTGACGACGACCTTGCCGCCCAACTCTGCCAGCGCTGCCTGCCCTCCTTGGTCGGCGATGACCTCGTAGGGGTTCTGGGTGTCCTTCGGGATGTAGTAGACGGTCAGGCCCTTTTTGATGCCGGTGGCGGTCGGCGAGCCCGCGGTGCTCGTCGACTTCGTGCTGGAGCTACAGCTCGCAATCAGGGCACCTACTGTGAGCACGGCGAGCGCGACGGGCAGCCCCCGACGGGTCCTGCGGAGTTGGATCATTCTGGTTTCCTCTCACTGTTTTTTCGTGCGGCTGTTTGGTGCTGCGGATGTACGGCACGGCTGGTCAGCCGCGGCGCACTCGTTCCCTGATCCGGCGCAACGCCTCTCCGCTGTTGGGAACGAGCACGCTGATCAGCAGGAGAGCGCCGGTGACGATGTTCTGCACCTCGGGCTGAACGTGCATTTGGGTGAGAGCCTGCTGCAGGCTGCCGACGATGATGACGGCGAGTACCACGCCGAGAACGGTTCCCCTACCGCCGAAGATGGACACGCCACCGAAGAGAACGATGGCGACGACGGTCAATTCCAGACCGGAGCCGGCGCCGTAGCTGGCCGAGGAATTCTTCAACGTGAAGAGAATGCCGGCGAAGGCGCAGATAACTCCGGAGGCGACGTAGAGCCCGAATCGGATCCGTCTCACCCGAATGCCGGAGAACTGCGCGGACTCCGGCTGCAAACCGATCGCGACGAGGGATCGGCCGAGCGCAGTGGCGTGCAGGACCACCGCGAAGATCGCCGCCATCAGGAAGAAGATCGCAGCGGAGTACGCGAGCTGGGTGCCTTGAATGGGCACGACCCCGACCTTTGTCAGCGACGTCGGGATAAGCCTGGTCGTGGGAGTGGGCAGGATGATCTCGGCAACCCCGCGGAACAGCGTCAAAGTTCCGATCGTGACTGCGATCGAGGGAAGCCCCGCGTTGGCAACCAGCACCCCGTTCAATGCACCTCCAACAGCACCCACGAGCAGCGCGACGCCCATCGCTGCCCAGATGGACCAACCGCTCTGGAACAAGTGACCCATGACTGCACCGGACAAGCCGAGCATGGAGGCCACCGACAGGTCGATTTCGCCGATCATGACGATCAGCAGCAGGGGTAAGGCCATGATGGCAACCTCACCCATGTTCAGGCCGGTGAAGAAGAACGTCGTGGGGGTCAGGAAGGTTGACGACTTCGACGAGCCGAAGATCAGCACGGCGATCAGGACGAGCACCAGAGCGCTCTCCCAGCGCAGCAGGGCATGCCAGCTCGGTCGTCCGGTTGAGCCGGTTTCAGCGTAACTGGTTGTCGTTGGCGGGCGCGTCGCGGTGTCAGACATTTCGGTGCGCTCCTTCGGCGGAGCGAAGGTTTCGGGCTATCCGAAGACTCAGCCATCGATCGAAGGCGATCGCAGCCAGCAGCAGGGCGCCGGCGATGGCGTCGTTCCAGAATGCCGAGACCTTGCTGGCGACCAACGCCTGGTTGATTGTGTTCAGCAACACCGCTCCCAGAGCTGCACCGAGGACCGTGCCGCTGCCACCGAAGATCGCGACGCCACCTACCACGACGGCAGCGATAACGGTCAGCTCGTAGCCATTGCCACCGGTGACGTCCACCTGGGCGTGCAAAGCCAGGAACAGGGCACCGGCCAAACCAGCCAAGCTCCCACTGACCAGAAACGCGGTGAACACCCGCCGTCCGGTCGGCACACCTGCCAGAGCTGCCGCATCGGGATTCGAGCCGATCGCGTATAGATCCCTGCCGGCACGGAACGAACGCATCGCATAGCCGACCACGGCTACGACGACCGCGACGATGATCGCCAGCCAGGGCACTCCGAACAGGGTGCGGTACCCGACTTCTTGGAACACCTTGGGGATCGAACCGGGATCGATGGTCTTGCCGTTGACGATCACGCCGTCGACGCCGCGGATGATGTAGAGGGCCGCCAACGTAACCACCAGGCTGGGTACCCTGGCCACGGTGGTGATCAGCCCGTTGATGGCCCCGATTGCCGCCCCGATGGCGATGCCGAGAACGAACCCGAGAAGGATCGGCATGTGCGGATGGTGCTTGAACGTGCTCCCGACGACGTAGGCGGACAGTCCGACGACCGAACCGACCGACAGGTCGACGTTTCGAGTGACGATGACCAGCGTTTCACCCACGCCCAGAAGGGCAATCAGGGCTGCACCGGTGAGTAGCTGCTGAACACTGTGGGAGTTTGCGAAGGCATGATTCTTCAAGGTGGCCGTGACGAAGACGATGGCGATGACGATGCCGATGCCGAGTTCGCGGGCTCGCAACAACGTCCCGACCCGGGAAAGGGTGGGCTGCGGCGGCAACTCGAGCTGCGCGGTCACGCCGCTGCTCCGGCGTCGAGGCCTGACGCGGCACGCATGATCGAGTTCTCGTCGGCCTCGTCGCGCGACAGCTCCGCGGTGAGCCGGCCCTCGTGCAGCACCAGTACCCGGTCAGCCATCCCCAGCACCTCGGGCAATTCCGAGGAGATCATCAGAATCGCCATTCCCTCAGCCACCAATCCGTCAAGGATGCGGTGCACCTCTGCCTTGGTTCCGACGTCGATTCCCCGGGTCGGTTCGTCGATGATCAGCAGCGTCGGCCGTCGCGCCAACCACTTACCGAGCACGGCCTTTTGCTGATTGCCACCGGACAGGGTCGATACCGGGTTCTTCAGGCGACTGAACTTCAGTTGCAGCCGCTCAGCCCAGGTCAGGGCGATGGCGCCCTCACTGGCACGGCGGATGATGCCGAATTTGCTCAGCCTTCCCAGGGATGCCAGCGCGATGTTCTGGTCCAGACCCAGCTCCATCACCAAACCCTGCTGGCGCCGGTCCTCCGGAACCAAGGCCATTCCGGCAGCCATCGAGGCCTGTGGGGATCCGTTGGACAGTTCGGTTCCGGAGATTCGGACGACGCCGGAGCTACGGCGGTCGATGCCGAAGATCGCCCGGGCAACTTCGCTTCGCCCGGCACCGACCAAACCTGCCAACGCCACGATCTCGCCGCGCCTGACCTCGAAGGAGATGTCGCTGAACACCCCTTCCCGGTTTAGATTTTCCACCTGCAGGATCACCTCGCCCGGCACGGTCTCGGTCTTGGGGAACAGCGTGTCCAGGTCGCGGCCGACCATCGATCGAATGATGTCGTCCACCGTGAGGTCCTCGATAGCAGCGGTACGGACGTAGCGACCATCGCGCATGATGGTCACGCGTTGACAGCTGGCGAAGACTTCCTCGAGGCGGTGCGATATGAACAGCACCGCCGCGCCCTGGTTCCGCAGGGTGCGCATCACCTCGAACAGTCGTTCGACCTCGACACCGGTGAGAGCCGCGGTCGGTTCGTCCATCACCAGCACCTTCGCCTCCAGCGAGAGGGCCTTGGCAATCTCGACGATCTGCTGATCGGCCACCGACAGGCCCCGAGCGAGGCGGTCCGGATCAAGGGCGACCCCGAGCTGAGCGAATACCGCCTCAGCGTCCTTGCGCATCCGCGCTCGATCGATGCGGCGTCCAGCGGCCAGCGGCTGACGCCCCATGTAGATGTTCTCCGCGACGCTCAGGTCGGGAAACAGCGTGGGCTCCTGATAGATGATCGAGATGCCCACGGCGCGCGAGGATGCCGGACCGTGCAGGGTCAACGGTTGGCCGCCG
Source organism: Pseudonocardiales bacterium (assembly GCA_030840295.1). Lineage (GTDB taxonomy): Bacteria > Actinomycetota > Actinomycetes > Mycobacteriales > Jatrophihabitantaceae > Jatrophihabitans_A. Next base: position 85,561 of record JAVEET010000108.1, read on the forward strand.
ACCTCGAGCACCCCGGAATCCGGACGGTGCACGCCGGCGAGGATCTTGACGAGGGTCGACTTTCCGGCACCGTTCTCGCCCAGCAGGGCATGAGCCTCTCCGGCGTACAGAGTTATCGATCCCTCGGTGAGGGCCTGTACCGCTCCGAAGCTCTTGGTCGCTTTGGCCAGAACGAGCAAAGGGGCTTGCGGTTGTTCGGCGACCACTGGCTCTTCCCTCCCGGACTTGACGGCAATGAAACCTTTCATTCCGTCTTTCCAGAAAGGTAGAGTGCCACCAGTCCCATGTCAACGGTTGGTTTCCATCCCGTTACAAAGGTACGGCGCGACAGCGACGAACTTTGGCAAGGGGCGGCAGGTGTCGGATATTTCGCTACAGTGAGCCCAGCTATGAAACGATGCAGTCCCCGCGACTCTCATCTGGAGGCACCTTGACCCGGCCGGGTGTCAGCGTGACGAATGTCGCTGCCTATGCGGGCGTGTCGCTCGGGACCGTGTCGAATGTCCTCAACCGGCCTGAGAGAGTCTCTCCCGCGACTCGTGCGCGCGTGCTGCAGGCAATCGAAGAGCTGGGGTTCGTCAGGAACGAGGCAGCTCGCCAACTGCGCGCCGGTCGGAGCCGGACCATCGGCCTGATCGTGCTCGATACCGGCAACCCCTTCTTCACCGACCTGGCAGGCGGCGTCGAGAAGGCCGCCTCGGAGAACGGCTTGTCGCTGGTGTTGTGCAACAGCGATGAGAAGTCCGACCGCGAAGCGCATTACCTCTCGCTACTGGAGGAGCAGCGAGCGTTCGGGATCCTCCTCGCACCCGGGGTCGAGCTCCCAGCGCGGGTTGATGAGATCCGGAGCCGCGGGACGCCCATCGTGTTGGTGGACCGCGGGTCCTCGCGCACCCAGTGTTCGGTCTCCGTCGATGACTTCGTCGGAGGGCAACTTGCCATAGACCATCTGCTGGAACGTGGTCATCGCCGTATCGCGTTCGTCGGTGGACCACTAGGCCTCAACCAGGTGGCCGATCGGCTACGGGGTGCTCGGGAAGCCCTGCAGCGTCGGGGCGCCGGTGCTGAGGACATCACGGTCGTCGAGACCGAAGCCCTGACCTTCGCATCGGGACGAGACGCCGGTGAGCGCATCGCCGGTCTGTCAGTTCGGCGCAGACCGACCGCGGTGTTCTGTGCGAACGACCTGCTTGCCTTCGGCGTGCTCCAGGTGATGACCAAGCAGAACCTGGCCGTTCCCGGGGACGTCGCCATCGTCGGGTATGACGACATCGACTTCGCCGCAGCAGCCGCCGTGCCGCTGACCTCGGTTCGTCAGCCACGTACCCAGCTCGGTCAGACCGCGACCGAGTTGCTGATCGAAGAAGCCACCGACAGCACCACCCACAAACACCGTCAGGTCGTCTTCTCCCCGGAACTGGTGGTGCGGGAGTCCAGCGCGCGCAAGCGCTCCCGCTGATCAGCTCCAGCCGACGTCGTCCAGTTCGAAGTCACCGGACCACGGCGAGAACGTGGTGCCCAGTGCGTGGAAACCCACCTCGACCTTGCTCACCGCAGCCGCGCCCGGCCAGCCGGTGAGGTCGAGCGAGAGCGTGCTCCAGGAGTCCGGCGACACTGCGAAGCTCTTCGTCAGGGTGCTCCCGCCACTACCGGTCAGCGTCACGGAGGCTTCATAACCGGTGGCACCGGGGACTCCGCCGTAACAGTCGAATCGTAGGTGGAAGCTGGACGCGCCCGATAGGTCGGTCGGCTGACTGGGGCTGACCGACGCGCTGCGGATCGTCGTCGCGGCAACACCGCCGGTGGAAACCTGTAGGCAGCCGCCGGACACGCAACTGCCCGGTCTGTTCGCGAACGACGTGACCTGAGCGACACCCGACGCGTTGGCGCCTGGCTGCCAGCCCATCGTGCCGCTGTCGAAGCTGTAGCCGGACGGTTCAACGGTCACGTTCACGGTGTCGGTTGCGGTGATCCCGTCACCGGCCGATGCGGTCACCGTGACGGGATAGCTTCCGGGCTTCGTCGATGCCGGCACCCCGATCGTGGCCTTCACCGTCCGCGACACCGGATGGCCGTCGCTGTCGAGCGTGATGGGCTGATCCGCGGGTGTCACCGTCCAGCCGCTGGGAACCGCCGTCGACACCGTCGCGGCAAGCCTGCCTTGAGCGATACCACTCACCGACTCCTGCACAGGCACGCTTCCACCCGCCAGCGTCGATGCGGTTGTCGAGGTTGCAACGACCGAGACGGAGGTTGGCACCGGCGAGGTTCGCACGCTCTGCAGCGTATGGCTGCCGCCGCCGACGCCGCTGACGTAGACGTAGCTGCCGTCGCTGCTGGCGGTCGACCGCCCGACGGGACGCTGACCGTCCCACACCGTCCGGCCGTCGAGTTTCACGACTACCCGCGCGCCGTTCGTTGGAACCGCGAGGCGTCCGGTGCTCTCCCGCGGGGCCGCGGTGTGCAGGGTGAACCCGGACTGGGCCGCCTGCCACGACGCGGTGATCGGACCGTTGGGGGTCGGGACCACTCCTTGCGACCAGGTCAGGTCACCGGGATGCGGGATCACGTCGTAACTGCGATAGCCGCCGGAGGTAGGCGTAACTCCCAGCACCTGATTGGTCAGTGCGACGGTCGGCGCAGCTGCCCAGCCGTGCGCGAGACTCGTGAACTGGGCAATTGACGGGTCACCGCTGGTGTTGAGCTTTTCCCAGTACGTACCGCCCGGATCCTGATTGAGCTGATATCCCCAGTAGGTCTGCAGCAACTGCTCGGCTTGCAGCTGGCTGGTTGAACTGCCGGTGAGTCGAGCTTCGGCTTCGAAGCCACTGGGCAACGGCTCGTAGGTCGAGGGCATCGATGCCCCGTCCGCCGACGGGGAGACGGTCAGCGATCCGTAGCTGCTCCAGTTGTTCTTGCGCAGGTATGCCAGGGCTTGGCTGGACTGTTGCGGGGTGGCGACGCCGGTCAGAACAGCCGTCGCGTTGGCGTCCTGCGGGTAGGCGGCCGGGATCTCGCGCGAGAGTCGGTACGCACCGACCGACGAATCCCACAGCTGGGCGTTGATTGCGGTGGTGAGTGTGCTCGCTCGGGTCAGGTACGTGCTGCGGCTGGCAGCATCACCACGGACGCCGGCCATCGTTGCCATCTCGTTCAGGTTCCGGACGTAGAGCGCGTTGACGTACGTCTCGTGTCCGCAGTCGCTGTACCCATAGTGTCCGCACGATCCGACCGAACCGAACGCGATCAGACCCTGCGGGTCCTGTGCACGCACCGACTCCAGCCATGCCGTCGCTTTCGTAAGCGCCGCCCAGTTCGCGTCTAGGTAGTGCCGGTCGCCGGTGTAGAGCCAGTGCTGGTACTGGTTGTAGACGAACCAGGTGACGTACTCCCCGTAGGTGCGGATCTCGTCGTAGTTGTGCTGTCCCACCAGACTCTCAGCCGGCATGTAGCCGTCGGGGAGTTGCTGTGCGGCCAGCGAGCTGAGCGAGTTGTCAACGGCACTGACATCGTTGGTGCTGAGATAGGTGACCGGTGCCTGGACCGCGAGGTCACCCTGCCACACCACCCGATCACGCTTGGCACCGTCGAGAATTACTTCCTTGTTGGGGTCGGCGTGCGGGATCTGAGCGTCGGAGTGATCTGCCTCGCCGCTAGTGTACGGCCAGCTCTTGGCTGTGTCGGACATCCAGGTGTCCATTTGCACGGTGTACGCGCCGGCGTACCAGAGCTTGTTCAACTCGTTGTTGCTGCTGAGGAACCAGCCCTGGTAGTCGGCAGGTTTGCTTTGCTGCGGTGCGGCCTGAAAGTCCAGCGACATGTCGTTGAGAGTCACCGACCCGGCGCCGTCGAGAAAGATCGTCGCATAGCGGAATCCACCGCGAGGTTGTGAATCCTTGACCGTTGCCGGCAAAGCTTTGCCGGCCACCGGTAGCAGGTGGCTGTCGGAGTCGTACGTGTAGGCCACGCCCGGGTAGCCGTTCCAGATGTTGGCCGTGTCGCAGCCGGGTGCGTAGGCGGCCTCGCCATTGTTCTGTGTCGGGTTCAACGCCATTGCAGCCTTGGACTCGCTGAAGCAGACATGCAGTTTGGGCGCCGGGGTCGAGGTCGAAGCTACCCGCAGCGAAATCTCACCGCCGACTTCCTTGCCGAAGTCCACGGTGAGCAGCGGTGACGCGGAGACCGGGCCGGTGCCGACCAGGCGCACCGTGCCTTTGCCGCCGAGCACAGCTTTCGGGTCACCGACGATCGAGCCGCCCCGTGCCACGGCGGACAGCACGGACACCGGTCGCACGGTGTGCGTGGGCGGTGCCAGCACATAGTTGCGCCAATCGCCTGGTGCCGGTTTGTAGCTCGAGTTCGACCACGGATTCTCGTCGTTATGAGCACCGCCGTGCTGATTGCCTTGAGGTCCGGGAGCATACGAACCGGCGGGCATCGCTTGGGCACTGGCGGTGCAGACCGCCAGCAGCGCCGCCACCGTCGCGGCGACCGCTCGAACTGGGTGCCGCAGGCGCCGGCCACGAGTCGGCTGCTGAAGGGCTACCATGCCATTTTCCCCTTTGGGTGTATAGATTTTCTCATGTCGGATCCTTCATCGTCCTAGGTCTGGGCCGTTCCGAGGTCTACGGAGTGAGTTCGGCAACGCGACTGAAGCTGCCGTCCTGCGTCGCCGTGATCACAACACGCAGCTGACTGGTCGTGACGCTCGAGCTGAACGGGATCCAGCGGGAGGACGCAGTGTTGCCGGTGATGACCGCCTGCGTCGCCCATTGCGCGCCGTCCCAGGTCTGCACGGTGAAGTCGGTGGGGACCCCGTCGGGGTTCGACGCGAAGCCGACTCCGTGCAGCGCGACGGCCGTCGGTGCAGTGACGGTCAGGATGTCCGGAGACACGCCTTGGGTGTCGTCGTTACAGAACGTGGCCAGGTTCTGGTCGATGGCATTCGCGGCGACGTAGGTTCGGGTGGCGCCGTTGACGACGTTGGGCGCATGGACGCTTGACGCCGCGGCCGTGGTGCCGACCGGCCAACTGCCGAACACCACCACCTCGACAGTGTCGTGCGCGATCGTTCCGTTTGGTGCCGTCACGGTCACCGACACCGGGTAGGTCCCGCCGGAAACTCCGGTGGGCACCGCGATGTGCACCGTGGCCAAGGTGGCCGTGTCGGTGGCGGACAGCGGCACCGTCGAGGGACTCGCCGACGCCGTCCAACCGGCCGGCACCTCAGCCGACAGCCGTGCCGAACCACTGCCGGTGGAGTGACCTTCGACGAGGACGTTGACGTCGCCGCTACGGCCCGGGGTGATCGGGTCCGGGTTGCCGGTCGACGTGATTCTGAGCGCCGTCACGGGCTTGTGCGGCGCCGTGACGGTGAACTGGTAGTCACCCGAGCCGGCGGTCAGCCGCAGCGAGTCACCGGTTGACTGACCCACGCTGAGCCCGGCATCGTCGGCGGCCGGGTGGCCCTCGGCCCACACGGTGCGACCGCCTTCGCGGACCGTCGATCCAGTCCCGCCGAGCAACGGCAGGTCGATCGTCGCTGTGCTGCCGACCGGGACGACTGCGTGGTAGGTGAGCGTGCTCCCCGATCGCTGCCACGAACTGACAATGGTTCCGCGCACGGTCTGCTGTGACCCGCTCACGTGGGTGAGGTCACCCACCACGCTCGGCGCGAGGGTGAATGTGCGCCAACCGGCCGTTCCCGGCTGGATGCCGGCGAGTTGCTGGTAATACCACTGACCGATCGACCCGGCGAGGCCGATGTGGTCCTTGGACGAAGTGCCGTCCGGGGACGAGGAGTTGTTCCACTTCTCCCAGATCGTCCCGGGGCCGTTGCCGACCATGTAGCCGAAGCTCGGATAGTCGGTGCGTTCGGCGACGGCCAGCGCGATGTCGTTGCGGTGGTACTTGGCCAGTGCCTGGTAGACGTACGTCGTCCCGACGAAGCCGGTGGTGACGTGGTTGTCGTGCGCTGCGATGTCCTTGACCAGCTTGCCGAGCACGGCCTGCTCGTGTCCGGCCGGAACGATCCCGAGTGCCAAGGGCATCGCGTACGCCAGTTGGGTGTTCGGCGAGTAGGTGTCGGTGTCGGCGTTGAAGTACTTCGCGGTGAACCCGGCGGCGATCGCGTCGGCGAGTTGGGTGTACCTGGTGGCGTCCGCGCTCTGGCCGAGTACCTGCGCCATGTTCGCGAGCAGTCGGCTGTCGATCAAATAGAACAGCGTTTGGAAGTAGACGTGCGGAGTGCTCACCGTCGACAGCCAGTCATCGCCCCATGAGCCGGGTGAGTTCGTCACGATGTGCTGGCTGTCGCTGATCGTGCCGAGGTAGTCGACCCAACCCTTGACGTCGGCGTAGTTGTCCTGCACCACGCTGGTGTCGCCGTATTGGGTGTAGCTGTCCCAGACCACCTGCGGGTAGGCGGTGCCCCAGGCGGGATCTGTGTAGAACCGGTTACCCTCGCCCTGGTCCGGCGAGACCGACGGCACGCTGCCGTCGCTGTTGATGCTGGTGCGGATGTCGCCGAGCCACTTCGAGTACAGCGACTGCATGTCCAGGTTCGCCATCGCCTCGGCGTCGCTGTCACCGGCGTCGCCGAGCCAGCCCCGCTTCTCGCGGGTCGGGCAGTCCAGCGGCATGCCCTGCAGGTCGTTGAGCTGGGTCTGCAGCAGCGCGCCTTGGATCTGGTTGAGCAGCGCGTTGGACGTGTTGAACGAACCGGCGTTGGCGACGTCGCTGTGGATGACGTCGGCGACGACGCTCAGCTGGGTTCCAGCGGGCAGCCCCGTCACCTCGGCGTAGCGGAAACCGGCGTAGTTGAAGTTCGGCGTCCAGATCTGCGTTCCCGAGCCGTCGAAGGTGTACCTGTCCTGCTGGCGCGTCGGATCCGAGGACGAGAAGCTGATGTTCGCCGTCGAGACACGTCCGTTCTGGTCGAGCAGTTCGCCCTTGTTGATAACCGCTGTTGTCCCGGCCGGCGCGTTCGCGCGCAGCGTCACCTGGCCTACGTAGTTCTGGCCGAAGTCGTAAACGGTCGTGCCGTCCTTGGCCGTCGTGGTCACCGTCGGCGCGAGCGTCTTCACGATCCGGGTCGGCGGTGTCGTGTCGGCCTCGAGGTGGGTGAGGCCGAACGTGACGGCGGGGTCCGCGCCGTAGACGCCAAGCTCGGCGAGCCGGAACGTGCACGAGGTGCCGCGGCAGGCGAGCTTGTTCGCGGTGACACGCACGTACCGTCCGCTGCCGTCCGTCGTGAACGAGACCGGCGTGGTGCCCGGGTTGGGCTGATCAGTGGCGGTGCGGTCGACGAGCGGGGTGGATGCGGTGAAGGTCGGATCGTTACTGACCTGCACCGTGTACTGGACCGGGAATCCCGCGCCCGGGAAGTCACCGGCGGGGTCGTTCGTCGGATGGGCGGGAAACAGGGTGATCCTCTTCACGGCCTGGCTGCTGCCGAGATCGACCTGCACCCACTTGGTGTGGTCGGCACCGGTCTCGATCGCCGAGTGATAGCCCTCGCTCTGGTCGGTGGACATGTCGATGCCGTCGACGAGTGCAGCGCGGGACCAGCCGCTGGATTCGATCTGGTCGGCAGCCGTGACGGGCTTTCCGAGCGCCAAGCTGGTCGGCTGTGATGCCTGCGCATAGACCGGGACCGGAGCCCAGGAACTGTCGTCGAGGGCCGCGGCGTCCCAGCCCGCGATCTCCTTGCGGGCGTCCCAGCTCTCGCCGTAGTAGAAGTCGTCGTGCGTCACCGGACCGGCGGCGCTGCGCCATTGATCATCGGTGGAGATGGTGGTGTGCGTGCCGTCTGAGAAGGTGATCTCGAGCTGGGCGATGAACGTCGGCTCCCCGGCGAACTGACCCTGCCCGACCATGACTGCCAGCGCGTTCTGGCCGCGGCGCAGTTGATCGGTGACGTCGTAGGCCCGGTAGACGACACGCTTGGCATAGTCGGTCACGTTGGAATTGAGGACCTGCTTCGGGTCGATGATCGCGCCGTTGAGGTGCGGCTCGACAAGCCCCTGCGCGCCGAGGTACAGCCTGGCGCGCGCCACCGTCTTCGGCAGGCTGAAGCTGCGCCGCAGCAGCGCCCCGTCCTTGGCCTGCAGCCACGAAGCGGACCAGTCCTGCACGCTCATCGGGCCCGCGTCGAACCGTTCGGCCTGCGACCACGCGGACTGTTGGCCCTGCCGGTTCCAGGTTCGAACCGTCCACTCGTAGGTGTGCTTAGCCTGCAGGGCAGGGCCGGCGTAGGCCACGCCGGACGACGCGGACGAGCGGACCTGCCCGGAGTCCCAGACCTGTGGCCGGCTGTCCTCGCGATCGCTGAGAACGTCAGACACCCTTACCTCATATGCGGTCTGGGCCTGCCCGCGACTTGAGTCGTTCGGCGCCCACGACAGCGTGGGATGCGCGGTGTCCACGAGTGCGTCGCTCGATTGTCCGGCGACCTTCAATGCTGAGGGAGCCTCGGCGGTGCCGCGGGGACGCGGATGAGCCGACGCCGTGGTCGCATTCGCTGCCAGGCCGGCGAGCACGAGTGCGGTGAGACCGACCGTCGCTGTGACCTTGCGTTTCATGGCCGTCCTGCGTTCGAACGCCGCGCTCATGGGGTGAGCTCCGCGACGCGAGTGAAGTTGCCGTTCTGGGTCTGTGATGCTGTGACGACCACGCGAACCTGGGTGGTCGATACCGTCGCTGCGAAGGGAATCCACTGGTACAGCGCGCTGTTGCCCGACAGCTGGGCCTGGGTTACCCACTGTGCGCCGTCCCAGGACTGCACGGTGAAGTCGGTCGGGACACCGTCGACGAGGGAGGCGAGTCCGACGCCGTGCAGCGAGACAGCTGCGGGCGCGGTGACGGTCAGGGTGTCCGGGAAGGACCCGCTGGTGTCGTCGTTCCAGAACGTGGTCAGGTCGCCGTCGATGGCGTTGCCCGGCCCGTAGGTACGCGTCTGGCCGTTGAAGACGTTCGGCGCGTGGGAGCTGGACGCCGTCGCGGTCGTACCGGTCGGCCAGTTGCCGAACACCAGCACCGGCACGGTGGTCTGTGCTGACCGACCGCCGCCGCTTGCCGTGATCGTGACCGAGTCAGCGCCGCCGGAGGGACCGCTCGGCGGCTTGACCACCACGTTCACCACCGTGTTGCCCGGACCGTTGCGGGTGTCGATCGAGAACTGCGCCGGCACTACCGTCCAACCGGCGGGAGCCTGCGCGGTGACCGACCCGCTGACGACTCGATCGCCGCTGGCGCTCACGGTGACAGGGATCGACAGGCTTTTGCCCGCCATCACCGGGGTGCCCTTCGAGGATGTCACCGAGACACCGAGCGTTGTGGGTACGTCGCCGATCGCGTGGCTGTCGATCGAGGCGTGTTCCGGTGCACCTGTCAGTACGACGTAACCACCCTCGAGGTGCGCTCCGTACGCGCGACTACGGTGACCGTCCCAGGCGAGCCGGCCGTTGACCTTCACTACCGTGTTCGCGCCGAACGTCGGAACGTCGATGTTCGTGACAGCCCCTGCCGGCGCGCTGACCTGCTCGGTGAAGCTTCGGGAGCGCACGTCGTGCCGCCAGGACAGGGTGATGTCACCGAACGGGGTCTTCAGCGAGCCCTGCGTGCTGCTCAGGTCACCGGGCTGCGGCTTGATGAGGTAGCCACCGTCGATCGTGGTGGGCTGGATACCGAGGACGTAGAACGTGAGTGCCGACGTCGGACCGGTGGCCCAACCGTGCGCGGCACTCATGTAGGCGCCTCCGTAACCGAACTGTCCGTTCGCCTGGTAACCCTCCCAGAACGTGCTGCCCGTCCCGAGCGGCGAGTCGAGCATGTAACCCCACTCCCGGCGCATCAGGTCCAGCGCGCGCGTCGAGTCGCCGGCCACCAGATGGGCCTGTAACTCCATCGAGCCGGGGAACGTCGAGATCTGCCCACCGTTCTCAGGCGTCGTCGCGCCGTAGGTGTTCCAGTTCGTGCTCAGCGCCGCACTGACCCTCGCCGCACGGTCGGCCGGTGCCACGCCGTACCAAACCGCCGCCGAGTTGCCGTCCTGCGGATGCACGTCGCTGGTCGGGTTGTCACGGTACTGCCCAGCCGCGTCGTCCCAGAGCGTGGCGTTCACCGCGGTCTTCAACTTCGCTGCCGCGGCCGCCCAGGTCGCGGCTTCGGTCCCGGCGTGCTGCACACCGGCGAGTTCGGCGCCAGTAACAAGTGCCTGGTAGAGCAGGGAATTCGCCTCGATGTTCTCGCCGCCCTGACCGGAGCGAGCCCAGTCCGCAGTCCCGGTCACGTTCATCAGCCCGTCACTGCCTACCTTCGACAGCGAGAACTGCAGGGCGCGGACGTAGTTCGCCCACTCGGTGTTGAGCCACCCGCCATCGTGGGAGTCCTGGTAGTAGTTCGCGGTGCCGATCAGGGTCCACAAGTGGTACGTGTCCGAGCCGTAGAAGTTCACCTCGGGGCCGGCGAAGGGCAGTTCGCCTGATGCCGTCTGGTGGTTGTAGAGAGTGGTGAGCGCGTTGCGGGTCGGCGTCATGTCGCCGAGCGAGGCGTACTCGGTGGGGACCGACACACCGAGGTCGCCCGGCCACACCGTGCGGTCGCGCTTCGCGCCGTCGACGAGCACCGCGTCGCCGACACCGACGGTCCCGCTGTTGTCCCATCCCGTTGCAGGCGGTCCCCATACGCGTCCGGTTGTCGGTGCGATCGTGTTCGTCTGGACGGTGTACGCCCCGGCGTACCAGATCCGGTTGAGCAACGGGTCGCTGGAGTAGAAGTAGTTGTCGTAGCTACGCAGATCGGTCATGGACGGTGCGAAGGTGATCGCCAGCGACACCTGGTCGAGCGCGATCGTGCCTGCGGACTCGGTGAACAGGGTGAGGTAGCGGAAGCCGCCACGCAGCGACTTCTGCGGCAGCGTCCACGTCGCGCCGGGTGTCACGTCGGCCACGACCGCGCCATCGGCGCCGCTGCCACCGTTGCTCGCATCACTCGTTGTCCCTACGTACTGCGAGGACTCGCTGAATGCCAGGCCTAGCTTCTGACCGGTAGCAGTGGACGACGGGAAGTGCACACTGACCAGGCCGCCAACCTCCTTGCCGAAGTCGACGGTGATCGACGCGCCCGTCCCGATGAGCGAGGTCGACTTCGAGTGCAGGACATTGCTCGCGTCCTGCACGGTGCCAGTCGTTCGGTAGACGCTCTTCGGCGCGACCGTGCGGCTCGCGGGAGCCAGGTTGTAGGCGTCCCAGGGGTGTCCGTGGTCGTTCTCATGTGCCGAGGCTGGCGTCGACACGGCAACGGTCGCGCTGCCCAGCAGCGTGATCACCGCGCAGCAGAGGCCGATCCGCTTCGTTGCAAACATGTCAATGTCCGATCGTCGAGACGGTGATGGAGTGGTGGCCAGACGAGCTGTGCAGCGAGATGTACGAACCGTCGGAGTGCGCATCATGACCGTGGTCGCCGTCCCAGACCAACTGGCCGTCGACGCGTACCTGGACGCGCTTGCCGTTGGTCGGCACCGAGATGTCGCCCGAGGTGCCGCGTGGAGCATCGACGGTCAGCGAGAACGCATGCCGTTCGGTGCCGACGGTCCAGCTGACGTCCAACGCCCCGTGCGGCGTGGGGAGTTGGCCCCGCGCCCAGGTCACCGTGCCGGGGTGCGGCTGCACCGTCCAGGTGCTGAACCCCGGCCCGGTGGGCGTCGCGCCGAGCAGGTCGTTCGTCAGCGCGGGTAGCACGCCGGTCGACCAGCCGTGCGCGGCCGAGGTGTATGGGCCTTCGTACATGGAGCCGCCTGCACCGATCCCCTCCCAGTCGGTAAGGCCAGGATCATGCGTGGTCATCCAGCCGTACAGCCGCTTGATCTCCTCGATCGCGGAGTCCGCCTGGCCGCTGTTGAACCGTGCCTGGATCTCGGGGTAGGAGGTGAACGCGTACACGCGCTGCTTCCCGTCGGACACCAGCGTGTTGTTGTCCATGAAGGAGTTGCCGTACGGCGTCGCGGTGTTGGTCGACAGGTAGTTCAGGGCGCTGGTTGCCTGCGACGGGTCCGCAACGCCTGTCAGCACGGCGTAGCCGTTGCCGTCCTGGGCGTGCCGCACGGCCCCGACCGCGGAGTCGAGGTAGGCGCCGGTACTGGCGTCCCAGAGGTGGGCGTTGATCGCGGCGGAGACGGTCTTGGCGCGTGCTACCCAGCGCGTCGCGTCGTCGTTGTGGCCGAGAGACTTCGCCATCGCGGCGGCGTCCTGCAGCGCCATAACGTAGAGCGCATTGTAGTAGGTGACCTCACCGGTACGTCCGAGGAACGCGTAGTCGCCGTAGCCGCCGGTGCCGTTGAGCCCCTTCTGCAGCAGGCCATTCGCGTCCGTGACGGATGGGTACCAGTTGTCGAGGACCTTCACCAGGTTGGGGTAATAGGTGCGGCCGTATTGGGTGTCACCGGTGTAGAGCTGGTAGTCCCAGCTGCTGGTAACCCAATACATCGGATAGTCGAACAATGGCAGCGTGTAGTTGTTGATCGACGCGGGCGGGATCCAGCCGTCGGCTCGCTGATGGTTCGCCAGGTCAGCAAGCACGTTCGCTGCGGCCGCACCGACAGCGTGTGTGAGGTAGTCCGTGCGCCCGGACACCGCGATGTCGCCGACGTAGGGATCGCGGTCGCGCTTGGCGCCGTCGGTCAGCACCAACTTGCCATCCAGACCGGGGCTGTCGGCACCACGCGGATCGATGTCGTCGGAGCGGAAGGTGTCGGTGATCAACTCATTGGTGTAGGAAGCGTCGTACCAGTACTGGTTGAGCGCGTTGTCCGAGGACTCAAACCAGCCCTTGTAGCTGGCTGGCGTGCCGAGGTAGGCGGTGAAGTCGAGGGAAACACCGCTGATCTTCACCGTTCCGTGGGCCTGGGTGTCCGGGGCGTCGGCGGCAAGCGCATCGAGACTGATCTTCATGTACCGGAAGCCGTGCAAGCCGTCGGCGCACACTTTCGTGCCATCGGCGCAGCCGTGGGCGTCAGTCCAGGTGTAGGGCTTCGCAGCTACCGCGACCTGGTCGGTGCCGGGCGTGATGGCATTACCGTTGTCCGATCGTGTGAAATCGGAGACGTTCGTGAGGTACTGCGTGGTTTCGGAGAATGCGACCCGGACGCCGGCGTGGTCGGCCGACGCACCAGCGAAGCTGATCTTGGGGTAGCCGACGACGACCTTGCCGAAGTCCAACGTGATGCTAGGTGCGGTGTCGGGAGCGACGATGCCCGGGTACACCTCGGTGATGCGACTGAATTCGCCCTTACCCGTCGACTGATCCTTGGTGATGGTGATGCGTACTTGAGTTGTGGTGACTGGCTGGGCAAAGATGATCGCGTGTTGCACGTCGGTGTTGCCGGTCACTGTGGCGGCCGGCTGCCAGGCCGCGCCGTCCCAGGTGTCGACGCTGTAGTCCTGCGGAACGCCATCGCTGCTGGACAGGACGGTGATACCGGGAAGGCTGACCGCGGCCGGTGACGTGATCGTCAGGACGTCCGGGTAGCTGGCGATGGTGTCGTCGTTCCAGAACGTGCTCAGCGCACCGTCGATGGCGTTGTCGGGCGCGTATGTTCGCGGCTGCCCGTTGTCGGTGTTGGGCGCATGAAAGGACGACGCAGTCGCGGACGTGTTGGCGGGCCAACTCGGCGTCGGTGGTGGTGCCGGCCTGGTCAGAGTGGCGACGCCACCCTGACCCAACGCGCCGTTCGGGTTCGTGACTCCGGTCGCGGAGGCGACCACCCGCACCGGGTGAACGTCGCGGCTCGACGGCGCAACGACGTACTTGGCCCAGGACGGTTGTGGGTGCTGGTGGCCGTCGCCCGCAGACCCTGACCCTGCTGTTGCCGCGGCAGGTACCGAAACCGCCGCGATCGCGGTAACAACGACCGCTGCGAGCAGAATGACCTTGCGTTGTAGGAGTTTTCGGGCAGACATAAGATACCTTCTGATCGTTTGCTCCGCCGATGTCAGCTACCCAGACGTCATCGCCTGCGGTACAGCACACCGCTACGTGGACTTCCTCGCTGGAAATGAAAGCTTTCAAAACGGGTGCTGTCAGAAACCTACTTTCAACACCCAAGTGTGTCAAGAGGGACACAATCGTGTTAAACCCCCCAGCACGCCCGCGATCGGCCCGAACTGGCAGACGGGGCGCCCACGTTCTGGCGGCGGATCCCATCGCGTCCGATACGGGGGGTCGCGGTCGCCGTCGAGAACATTCGCGACGTGACCACTTTGCCCTCGTGCACGAGGCGTCGATGGGCCGCAGGAAGTTGCCTCGCACCGCGAGGTCGAGAGATCCCGCCTGTTCCTCAACCTCGCACGAGCGACTCAACCACTGTCCGACCGCTCTAGCCGCGGCCTCCGGCCGAGTGGGCCAGCGTGAGTAGGCCGGCTCAGCCTGTCGATCCGGAAGAGTCCACGCGTTATGTCGGTCCGCTGACGCCGCGACGAAGTCGCGCGCGCAGTCCCTCGAACCAAGCAGGCTCGGGCTTGGCCGTCTCGATCCACCACGTCGCGCCGGCCGCGGCATAGGCGGGTAGCTCTGCCGCTACCGCCACTGGATCTGGGGCTACCTCGGCCCAGACCACGATGTCGAACGAGCCGAGGTGGCCACGCTCGCGGAGAATCTGGTCACGCACCCCAGCAATTTCGGACACCGTAGGGCGTGCCAGGCTCCCCTCGGCCCACGTGATCGGCACCGCACCGTCCCACTTCGCGGCCCGGCTCATCGGTCGCTTCAGCGGCAACGTGCCGCCCACCCAGATCGGAATGCGGGGCTGTTGGATCGGTCGAGGACGGAACCGCACCGGCGCGACCTGGAAGTGCTTGCCGTCATGGGAGAATCGTTCACCGCTCCACAGACCAGCGAGAATTGCCAAGCCCTCGTCCAACATTTCTGCCCGCAAGACGGGGTCCACTTCGTCACCGAAGATGCCGAAGTCGCCCCGAGCCGGTGAGCCGATTCCGACACCGAGAATGAGCCGTCCGCCACTGATCAGGTCCAACGTGGCGGTCTGGCGAGCCAGTACCCACGGCCGGCGGCGATTGACCGGGGTGATCATCGTGCCGAGCTTGATGCGCCGGGTCCGGGCCGCGATGAGCGCGAGGACCAGCCAGGGGTCAACGATGTCCGGACCCTCGCCGTCGTCGGCGAAAACCAGATGATCCCAGAGGAAGAATCCATCGAAGCCGGCCGCCTCCGCCGCGACGCCGAGTTCGACCAGCTCTCGGGGATCTGCGGCGAAGCAGGGAGCGGCCAGCGCGCGCTGTACCGGAGGCAGGACACCTTCTGAACGAGTCATGGGATCAGCCTGGCAGCGGTTGGAGAAGTTGGCTGGTAACGCCGATATGGGCCTGCGGTTCGATGTCGAGCTCGAGGACCGAATTGGGAACGCACACGATCGGCATCACCCCGACGCCATGTCCGGGCCGCGGACTCGTTGTGGTCAAGACCACGGCAATGGTGCTCCAATCCCGTCGATACCCCACGTTGTGACGGACATCGAGGTTGTCGACGCAGATCAGGTCACCGATGGACAGGCCACCCAGGCCGTGGCCATCAGCGGTGTCCTGGTACACCTGCAGATCCAGGTCCCACTGGTGCGCCGGGCGGCCGATGCCATTGCCGATGAGCTTCGAGCCGATGCCGGCCCGAACCTGCACTGACACGGAGTTCTGTCCGACCGTGACAGGTAATCTCGCCAGCAGCGCCGGATCGACATTGAGAAGCTGGCCACCGAGATCGGCCAGCCCCGCCGGCAAGCGGGCACCCTGACCAACGGCCCGTACGGCAACCGCATCACCCGGGATCAGTCGGGCTCGCACCTGCGCGGGGAACCAGGCCAGCACCCGGCCCTGCTCACCCCGTTTGCCGAGCACGGTCCCCCGCTCACCAGCAGCGGCTCCGGTGCGTACCGTCACCTCATTGCCCAGGCACGCCAGTGCCGTCAGGGCATGTCTGGCCGGTTGATCTGGATGTACGACGGACACGGCGGGACTGGCGCTGTCGGCATCGAAGCCGAAGACGCTGTCGCCCAGTTCGACCCCGAGAACAACGCCGCCGTCCCCGGTCGGTACGTATGGCCGCCCGTCTCTATCGATGAGATACGGGTTACTGTCCAGCCCTGGGTGCTCGATGACTCCCGCGGAATTGGTGGCCACCAGCGTCGGTGCGGCATGGGTCATCGTCATACGGATACTCCCGATCCAGCGAAGGCGGTGCTGAGGTTGGCCGCAGCGTCGAGGTGGATGTCGAAGACGCCGCTAGGTCCGCTCAAGATCGTGCTCGGCCCGGGGCCATGTCCGAACAAGCGGCAGTGACCGGTACTGATCACGCCGATCGTGGTGTATCCGGGACGAAATCCCCGGCCATATCGATGATCCTGGTCTTCGAGCACCACCACATCACCGATCCGCAACCCCTCCAGGCCGAGTGATAGATCCTCCCCCTGACCGGCATAGGCACCCATGAGATCGGTATTGGCGTACTCGGAATACATTCCCGCCCCGGCACCCACCGCTTCCGCCGGCACGCGGACCGCGGCAGGTACGACCAGCTTGCCGTCGGAGCCCGTCTCGACACCGAGGGCCTCGAGCAGCTCCGGATCGACATTCTTGACGACCACGCCGCGATGTTCGAGAAGACGCAAACCCTGACCGCGGGCATGCACCGTGACCTGGTCACCGGTACACACTCCGGCTAGGTCCTCCTCGGCGAAATCGGCCAGCACGTAGGCATGTTGTCCGATCACGCGTCCGGTCACGCCAGTGGCGGGACCACTTCGCACCGTCACCGTGTTACCAACGCAGGCGAGGAATTGCAGTGCCATGTTGGCACGCTCGTCCCGATGCCGGACGGACAGACCAGGCTCGAGATGATCGGCAGCGTAGCCGGCCGCCGCGTCGCCCGGGTGAACCCCCAGAGTCACGCCACCCATGCCGGGAAGCAGGAACGGTACGCCGTCGGCATCGGTGCGGTAACCGTGCCGGTCACCCAGCGCCGGCCATACCTCACCGGTCAGTACCTGGGTGACGAGACGATCCGCGTTGGTGTTCAAACTCATCCGGTTACTCCCATTCGGGGCACGTGCACGGCAGACTTCTCCCTAGGTCGGTGCGAATGTCTCTTCAGTACCCGCGGTCGCGTCGGTAGCGGTTGCGTAACGGCTGGTCGCTCAGAAACCGCAGGATGTTGTCGATGAACAGATCGGTCAGGACGTCGTTCTCCGCCGCGGCCGTGGATGCCGAGTGAGGTGACACCAGCACATTGGGCATATCCCAGAGCGCAGAACCGTCCGGCAGCGGCTCGGTAGCGAATACATCGAGGGCCGCCCCTCCGAGGTGCCCGGACTGCAGGCCCGCGATGAGTGCCCGCTCGTCGATCACCTGCCCCCGGGCGATGTTGACCACGATCGCGCCGGCCGGCAACGCCATCACCCGGCTGGCATTGACGAGATCCCTGGTCTGCTCGGTCAGCGGGCAGGCGAGCACCAACACGTCCGTGGTCGGCAGCACCTGGTCTATCTCCTCGGTGGTTATCACGGCAACGCCATCGGGGACCTCATACCTTCGGCCCGCACGACCGACCCCGGTCACCCGCATTCCGAGGACGTCAAAAACCTCGGCGACCCGACGACCGATTGATCCGAGTCCTACGATCGTGGCGCGCCGGCCGGCAAGCTGACCGCTGACGTGCCGTTGCCAGTGGTGAGCCCGTTGACTGGATTGCAATCCCGGGACGTCCTTCGCGAAGTACAGGGCACCCGCGACCGCGAACTCGGCCAGCGGTGCGGCATGTACGCCTGCGGCAGTGGTCAGAATGAGTTCACCGCCGTCGAGGCCGTGGCGCTGCACGAAACCGCCGATGCCCGCGCTGGTGGCCTGCACCCATCGCAACCGTGGTGCATTGGTCAGCAGGTCGGCCGGAGCCCACCAATCGAAATCGAAGGCGATGTCAGCCAGAGCCAGCATCGACGACCACTCCTCCTGCTGTTGCCGGCTCAGGGCCGGTTGCGTGCCGCCGTGATCGTTGCGGTAGCGCGGCCGAGGAAGCAGGTCGGGCTCGTACAGGACCGCACAGGGCACGTTGCGCACGATCCGGTCGACGAATTCCGGTTCTAGGTAGGTGGAGATCAGGATGTTCGGTCGTTGGTCTTGCGATCGCGTCATACCGAGTGCGTCCGCTCTACGCCTGCGCGGACGAGATCCATGGCCCGGGCTTGGGGCAGGCCATCCTCGGTGGCGCGGTACCTGGGTACCTCGCCCGAGGTCAACACTGCACGGATGTGCTCGAGGGCATGTCTGAACGCGGTTCCGTCGGCCGCCGGCCAGGTCTGTACCCAGTCTCCGCGCACCCACAACTCGACCGTGCTGGTCTCGACCGGGTGGAAGGGATTGCTGACCCGCAACTCACCCTGAGTGCCGATGATCCTGGTGAAGGTCGAAGGTGATCTGCGCATGCCGGCCGACAGCATGAGCCTCAGGTCGTCCGGGAAATCTACTACTGCAGCGACGTCGAGGTCGACCGGTTGATCGCCGAATCCCATAGACCCGGTCGCACCCACCGGTTCGGCTCCGGACAGCAACCGCGCCAGGCGGATCGGATAACAGCCCACGTCATACAGGGCGCCGCCACCTCGTTCGGGCTGCAACCTGATGTTGTCCGGTCGGCCGACCGAGAAATGAAACTCGGAGATGATCTCACGCAGGCTGCCGATCCGGCCCTCAGAGACTAGCTCGCGAATCAGATCGGTCTGGGGATGAAAGGGAAAGACGAACGACTCCCACAGGAGCGCGTCGGGTGCTATCCCCGCGAGCAGGTCCGCGGCCTGGACGGCATCCATTGCCAGGGGCTTCTCGCACAGCGCCGCCTTGCCGGCCGAAATCGCGGCCGCTGCCCAGTGCGCATGCTGATCGTTGGGCAGGGCGATGTAGACCGCGTCGATCTCCTCGTCGCTGATCACTGCGCGGTAGCTGTCAGCGCGCTCCACCTGATTGTCGGCAGCCCAGGCCGTGGCCCGGTCCACCGAGCGACTGCCCACCGCGACGGCCCGGCCGCCGGTTTCGCGCAGGGCGGGCAGGAAGGCCTTGGCCGCGATGTTGGCGGTGCCGAGCAGCCCCCATCGAACTGAGGAGAGGCCGCCACGCTCGGAGGCTGTTCGCACCTCGTCGGGCCTACCCATGGGAGGGCTTCAGATAGTGATCGTGCAACGCGGCCTTGGCCACACCCGGATCCTTACGCCGAAACGCGTTGATCAATTTGGTGTGTCGAAGGACCGCCTCGGCCATGTCGATACCCTGCCGGTCCAAGGATGAGCGCATCAGGGCTCCCATCTGGCCGTTGAGGGTAGACCACATTTCGACCAGCCGGGGATGGCCGCTCGCCTGCACGATCAACCGATGCAGGTCGATGTCGGCCTCGACGATGCCAGCGAGATCTCCCTTGTCGGCAGCCAGTCCCATCACTCGTACCGCCTCGGTCATGTCGGCCACCAGCGCGGTGCGGGCCGTCTCCCAGACGTCAGCCAGTCCGACTGATTCCAACACGTAGCGTGCGTAGCAGGCCTCAGTCACATCCTCGGCTGAAATCCGGGTCACAATCGTCTGCCGCCTGGGCTGAACCTCGATGAGCCGTTCGGCCTGCAATTCACGCAACGCGGCCCGGACGGTGGTACGGCTGACACCGAATTCGTCGGCCAGGTTCAGTTCGATCAGCGGCGTACCGGCGGGCAACTCGTTGTTGAGGATCCGGGAGCGCAGGATCTCGTGCACCGATTCGGGAAGGGAGCGGTGCCGGAGGATGTTTCGGCCTCGACCTTCCTGGCCAGGGATCGGGCTCATCTGCTCTCCTTCAGGTGGGTGTTGACTCCGATTTTTACACGGGGGGACCGGCTCAGTCGTGGGCGGTGAGCGGGAAGTCCACCCATGCCCGGGTCCGGTGCGCCCGTTCGAAGGCGTTGATGGTCTGCTGCACGAGTGCGCCCTGCCGGAAATCACCCTGATTGGTCGTGCCGCCACTCATGATCTCATCGGTGAAGTCACGCAGTACGTTGGAGTAGAAAAGGAACGGCCATGGTTCACGCGAGGTGCCGCCGGTCGGAAAGAACCGCTGCGGGATGTCGAGTTCGACGAACTCCACAGCATCCTTCTTGGCGACCTTGATGGTCTGGCAGATACCGAACTCCTCAACCAGCCGGACGATGATGGCCCCTTCGGAACCATAGATCCTGACCTCGATACCGGGATAATTGCCAACCGTGACGAACGAGGACTGCACCGAGGCCAGCCGCCCGTGGCCGAATTCGGCAATCCACATGTCGCCGTCGTCGATGTTGACCCGGGTCATCTCCCCCGTCTCACGCACCACCCGGTTCGGGACGAAGTTGCGCATCGTACCGACGACCGACTGCAGCGGCGCGTCCATCCACCAATGCATGATGTCGATCACCGGGGCGCCGTATCCCTCGATGGAGGCCACCTCGATCACCTCCGGATCGGAGCCGTCGCGCAGCTGTCGCAAGGGAGTGTGTGGATCGAGCCATTGGCTGTTCTGCTCGAACGCATTCAGCATGTACGGCTCACCGATGTAGCCCTGTGAGAGCAACTCGGCCGCGTACATGGTCGCCGGTGCGTAGCGGAACGTGAAGCCGAGCTTCGTCTTCAGCCCCTTACTCTCGGCCAGATCGGCCGCAGCGATGACTTCCCGATAGTCGGAATGAACCGGCTTCTCGCACAGGACGTGCTTTCCACCCTGCAGTGCGGCCCACGACACCTCGAAATGCGAACGATCTCCCGTCACGACGTCGATCACGTCGATGTCGGGATCGTCGGTGAGCTTGCGATAGTCGCGCTCCAGCCGGGTCACACCGAATTCCGCGCCGGCGCTGGCAAGGGCGTCAGCGTCGGTATCGGCAAGCGCGACCACCTCGACTCGCGGGTCTCTTTGCCAACCCGGTATGTGGGAACGAATAGCCCAGCGACCGGCGCCGACGACGCCTACCCGAAGTTTTTCCTGCGGCACTTTTGTCTCCTGTCATCGGCCTCCGCGGAGCGGTGGCGGTGGGTTCAGCGTGTGTTGCTCTGGTGCACCCCGGATGCCACGCGGTGAACCGTTGGCGGCCTCGAGGGTTTCGAGGGTTCGAGGGTTCGAGGTGGAGGTCAGCCGGCGTGCACTCCGACGATGGGGCCGAAACGATCCGACTCCGCGGGGGTCGCGTCGTAGGAGATGCCGTCGGCAGGTGTGGTCAACTCGAGCTCGGCATGCCGGCGGCAACGGACCAGGCTGCCACGCGAAGCCCCGCCGACCGGGATCAGTTCTGTCTCCCACACCGCGCAGGCGGGTTCGGCGTGCGAGCACCGCGGCACGAACCGGCACCCCGGAGGCAGATTCAGCAGCCGAGGTGGCGCGCCGGTGATGGTAGCCAGGGGCTCGTCACGCGGCACCGCTCCCGGCAGCGATTTCAGCAGAGCCGCCGTATAGGGGTGTTGCGGCCGCCGGAGCAGTTGTTCTGTGCTCGACAACTCGACGAGTTGGCCACCGTACATGACGCCAACCCGGTCACAGATCTGCGCGATAACCGATAGATCGTGACTGACCAGGACCAGACTCATGCCCAGGTCTCGCTGCAGATCGATGAGCAGGCTCAGGATCTGGTCCTGGATGATGACGTCCAGGGCGGTGGTCGGTTCGTCGGCCACCAGGACCTGCGGGTTTCCGGCCAGGGCGATGGCGATCAGGGTCCGTTGCAGCATTCCGCCGCTGAACTGGTGCGGGAAGTCGCGCAGCCGCTTTTCCGGAACAGGGATGCCCACGCGGCTCATGAGTTCGATGACTCGGGACCGTCGCTCAGCGCGGGACATCGTCGAGTGCGCCGCTACCGCTTCATCGATCTGCGCGCCGATCCGGTGAACCGGGTTCAGCGAGGTCATCGGATTCTGCGGGATCATCGCGACGTAGTTGCCCCAGTAACGGCGCATGCCCTTCCGCCCGACGGCCAGGACGTTGTCGTCGACGACCCCCGGATAGGTCACCGTGCCGGTGTGCGTGGCTCGCGGCGAAGGCATCAGCCCGAGCAGCGACCGACAGGTGACCGTCTTGCCACTGCCCGTTTCCCCGACGATGCCGAGCACCTCGCCTTGACGCAGTTCCAGCGAGACGTGATCGACGGGGGTGACCGGTCCGGCCGCGGTGGGTATCCGTATGCAGACGTCGTCGGCCCGAAGCACCACGTTGCGATCACATTCGGTCATCTGCCGCTCCCTGCCGAACCTCGCAGTGAATGGTGAGGCGTCAACTGACTCATCGGGCCGGCCTCAACAGATCCGACAGGCCATCCCCGATCAGGCTGAGGGCTACCCCCAGCAGGACCAACGCGGCACCAGGCATGATGGACAGGTACCAGTTGGACAGGATGAAATTCTGTCCCTCGGAGATCATCGATCCCCATTCCGGAGTGGGCTGGGGAATGCCGACGCCAAGGAACCCCAGTGACGCGCCGAGCAGGACGTTACCTACTGCGTCGACCATCGCGAAGATGATCACGCCGGGCAGCACGCTGGGCAGGATGTGGACGAACATGATCCGTAGGTGGGAGAAGCCCAATGCTCGGGCAGCTACGACATATCCATAGCGATTGGCCGACAAGGTCTGACCGTGCGCGATGCGGGCATAACTCACCCAGCTGACCACCCAGAGCGCGATGAAGAGGTTTATCAAGCTCGACCCCAGGCTGGCGATGATGGCTATCACCAGCACGATGAACGGGAAGGCGAAGAACAGGTCCACGATCCGCATGATCACGGTGTCCGTCCGGCCGCCGACGTGTCCGGCTACCAGCCCGACGAGAGTGCCGACGATGAGCGTGACGGCGGTTGCGCCGAAGGCGATCGCGAGGTCGTAGCGGCCGCCGTACAGCACTCGGGACAGCACGTCGCGACCGAACTCATCGGTGCCGAGCAGATGGCCCTTCGAGAACATCGGAGCCAGTGGGTTGATCGCGTCGATGGCCGTCGGGGGGTACGAGGTCAGCAGCGGTGCACCGATACAGGCCAGCGCCAGCAGCAACAGAATCACGGTTCCCAGGATCAGGGAGAAGCGGCCGCGCAGCCGCGACGGCATCGGCAGCCGACGCCTCGAGCTGGCGGCGATCCGGGCGGCGGGACGTTCCAGAACAAACATCGAAATCTCCTAACCGGCCGCTAGTCGTGGATCGATGGCGATGTGCACGGCGTCGGTCAGCAGATTGACCAGCAGCACGAACAACGCGAAGAACAGCGTCAGCCCCTGCACCACGGGGTAGTCCCGAGTGGAGACCGCGTTGACCAGTAAGGAACCGAGGCCCGGAATGGAGAACACGTTCTCGATGACCACGGTGCCACCGACCAGGAAGGCGAGGTTGACGCCGAACACCACGACGACCGACATCCCGGCGTTGCGCACGATATGCCGCAGCACCACCCGGCGCCACGATATGCCCTTGAGCAGGGCCGTCGTCACGTAGTCGGCGCTCATGGTCTCGATCACGCTGGAGCGCAGCGAGCGAACCAGCACCGTGGAGAAGGGTATGGCCAGAGTGATCGACGGCAGGATCAAATGCCGCAGATGACTGAGGAAGCCGTTGCCGTAACCATTGATCGGCAGAATCGGAACCTTCACACCGAAAACCAGGATCAGCAGCACCCCGAGCAGGAATCCCGGCAGCGCAAAGCCGATCAACAGAAAGATCCGCGTCGACTGGTCGAAGATCCCGCCGCGGTGCAGCCCGGCGAAGACCCCTATCGGGATCGAAAGCAGCGCCGTGAAGAGACCGGCCATAGCGATGAGGAAAAGGGTTGTTCCCAGGCCGCCCGAGATCAGGTGGCCCACGGAGGCGTCGAGTGAGTACGAGTGGCCGAACGATCCGGTCAGGGCACTGCGCAGGAACCTCCAGTACTGGACGACTACGGACTGATCCAGGCCGAGTGACTTCCGAATTTGCGCGGCCCCATCCGGGGTGTAGTGATTGCCGAGAATGAGGGTTGCCGGATCACCGGGAACGATGCGGATCAGGACGAAGGACACGATGGTGATGCCGACGACGATCGGGATCAGCTGAACGAGCCTGCGCCCGATCATGTGCCAGCCACCCATGATGCCCTCCGTCCTGTCCGATTGGTGTTGCTGTCGTCGCCGTGAGCTAGGCCGTGGTCAGTGCGCGTCGACCGTGAGCGTGAGCAACGAGTCGTTGTAGTTGCCCAGTGGTGAGACGTTGAAGCCATGCACCCACTTGCCGCTGGCGTACCGGTACGGGGGGTAGATCAAAGGTAGGTACGGGGTCTGATCGTTGACGATCTGCTGGA
>JAVEET010000172.1 GCA_030840295.1 Pseudonocardiales bacterium
CCGGCAGATCCTCCATGGTCCGGGCCTTGGAGATGTCCTCGTCCCACCCCGGGAAGGTCTCGTAGACCGGAACTGCCTTGGCGAACTCGAGCTGGGTCATCGGCATATCGGCCTGCCGCACGCCGTCGATCTCGTACGCCACGCACACCGGCACCTCGGGCATCCCGGTCAGCACGTCCAGCTTGGTCAGGACGAAGTCGGTGACCCCGTTGATGCGGGCCGCGTATCGGGCGATCGGGACGTCGAACCAGCCGGTGCGCCGGGGGCGTCCGGTGGTCGTGCCGAATTCAGCGCCGGCGTTGCGCAGCTCGTCCCCCTTGTCGTGCAGCAGCTCGGTCGGGAAGGGGCCCTCGCCGACCCGGGTCGAGTACGCCTTGACGACGGCGATAACCCGATCGATGCGGGTCGGCGGGATGCCGCTGCCCGTGCAGGCGCCGCCCGCGGTGGCCGATGACGACGTCACGTACGGGTAGTTGCCGTGATCGACATCGAGCATGGTGGCCTGACCGGCTTCGAGCAGCACCGTCTTTGCGTCGTCCAGCGCCTGATGCAGCAGCAGGGCCGTGTTCGCGACCATCGGCCGCAGCCGGTCGGCGTAGGACAGCAGTTCGGTGACCACCGCCTCCACCTCCAGGGCGCGCCGGTTGTAGATCTTGGACAGGATCTGGTTCTTCAGGCCCAGGGCGGCGGTGACTTTCTCCCGCAGGGTCACCTCGTCGAACAGGTCCTGGACGCGGATGCCGATCCGGTTCATCTTGTCGGCGTAGGTCGGCCCGATGCCACGTCCGGTGGTGCCGATCTTGCGACTGCCTGCGAACCGCTCGGTGACCTTGTCGAGGGTGGTGTTGTAGGGCGCGATCACGTGGGCGTCGGCGCTGACCACCAGCTTCGCCGCGGACCGGCCGCGGGCCTCGAGTGCGTCGATCTCGCCGAACAGCACCTCGAGGTCGATGACCACGCCGTTGCCGATGACCGGGACGCAGTTCTCACTCAGGATGCCGGAGGGCAGCAGGTGCAGTGCGAACTTCTCACCATCGATGACGATGGTGTGCCCGGCGTTGTTGCCGCCGTTGAACTTCACCACGTAATCGACCGAGGAGCCGAGCAGGTCGGTGGCCTTGCCCTTGCCTTCGTCGCCCCATTGAGCGCCGACCAGAACGATCGCGGGCATGTAGCAGACTCCTGACGTCGGCCGCCGACTTTGATGGCGGTGCCAGTGAAGGGTAACGAACGTGGACACTGTGCTGGTCGGAATCGGCGGCGCCGACTCAGGTCGGACTGCCGCCGACACCGCCGCTGCGCTGATCGACGCCGGGGCCGACACGGCGCAACCCTGGCTGGTGGCCAGCACCCCGGCGGCGGTGGACGAGCCGCTGGAGCACTTGGCCGGCCGCCGGCTGGTGATCGACGCCGACCTGGCCGGCCTGCAGTTGATCTTGTCCCGGTTGCTGCGCAAAGGGCTGTTGGGATCGGTGGAAACCGCAGTGCTCCCCCGCGACCGGCTCGGCTACCTGGACCGGATCGGTGTGCCCCGCAGACCGGCCGATCAGATTCGCGTGGCGGTTCAGGGCCGGCCGCGGCTGATCGGCGTGGTGAAGGACGATTCCGGTGGGCTGTGCGTCGAGCAGGCCACGGTAGGTCCCTGGCCCAACAGACCCGATCGTGTAACAACCGGTACGCCCACGATGCCGGTTGTTACACGATCGGGGTGGTGGCTGCGGGCCGTGGTCGACGACCAGCTCCTGTGCGACGGCGTGGCGCACGGCGTATCGATGCGCCGTCTCGGCACCGAGGAGCTCGAAGCGACCGTACGGCTGGGGCGATGGCGGACGAAGACGCTGCGCGGTCGGTCCCTGCAACTTGCGTGTGACGAAGCACTGATCACGCAGGACGGAGTGGGGCGCGAGCGTCCGCGCGGCAAGCGCACCTTCTGGTCCGAGCCGAAACTGTGGCGACTCTGCCTCTAGTCCTTCAATAGGCTGTCGGGCATGACCGCCCTGCCCCCGTCCGGCTATTACCAACCGTGGTTGCGCCGACAGGCCCGGGCCACCGGCGCCCCGATCGCGGTGCTGGTCGCGCTGGGCGTGCTGGCGGCGGCCTTCGCCCTGATCGCCGGAGTGAGCGATCCGGTCGGCCTGATCGTGGCCGTGCCGTGCTCGGCGGTCGCGATGGCCATCGTGCTGGCCTGTTACCTGTGGCTGGACCGGTGGGAGCCAGAACCCAGGCGGTTGCTGCTGCTGGCCTTCCTCTGGGGAGCCACGGTGGCAGTCGTGGTCAGCCTCGCGCTGGAACTGGCGACCAGCGAGGTGCTGGGTAGGGGCCTCGTGCTGACCGTGGCCGCACCGGCGATCGAGGAGGCGACCAAGGGTGCGTTCCTGATCGTCATGCTGACCGGGGCCCGTCGGCGCGAGTTCGACGGGGTCATCGACGGCTTGGTGTACGCCGGTTTCACAGCGGTCGGGTTCGCCTTCATCGAGGACATCGGTTACATCGCGCAGAGCTTCGGCCAGGGCACCGATTCCGCTGTGGTGACCATCGTGCTGCGGCTGGTGCTGGCACCGTTCGCCCACCCGCTGTTCACCTCGCTGACCGGCATCGGCGTGGGCTTGGCCGTGAGCCGCCCGCGCGGTGCCATCACCTGGTACGCCCCTCTCATCGGCTTCCTCGCCGCCGTGGGTCTGCACGCGTTGTGGAACGGTTCCACCAACTTCGGACTGGTCGGCTATCTGCTGGTGTACCTGCTGGTCATGGTGCCGGCATTCGTGCTGGCCATCTTCTGGGCCCGCCACCAACGACGCCGCGAACGGGATGTGGTGCTGCGCCAGCTCCCGGCGATGGTCTATTACCGATGGATCACTCCGATGGAGGCCGGCTGGCTGGGCAGCATCGCAGCCCGGCGGGCCTGGACCAAGGCGGTGGCCCAACGGTCCGGCAAAAGCGGCGCCCAGGCCCTGAAGGCCTTCCAGAACGCCGCCACCGAGCTGGCCTTCCTGCGGGATCGGGTGGAACGGAATATCGGCCCACCGGATGCTTACTACCTGCACGCCGAACTCGTCGACGCCCTGGCCAGGAACCGGGCGCAGGCACAGAACACGCTCGCTCAGAATCCGTCCAGCGCGCCGCCGTTGCGCCCGATGCCGCCGGCGTACGCCACGCCGCCGAGTCACCGGCGGTGAGCAGCCGGATGTTCGTCGCGGTCGTCCCGCCGATGGCTGCGGTGCAGGACCTGGCCGAGTTCGTCGAGCCGCGACGCGAGCACAACGCGGTGGCGCGCAAGGGCGGCCGCGGCCCGGCCGCACGGACCCGTCCGGACGAATCGCCACTGCGCTGGACCGCCGAGGAGCACTGGCACCTGACTCTCGCCTTCCTGCCGGTGGTGCCTGAGGCGAAACTGGACGACCTGATCGAGCGTCTGAGTACGGCCGCGGCCAAGCGAACCCGGTTCGAGCTCCAGCTGGCAGGTGCGGGGACCTATCCCAACCCGGTGACGGCCAAGGTGCTCTGGACGGGTGTGCACGGCAATGTCGAGGAACTGTCCCGGTTGAGCGTCGGGGCCCGTAACGCGGCGTCCGCCTCGGGTATCGGGGTGGACGGAGCGGACTTCCAGGCCCACCTGACCCTGGCCCGGGTCAACCGGCCCACCGAGCTGGGCAAATGGCTGCAGGTCTTCGACACCTACTCCGGACCGTCCTGGCCTGTCGACGAGATGGAGCTCATCGAATCCCACCTGGGTCAGGGTCCCCACGGCCGTCCCCGCTATCAGAGCGTGGCAGCCTTTCCGCTGAGCTGACCGTTCTGCGAGCGAGGATCAACTCAGGCCAGCGCCCTGGCCGCCTCAGGATCGCAGTCATCGAGGAACGTGGCACACCGCAGTGCCTCGTCCGTTTCCCCGATCGCGGTGGCGGCCTGCGAGAGGGCGTACAGCGCCCGCAGGAAACCCTGGTTCGGTTCGTGGGACCACGGCACCGGGCCGGTACCGCGCCAGCCGGACTTTCGCAGCGCGTCCAACCCGCGGTGGTAGCCCGTCCGCGCGTAGGCGTAGCCCTCTACCGCGAATCCCCGCCCCAGCGCCTCCTCGGCCAGCGCTGCCCAGGCGGCCGACGAGGTCGGGTATTTCGACGCCACCTGCACCGGATCGGCACCGTCGGCCAACAGGGCCGAGGCGGGATCGACCGGCAACTTCGTTGCGGGGTTGAGCAGGTCCATCAGATCTCCGTACGTCGATGACACTCGGCAGGGACTAAGCGACTGGGACTAAGCCGCTGGGACTAAGCCGCTGGGACTAACCGGCTGGGACTAAGCGGCGGTGCCGGCGGACAGCAGGCTTTCACACGCTTCGACAACCCGGGCGGCCATGCCGATCTCAGCAGCCTTGAGGTAGGTCCGCGGATCGTAAGCCTTCTTGTTACCCACTTCGCCGTCGATCTTGAGGACGCCGTCGTAGTTGGTGAACATGTGTCCGGCGATCGGACGGGTGAAGGCGTACTGGGTATCGGTATCGACGTTCATCTTCACGACGCCGTAGGACAACGCCTCCCGAATTTCCTCAAGCAGGGAACCCGACCCGCCGTGGAACACCAGATCGAACGGCTTCGAGCTCGGCGGCAGGCCCAGCTTGGCCGCGGCCGCATCCTGACCCTTCTTGAGTACGTCCGGGCGCAGTTTGACGTTGCCCGGCTTGTAGACGCCGTGCACGTTGCCGAAGGTGGCGGCCAGGAGGTAGCGGCCGTGCTCACCGCTACCCAGGGCTTCGATGGTGTCGAGGAAGTCCTGCTCGGTGGTGTACAGCTTCTCGTTGATCTCGTTGGCGACACCGTCCTCCTCGCCACCCACCACGCCGATCTCCAGCTCCAGGATGATCTTGGCCGATGCCGCTTTGGCCAGCAGCTCCTTGGCGATCTCGAGGTTCTCCGGTAGCGGAACCGCGGAACCGTCCCACATGTGCGACTGGAACAACGGATTCTGGCCGGCCTGGACCCGCTCCTGAGAGATGGCCAGCAGCGGACGTACGAAACCGTCGAGCTTGTCCTTGGGGCAGTGGTCGGTGTGCAGCGCGACGTTGATCGAGTACTTCTGGGCCACCACGTGTGCGAATTCGGCCAGCGCAACCGCGCCCGTCACCATGTTCTTCACCGCGGTGCCGGAGGCGAACTCTGCGCCACCGGTGGAGCACTGGATGATGCCGTCGCTGCCCGCGTCGGCGAAACCCTTGAGCGCGGCGTTGACGGTCTCCGACGACGTGCAGTTGATGGCCGGATAGGCGAAGCCGCCCGCCTTGGCCTTGTCGAGCATGTTCTGATAGATCTCGGGCGTTGCGATGGGCATTGAACGTCTCCGTCGATTCGGTCATCGAGTCCGGGCAAGGGTCGTTGTCGCGAGTATTTCACTCACCTGAACCAATGAGAACCAATGCCGGTCGATCATGCTCACCGTCATGCCCGCAGCGAACACCCATTGCCGTGATCAGCTGCCGATGGTCTGGTGGAGCGATGGAGATATTGGTGATCGGTGGAACGGTGTTCCTGTCACGTTCGATGGTCGAGCTCGCGCTGGGCCGGCGTCATAACGTCACAACGTTCAGCCGGGGCCAGACCGGTTCGCCGGTGCCGGGCGCGCACGTCCTGCACGGGGACCGCACGAAGGCCGCCGATCTCGAACAGTTGCGCGGACGTTCGTTCGACCTGGTCTTCGACACCGGTTACTTCCCGGACCAGGTCAAGGCCACGGCGGGGTTGCTCGAACCGACCACCCGGCATTACGCGTTCGTGTCCTCGATCAACGCCTACCCGGATTGGCCCGAGCGGGTCGACTACCAGGCCGGTGGTGTCTTCGACGGCGACCCGGACGCGATCGGCGAGGCCGTCCCGGACGGGCTGGCGGAGCCGGCACCGTACGGCTGGCGCAAGGTCGGTGCGGAACGGGCGGTGCTGCGCGCCTTCGGCAGATCCCGCGCCTCGATCCTGCGGGCCGGCGTCATCGTCGGTCCGCACGATGGCATCGGCCGGCTTCCCTGGTGGCTGATGCGGATAGCGCGCGGCGGCGAGATCCTCGCGCCCGGTCAGCCGACGGACGAGCTGTCGCTGATCGATGCCCGCGACATCGCGGAATTCGCGCTGCTGGAGCCCGCCGGCACGTTCGAGGTGACGGGACCCGCTCATCAGATCAACCGCGGCCAACTCTTCGAGCAGATGCGCCGGGTCACCGGCTCGGACGCCGAGTTCACCTGGGTCACAGATGAATGGCTGGCTACGGCCACGGCGGACGGTCAGCCGATCGAGGCGTGGACAGAGCTGCCGCTGTGGATACCCGTCGCCCAGGCCCCGGGCGCATTTCGGCACAACACCGCGCAGGCCGAGGCAGCGGGACTGGCCTGCCGTCCGGTGATGGACACGCTGGTCGACACTTGGGAGTGGATGAAGACGATCGAGGGTGGCTGGCAACCATCCGCCCGCGCGCCTGGGCTGGCCCCGGACAAGGAACAGCACCTGTTGTCCGCCTGGCACGCCCGCTGACGCACCCCGTCGCAGGAGGTCAGGCTCGGACGTCAGCCAGGTGGTGGACCACATCGTGGGCGAAGTACCGGCCGATGGACTCGACGGTGAACGTGTCGCCATTGGACCGGCGTCCGGTGCGCTGCCACTGATCGCCCGCCACCGACTCGAAGGTGGCCGCGATCTGCTCACCGGCCGCTGCCAGGGCGCCGAACACCAGCACCGGGTCCTGAGCCCAATACCGATCGGCGATCGCGGTGGCGTTCTGGTCCCAGTTCTCGAACTCCGGATCGTCCTCGGACAGCATTAGCCGCACCCGTCCCTCGAAGCGGGTGAACACGTCGCGGGTGTGGCAGCCGTACTCGAGCGGCGACCAGACCTCGGCTTGGGGCCGGGCCGCGGCGTCCGGCCGGTTCAACACCGGACCCCAGCGCGCCACCGCATCCCGGACGATGGCGGGCACGTCCGCCCCGGTGACGTTGCGGGCGTCGAACCCGCATTCGGCGCACGGTTCCTCGAGGACCCAGGTCCAGTCCTTGTTATCGGGAACGGGACTGTCGGGAACGGGTCGGCTCGGTTCAACCGGGCCGCTAGCCA
The DNA here is from genome assembly GCA_030840295.1 of Pseudonocardiales bacterium. GTDB lineage: Bacteria > Actinomycetota > Actinomycetes > Mycobacteriales > Jatrophihabitantaceae > Jatrophihabitans_A. Next base: position 7,089 of record JAVEET010000172.1, read on the forward strand.
TTCGATTGGTCACAGCGAGAACGCTATCGGCGCAACACCGCCGCCGGCGATCCAAATCCTGCCGGGTATCAGTGAATAACCGCCGAACCAGTTCAACCGCCGAGCCGCAACGCCAGGGACGGGCACGCCGAGACGGCTCGCTTCACATCGCCCAGCCGCTCGCGGCTGATCCCGGCACGGTTGATCTGCGGGTATCCCCAGTCATCGAGCTGCACCGACGCCGGCAGCAGTGCCGCACACAGACCGTGCCCATCGCACCTGGTCCAGTCCACCGTCAGGACCTGACCGGCGGCCGGATCGCGGTGACCCGCAGGCCGGGCCG
>JAVEET010000225.1 GCA_030840295.1 Pseudonocardiales bacterium
GCGTCCTCCGGCGTGATCTCGGCCGGACGGGCCACGCACCGCAAGAGCGTCAACAGGTGCGCGATGGCCGGCTCGTCGACGAGAGCGCCGCGCACGGGCTGCCCGACGGGAACGCCGGCCGCGGCCAGTCCGCGCCTAAGGCTGTCGGCGGCCGGACCGGCCGACCGAACCAACACGGCCATCTGCGACCAGGCCACGCCTTCCTCGATATGTGCCCGCCGCAGTCGAGTCGCCAGGTGCGCGGCCTCGGCGGACACCGAACTGAAAATCGCGACCGAAATGGCACCGGGCGTTAGCGCGGGATCGGCCTGCAGGCTGCGATGCTGCACGAGCCCGCCGCCGAGCCGTCCCGCGATCCGTCGGGAGCCGGCGAGCAGTACCGGGCCACTACGGCGACACACCGACAGCGACACCGTCTCGAGCCGTGGATCAAAGAGGGTTGGCGTCGTGGTCGAGGTGAACAGGCCCTCGAGGAGCGACTCCATCTCGTTCATCGCATTCTGCTCCGCACCACGGAAGGCATAGATCGCCTGATCCGGATCACCGATGATGACCAGTTCGTCGGCGCCGTGGGCGATCAGGCGGAGCAACTCGATCTGCGCCGGGTCGGTGTCCTGGAACTCGTCGACGAAGATCCGTCGGCGCCGGGCGCGCTCAGCCGCCAGCAGAGCCGCATTGGACCTCAGCTCGAATTTCGCCCGCTGGATGAGCTCTGCGGCGTCGAACGCCCCCGGCGCCTTCAGCGCGGTGACATCGAGGTACTCGGTCAGAATGTCGGCCGCGACGATCCAGTCCGGCCGGCCGTGCTCCGCGCCGTAGGCAGCCAGCTGCTCGGCCGAGATGTCGCGCTCGATCGCCCGCATCAGCAGTTCGCGGAGCTCGTCGGTGAATGCCCTGGTCTGGATTGCCGCCGCTAGCGCCGGCGGCCAGCTGTCGCGCCGGTCGTCCAACCGTCCGGCCAGCAGTTCCCGCAGGGTGACGTCCTGCTCTGATCCCGACAACAACCGCGGCGCCGGATTACCGGCCAACACCGCAGCCTGCCGGACGATACCGAACGCGTAGGAGTGGAACGTGCGGGCCACGGGCTCGGAAATGGTGCGCTGCAGACGTGCTGTCACTCGGTCTCGGAGCTGACCGGCCGCGGCACGTGAGAAGGTCAGCAACAGGACGTTCTCGACCGGCACGGCGCGGTTTTGGACGCGGTCGATCACCGCCTCGACCAGCGTGGTGGTCTTGCCGGTCCCGGGGCCGGCCAGCACCCGCAGTAGGCGACCATCGTGCTCGACCACCCGCTGCTGCTCCACGTCGAGCACGGGAGCCACCGGCATCGGCCGCGCCGGACGGGTCAGGCGAAACGCGGGCGGTGGCGGCATATAGCCATCCCATCACAGACCGCTGACAATTCTCAGCGGCCGTCCCAGCGCGCCGTGCTCATCTGGACCCGATCACCCCGGATCGGCACCCCCTCGGCCCGCAGCAGGCCGAGCTGCTCTGCTCGGATGTGCTCGGCGCAGGTGCCGTCAGCTCGCAGAACCCGATGCCAAGGCAGTCCGTCGTAGCCCTCGGTGGCCAGAATGCGGCCGACGATCCGAGCCGATCCGGTACCGATGTACTCAGCCACGTCGCCGTAGGAAAGCACGCTGCCGCTGGGAATCAGCTCCACGCACACGAAAACCCGCTCGGCCAGCGACGGCTCGGTCGAGGACCGAGCGGGCTGCACAACTGACATGGCCTCAGCCGGCATCGCTCAGTAGGAGGGCAAGGACGGATCGACCTGGTTCACCCATCCGATAACGCCGCCCTGAACGTGCACCGCGTCGGAGAATCCGGCCGCTTTGACCACAGCCAGCGACTCCGCCGATCGCACACCCGTCTTGCAGTACAACACGATCTGCTTGTCCTGAGGTAGCTCCGACAGTGCCTCGCCGCGCAGAATCCGGTCCTTCGGGATCAGCGTCGAACCGGGAATGGACACGATCTCGTACTCGGCGGGCTCGCGCACGTCGATGAGCGCGATGGGCTTCTTGGCGTCGATCAGGTCCTTGAGTTCGGCCGCCGTGATGGTGGAACCGGCAGCCGCCAGCTGAGCCTCCTCGCTGACGACACCACAGAAGGCCTCGTAGTCGATGAGCTCGGTGATCGGCTCGGTGGCCGGGTCCTTGCGGATCTTGATCTCGTTCCAGGTCATGTCGAGGGCGTCGAACACGAGCAGTCGGCCGAGCAGCGTCTCACCGATACCGGTGATCAGTTTGATCGCCTCGTTGACCATCACCGAACCGATGGCGGCGCAGATGACACCGAGCACGCCACCTTCGGCGCACGACGGCACCATTCCGGGCGGCGGCGGCGATGGATAGAGGTCACGGTAGTTCGGGCCGTACTTATCCCAGAACACGCTGACCTGACCCTCGAACCGATAGATCGAACCCCAGACGTAGGGCTTGCCCAACAACACGGCAGCATCGTTGACCAGGTAGCGGGTGGCGAAGTTGTCGGTACCGTCCACGATCAGGTCGTAGTCGGCGAGGATCTCCAGCACGTTGGAGGTGTCCAGCCGCTCCTCGTGCAAGTTCACGGTGACCAGCGGGTTGATCTCGAGTACCGAATCCCGGGCCGACTGCGCCTTGGACCGGCCGATGTCTGACTGGCCGTGGATGATCTGACGCTGCAAGTTGGACTCGTCCACCACGTCGAACTCCACGATGCCCAGGGTGCCGACCCCGGCTGCGGCCAGGTACAGCAGCGCCGGTGAGCCGAGACCGCCGGCACCGATGCACAGCACCTTGGCGTTCTTCAGTCGCTTCTGCCCCGCCATGGCGACGTCGGGGATGATCAGGTGGCGGCTGTAGCGTCGCACCTCGTCGATGGTGAGGGTATCGGCTGGTTCGACCAGCGGCGGTAGAGACACGAAGTCAGGTCCTTCCGAGGGCAGGGCAAGTCCCTGCGAATGAGCTGTGCTGAATGATCTACAGCCACAACGCCGGGACCGCACCCGGCGATTCCCATTCTGGACCATCGGGCTTGCGGACGCCCAGCCGGCAAGGTCCGTCGGCAGCTGAGCCGCCGCCGATGATGTGCTGGTCCGGCGGCCGGAAGCCGAGCTGTCAGGACGAGTTGCGCTTGTAGAACTCCAGGTCCGGCCCGCTGCCGGCTTCCTCGGGCCCGGGTGCATCCTTGACGCCCGTCGGATAAGGCCACGGATTCGGCTGGCAGATCTTGCCGGACGCGGTGCGGGTACCGATGGTCTGCTGCATCATCACCGGTGCGAAACCGTTGGCGAGGCATCCGTGACTGTGGTTGTGGCCCAGGGCATGGCCGACTTCGTGATTCACCGCATACAACCGGTACGTGGCAAGGTCGCTGGAGTAGGCCTTCGCGCCACGGACCCAGCGGGCGACATTCAGTACGACCCGCGTGTCGGCGCCGTCGTAACAGGATGTCTCGACCGGCAGGTCATAGCCACAGAGCCGGCGCACGGTCATCGACGACACCAGGGTGACGTGAAAGTCCACCGGGCCGGTGTCGACGCGTTGCAGCGCCGTCTTGCCGTCGGAGATCCAGGACTGCGGATTGCTCAGCGCAGTCACGACGGTGTTGGCGAAGCTGGTCAGGTCCACGCCGGTCACGCCGGTCTCCACCTCGATCGAGAACTTGCGCAGCGTGCCCTTGCCGATGACCTTCGACTTGCCGGGGATCGTGGCGTAAGTGCCCTTCCCCGTCGTCGTATAGCCGGGGCCCGGGGGCAGCGCCAAAGCAGGCAGGACGGAGTTGAGCGCGCCGGCGCCGGGATCGTCGGACTTCAACTGTCCGTTGGAGGCGGCGACGGCCGGTCCCCCGGTTGCCGACGTCGTCGGCGGCCTCCCGCCACCTATGAGCCGCTCCTTGACCGCACTTGGGGAATTGGTCGTGGCCAGGGCGAGCACGGTCAGCACCACCAGCACGGGCAGGGCATAGGCGCGCCAGCCGTAGCGCTCGGTGAACTGGCGCCAATGCCGGGCCGCGGTCGGGTGCGGCTTCGGTCCGGCCGATCCGCCAGCCGCGGCCGACTGCGGTGGCCGGCTCGGCGGAGGCGGCCCCGCGGCCGGTCCATTGGCAGCCATCTGCCGCTCCCGTTCGGGTGCCGAGGGGGAACTCACCTGGTCAGGTTCCCACATGGTTGGTGTCGCGCCCGTCATTTGCGCGCCCACGGAGCGACAAAATCGCTCGGGCAGTACTCACCGGATCTTCCAACTGCGCGGTATGGCCGACGTCCGGCAATACCAGCAAGGTGGCATCGGGAATCGCGGTCGCAATCCGTGGCGCATGTGCAACGTCTACCAGCTTGTCCTGCGCTCCCCAGACCACCAAGGTGGCCGCCGTGACCTCGGTCATCCGCTGCCACGCCGAGCGGGGCCCCACGGCGAGGTAACTCCGCACCAGGCCGCGGAAGGACATCAGCAACGCGTCGTGGGCCCAGGGCAGTTCGCGGCGCGAGAGGATGTCTTCAGCGGCCTGGGCCAGCCGGTTCGCCGGCACTCGTTCCGGATGCGCGAAGCAGAGGTTGACGATCGCCCTCGCCCGTCGCTCGGGGGTGTCCGCATCGACCCTGCGCAACGCCCGGACACCTACCCCGGGGACCAGCAGCAGCGCCATCAGCAGGTCGGCGCCCCTGCGTGGTTTCAGATCGGGCACCGCCGGTGAGATCAGGGTCAGGGTGCGAACGAGATCGGGACGGCTCGACGCGACCTTGATCGAGATCGCACCGCCCATCGAATTGCCGACGAGATGTACGGGACCACGATCGGACTGTTCGAGGTAGCCGATCACGGTCCGGGCGTGCGCGTCGAGGGAGTAGTCGGCACCGACTGGTGGGCCCGACTGACCGAATCCAGGCAGGTCGATCGAGCGTCCGGCGAACCACGGCGACAGCAGGTCGGCAAGATCGGTGAAGTTGGTGGATGCGCCACCCAGGCCATGCACGTAAAGCGCCGGCTCGGCGTCCGGGCCGGTCGCCGGAGTCTTGCGGACGAAGACGTCGGTCGCGGCAACCGTGTGGAACTCACCCGGCCAGGGTGGCCGGTCCGGGTTCGGCCGAGCCAGTGGATAGTCGGTCGGCGAGGCCAATTCGGCTGGCCTCGGCGCAGTTCCTGAGCCGGATCGCCGACTCGAGCCCAGCCGGCGCCCGAGGTTCATGCAGGTCGTCGAAGCACCCATCCGCCGCGTCACCTTCCCCTGCTGCCAGGCCGACCGGCCTGCGCTCGCGCCGCCCAGACTACTGACCGGTAAGATTCGGGATCGACCGCCGGAGCCAGGAGAAGGGTCGTCATGACCGAGATAGTCGACAGCTCCCGGGGATCCCGGCTGCCGAGATCGGCCCGCCGCAAGCAATTACTGGCCGCGGCCCAGGAAGTCTTCGTGAACAACGGCTACCACGCCGCCGCGATGGACGACATCGCCGTGCGCGCCGGGGTGTCCAAGCCCGTGCTGTACCAGCACTTCCCGGGCAAGCTCGATCTGTATCTCGCACTGCTCGACACGCACGCCGAGGAACTGGTGGGACGAGTCCGCAGCGCTCTGGCCGAAACCGACGACAACCGGGCTCGCATCCACAATGTCATGACGGCCTATTTCGACTTCGTCGACGGCGAGGACCGTGGCGACGACGGCGCCTTCCGGCTGATCTTCGAATCCGATCTCGGCAACGAGCCCGCGGTCCGGGAGCGTGTCGATCGCGTTGCCCGGCTCACCATGCAAGCCGTCGCCGATACCGTGGCCGCGGACACCGGCCTGTCCCGCGCACAGGCCGAACTGCTCGGAGTGGCGCTGACCGGAGCGGCCCAGATCGCCGCGACCTGGTGGTTGGACGCGGATCGTCCGGTCAGCAAGGCCGAGGCGGTGCGCTTGTTGGAGACCCTGCAGTGGCGGGGCATTTCGCACTTTCCGCTGCACGGTTCCACGCCGCAGATCTGAGCGGGTCCAGCCGCCCGTTCGCTCAGGGCGCAGCCCGCCGGCTCGGTGACAGCGGCCCGGCTCGACTAGCGTGAAGTCAGCCGGCCGAGTGGCCTGCCATCGACCTACGAACATCAGGAGGCTTCTCGTGGAGGTCAAGATCGGCGTTCTGCACACTCCCCGCGAGATCACGGTCGAGAGCACCCAGACTCCGGCCGAGGTCGAGGAGCTGGTGGCCACCGCTCTCAAGAGTGTCGATGGCCAGTTGTCGCTCACCGACGAACGCGGCCGCAAGGTGATCGTGCCCGCCAACCTGATCGCCTATGTCGAGATCGCCCAGGCCGACGTCCGCCGCGTCGGTTTCGTCGCGGGCTGAGCGCTCAGTTCGACAATCCGATGGCGGTCATCCGCTCGGTGTGCCGGGTGGTGATCCGGTCGATTAGCTGAGCGATCTCGGCCAGTCCGCCGGTCCCTCCCACGATAAGCCGAGTCAACGCGTCACGTTCGGCGGCGACTCGTTGGGTCTGGCTGATCGCCTCGCCGACCAGGCGCCGGCCCCACAATGACAAACGCGAGGCCGCGGTGGGATCGGACGAAATCAGGATTCCGACTTCGCGGACGGCAAAGGCGGAGCTGCCGGCATCGGCCAGAGCTTCAGTCACCAACTTCCGGGTCGACTCGTCGACGAACTCCGCCACCTCGCGGTAGAAGTCCGCGGCCAGGCCGTCGCCGACGTAAGCCTTGACCAGGGCTTCGCCCCACGTCCTCGGCTCGGTCCGGGCGTGAAAGGTTTCGAAGCTCTCCACGAAGGGCGCCATCGCCTGGAACGGATCGGCGTCCATCGAGGAGATCCGTGCCGCGAGTCTGGCGTAGTGGCTCATCTCGACCGCAGCCATCTCCGACAGCGCGGCGCGCTGGGCCATCGTCGGCGCCATGCGCGC
>JAVEET010000240.1 GCA_030840295.1 Pseudonocardiales bacterium
TGGCGGCGGCTTCGGCTCCCTTCGGCGGCCGGCCGGTCTTCCAGTCCACAACGACGAACCGGCCGTCCGGCTCGCGGAAGACCGCGTCCATCCGGCCACGGACGACCCGGCCGCCGAAGGACATCTCAAACGGCACCTCGACCGCGACCGGCGTTTGGTCGGCCCAGCTACTCAGCTCGAACTTCGCTTTGAACGTCTCGAGTTCGCCGTCGTCGATGACCTCGTCCACGGCTCCCGGAATCTCGTCGATATCCAGCAGAGCGTCGGCCGCCCAGCGTTGTTCCAGCCAGTTATGAAATGCTGTACCACGACGTGCCTGCTTGGCCGGGCGTTGCGGAATCGGCCGGCGTAATCGGCGGGCTAACGAAGCCGGATCCTCCGACAGTGCGACCACATCAGACACCGACAGGTGATCCGGCATGACCACGTCGATCCGGGTGTGCTGCTGGGCGGCCCGGTGCTCGGCCAGCAGGAGATCGACGTCGCGCCGCCACGATCGACGCAGGTCGGCCATGTCGGTGGAGATCACTTCGTGGCTCGGCTCCAGTTGTGCGATGGTCGCCAACATCGCTGCCCGAACGAGCGAGGCACCGGATTCCAGCGCTTGCCTCCGCGACGCGCTGAGGGGATCGGCCGGCCAAAGCGCCTCACGATCCACCGCTTGCAGCGGGTTCGCTTCATCCACGGCCACCTCGTACCAACCGTCCACCGCCACCAGGTCATCCTCGGCGAGCCGCCGTAGCTCCTCCAGGAATACCGACGGACGCCGATCGGTAATGCCATTGCCCCAGGCTGCGCCCGATACGCCGAGTGCCTTGCGAGCACGGGTGAACGCGACGTAGGCCAGCCGCCGCTCCTCCAGGAGGTGCCTTGCGCTCAGCTCGCGGCGGTGTTGTTTGACGCGCTCCTCAGCGTCGCTGCGGTTGGCGCAACCTGCGAAGTTGAGTTCCGGCAGATGTGGCCGGTCACCGCGCAGCGGTCCGGGCAACAGCGCTGGAGTGCTGGCCCAGTCGTGGCTCTTCGGCTGATCGGGAAATCCCTTGTCGATCAGGCCGGCCACACACACCACATCCCATTCCAGACCCTTCGACCCGTGCACGGTCAGGATCTGAACCCGCTCCGATTGGACTTCGATCCCCGCGGGCTTCAGGCCGTATTCCTCATCCTCGGCCGCCTTGAGGTAGCCGAGAAACGCAGAGAGTCCGGCGATCTGGTCGCTGCCCGACCGATCACCGACGAAACGCGCCGATTCGTCGATGAACCGGTCGAGGTTGGCCCGCCCGGCGTCGCCGACTGCGGTGTTCACCGCCTCGGCCCGGGCCGCGACCTCCACGTCGACTCCGAGTGCGGACTCGACCTCCCCGATGAGATCGGGAAGCGGCAGCTCCAGCCGACGGCGCAGTCGTCGCAGGATGCCAGCGCACTCGGACAGCCGACGGAATCCCTCGGCAGAATAAGCCCTTTCATCACCGAGGTCGTCCAGGGCCTCGATCAGCGACGGATCGACCCGCTCATCATCATCTGGTGCGACTTCATTACCCGCGATACCGATCCCAGCGGCGGTCGGACGCACTATCGCCTGAAGGGACCGGGTGGTCATCGCGGCCAGGGCCCGGGCGCGCTCGTGTAGCGCGACCAGGTCCGCGGGACCGATTCGCCACCTGGCGCCGGTCAGCAGCCTGCCGAGCGAACCGCCGGCGTTGGAGTCGGCCAGCACGTGCAGCACCGCACGGATGTCGGCAATCTCCGGCAGCGTGAGCAAACCACCGAGATCGACGACCTCCACCGGCAGGCCGGCATCACGAATAGCTTGGGCTATTAGGGCAATGCCGGATCGCTTACGGACCAGTACAGCCAAGGTGCGCTCGCCGTTCGTCCAGTCATCTCGCTCGCGTTGCTTCCACTGCGCCACCAGGCAGTCCGCGATCCACTGGGCCTCGTCCACGACGGTGGCGGTGAAGCGCACCACCACCCGTCCGGAACCGGCACCGGGTCGCTCGGTCAGGGGAGCCTCGCCGGGGCCGCGCAGCGGCTGGGCCACCCGGTTGGCGGCGGCCAGGATCCGCCGATCGTTGCGCCAACTGGTCAGCAGCGGGAACCGGCGCGCGCTGCGCCCATCCCGGGTGCGAAACCGGTCTTCGAACTGGTTGATGTTGGCCGCGCTGGCTCCACGCCAGCCGTAGATGGACTGCAGCGGATCCCCAACCGCGGTCACCGCGCGGCCGTCGGCAAACAGTCCGGTGAGCATCTGAATCTGGGCGTGGCCGGTGTCCTGGTATTCGTCCAGCAGCACGACGTCATACCTCGACCGCTCGACCTCGGCGACGCTGGGCAATGCGGCCAGCTGGGTGGCGAGCACCATCTGGTCGGCGAAGTCCATGGCGCCGATTCGCTGCTTTGCCATGGCGAAGCGGTCGATCAGCGGGAGCAGATCGTCGCGACGGGTCAGGCTGGTGCGCAGTTTCGCAACCTCCGCCGGCCACTCGTTGCGCATCCGGGGGCCCATCGGCAGCGGGTCGAGCTGGCTCCGGAGCCGGGCGCTCAGCGCACGGATCTCCTCCGGCTCGGCCAAGTGGTCGGCGATTTGGCCGGCCAGATCGAGGGCGCGCTCGGTGACCGTGGCCACGACCCCGGGTTCGGCCTCGAAGGATCCGTCGTAATGGCGGACGACCGAGTCCGCGAGTTGCCAGCGGGCAGCTTCGGTCAGCAGCCGGGAACCAGGCTCACGGCCGAGCAGAATGCCGTGCTCGTCCACCAGCCGGCCGGCGTACGCGGCGTAGGTCAGCACGGTGGGCTCACCGACCGGCTCGTGGCCTGGATCATCAGCTCGGTAGAAGCCACGCAGGCGCGTTCGGACCCGGTGCTGAAGTTCAGCCGCTGCCTTCCGGGTGAAGGTCAGCCCGAGGATCCGATCCGGTGCGATCAGCCCATTGGCCACCAACCACACAACCCGAGCCGCCATCGTCTCGGTCTTTCCCGATCCAGCGCCGGCAATCACCACCGCCGGTTCCAGCGGCGCCTCGATCACGGCCGTCTGCTCCACGGTCGGCGGATGCCCACCGAGCATCCGCGAGATCGCCAGCGCGCTGTACCGGGTCCGGCGTGGACCGGACGCCTGCGAATTCCGGGCCCCCGACGCCGCGACCGCGGTCACGAGATGACCTGCCGGCCGTCGTTTTGCGCGGGGCAGGAACTACGGACCGGGCACCGGGCGCAACCGGCACCGGGACGGGCGGTGACAGTGCTGCCGCGCAGCACCGCGCCGATCCGGGCCAGCTCCCGCCGTACCCAATCGGGATCTGGGAAATCCGACATCGGTGCCTGGACCTGCGCACCTGGCGTGGAGGCGCCGACCTGCACGAGTCGCGCGCCGCCGGGATCGGCTGGGACCCTGTCGGTGAAGCCTCCTTCGGCAACTGCGAGCTGATAGGCCGCGAGCTGGGGATGCTCGGTTACGGCGCTCTTGCTCGGCTTGTTCTTTCCTGTCTTCAGATCGATGATCACCAACCGACCCGCGTCATCGCGCTCGAGGCGATCCACCTTTCCGGAAAGGACGACGTCCCCGATGACCACCTTGAACGGTGTCTCCCGGCCGACCTCGGTCAGCTCGGACCGGCTGTCTTCGAGCCATCGGGCCAGTTCCTCCAGCATCCGCTGCGCTCGCGCCCGCTCATTGCGCCCGTGCCATGGGGCGCCGAAGTCCAAGCGTGACCAGCCCGCTTCGAGCAGTTCTGTGAGCTGCTCGACCGTCGCGCCCACCGGGGCCTGTTCAGCCACCGCGTGGACCAGCGTGCCCAGCGAGGCGGCGGCCTCGTCCGAGGCGTCGACCGCGCCTAGCTCGGTCAGCAATGCCCTGAGTTCGCAATCTGAATACGCCTCGAACTTCGACGGACGGATCGGCACCGGGCCAGATTCGATCGGGCGGATCGGAGCATCGGTCGACAGCGGGGCCAGCCCCCACCATTGCTGAGGGTCAGCGCCGCGGATGCCGTCCGCCGCGAGTCGGGCAAGCTGTCCCGCCGCTTCCTGCCGCACGGCCGCCGGAGTGCGCCCGTCCATCAATGCGGCTCGGAGTTCGGCCACGATGCCTGGCAGCGCGAACGCCTGCTTGCTCGGCTGCACCGGTCGGCGGTCCACATCGTCGGCCAGCGGATCGAGCTCCTCGAGAAAGCGAGAGGGCTGGGTGTCCTCACCGGCGATCGCGGTGACGGAGAGCGAACTGCGAGCTCGCGTCACGGCAACGTAGAACAAGCGGCGCTCCTCGGCCAGCCGCTGAGCCGGCAGGCCCGTTGACACCGACGCTCGGTGCGCATGCAGGTCGACCAGCAGGTCGCTGCCGAGCAACGAACCGCGCTGACGTAGGTTCGGCCAGCTCCCGTCCTGGACGCCGGCTACGCAGACAACCTCCCACTCTTGGCCCTTACTGGCGTGGGCCGTCAGAATGGACACGACCTCGCCAGGTGCCTGGACGGTGGCCGAGCCGGTGTCGGTTATCTGCAGTTGGGTCACCCATCGGTACAGCTCGTCGGCGCCGCCACCGGGCGACCGTTCGGCGACCTTGGCCGCCTCGTCGAAGAGGGCCAGCACCGCATCGAGGTCCCGGTCGGCCCGCGCACCGTCCGAGCCGCCGGCCAGGCTCCGCTGTTCGAGGCGGGCGCTGAGCCCACTGGCCTGCCACACGGCCCACAGCACGTCCTCCGCAGCTGCGCCCTCGGCGACCGCCGCCATTCCGGCGCCGATCACCGTGCGCACCCGCTCCACCGGGCGCCGGATCCCGGGCGGGATCAGCGAGACCGCACCGGC
>JAVEET010000252.1 GCA_030840295.1 Pseudonocardiales bacterium
GTCCACCACGGGGGTTGTCGTCCACGGTGGGTGTCGTCCACGGGGGTTGTCGTCCCAGGTGGGCTGCGCAAACGCGACCGCTGACACGCTGTGCACCCCAACCTGAACAGTCACCCATCCCCCCACGGCCCTGACTCTCGGCCCTGACGCGCCACCAACCGGCAGCCGCGTTCGCGGCGATCTTCGCCCTCCAACGCGAGTGCGCCCAGCCATAGATCAGCAGCGCCGGCATCATCTCCGGGTTCCAGGCCGCCCGCCCGGCACCACGCAGGCGGCGCCTGGCTCGAAACCGTGCCAGATCAAGACCGGCGGTCGTTTTGTGACAAGCTTCTTCGATGGCTGAGGGATATCCCGCACTCGTTCGCAAGCTGGGGCACACGTACTGGTTTCCACGCCTGGGCCGCATTCTCGTCCCGGTTGACCGGTTTCTCCAACGCACGTCCAAAGGGCGGCTGACCGTTCTCGGCCCTCAGGTACTGCCTCAGTTGCTGCTCACCACTTGCGGTCGGCAGACCGGCCAACCCCGGACGGTTGCCCTGCTGTACGCCCGACACGGCGATGACTACCTCGTGGTGGCTTCCAACTGGGGCCAGCAGCATCATCCGTCGTGGTCGGCGAATCTACTGGCTGAGCCGAAGGCCCAGATCGAAGTCGACGGCCGGACGACCGCCGTCACGGCACGGCTGACCGAGGGCGCTGAGCGCCAGGACAGCTGGGCGGCGGTAACGAAGGTATGGCCGGCCTACGACACCTACGAGGCCCGAAGTGGACGTACCCTCAGGGTTTTCACACTGGAAGCTACTCGTGGGTAGACCGGCACCAGGCGTAACCTACGGAAGCGTAGGTTACGAAGCTCGCCAATAGTTCGGAGACACCATGACTGCTATCTCGAACCGGCTCCCGTCCGGGTCCGAAGGAATCCAGGCGCGGTTGCTGCATGAACTCGAACCCGTTGTCGAGGCGAACTTGAGCCGTCACTTGGCGGTGGCCAAGCCGTGGCAGCCGCACGATTACATTCCGTGGAGCCGTGGCCGCGACTTTGCTTTCCTGGGCGGCGAGGATTGGCAGCCGGAGGATTCCCCGCTCGATCCGGTGGCCAAGACCGCAATGGTCGTCAACCTGCTCACCGAGGACAACCTGCCCTCCTACCACCGCGAGATCGCGACCAGATTCGGACGCGATGGCGCCTGGGGGCAATGGGTGGGGCAGTGGACCGCAGAGGAGGGGCGGCACGGTATCGCCTTGCGCGACTACCTCGTGGTCACTCGCGGGGTCGACCCGGTCAAGCTCGAGGCGCTCCGCATGGAACACATGACGGCTGGTTACGACTCCGGTGACAAGAGCGCGCTGCAGGCCGTGGCCTATGTGTCGTTCCAGGAACTGGCCACGCGGGTCTCGCACCGCAACACCGGCAAGGCGACCGGATGTCCATTGGCCGAACAGCTGTTGCAGCGGATTGCCTTGGACGAGAACCTGCACATGGTGTTCTACCGCAACCTGGTGGCGGCCGCCTTCGAGATGGCGCCAGACGAGACCATGGCGGCGGTACGGGACGAGGTCATCGGTTTTCAGATGCCAGGAGTGGGCATGAGCGACTACACCCGGAACTCGGTCACGATCGCCAAAGCGGGAATCTATGACCTCAGGTTGCATCACGACGCCGTCGTTCAGCCCGTTCTGAAGTTCTGGAACGTCTTCGACCGCACAGACCTCGGCCAGGAGGGCGAGAAGGCGCGCGCTGAACTGGCCGATTTCATGGTCGGGCTCGATGCTCAGGCCAGTCGCTTCGTCGAGCAGCGGGAGAAGATGCGGGCCCGTCAGGCCTCGCGGGCCAGCTGAGTTGTCCCATATGAAGCTTGCGTCAAGCTACGAGTAGCCTTTACCTCACCTGAACAGATATGTTTTCCTGGTTGGGGTCAGTCGACCTGACCAACTCGGCAAACATGGACTGCGTTGAACACCCAGCGCGGCCAGAGCAGGTGGGAGAGGGTAGCCCTATGCAAGCGCAACGACGCGCCCGAACGTGGCGAGGGCTCACGGTGCTCACCGGGCTGGTCGTCGCGGTAATGCTGCTGTTCTCGGCCAATTCGGCTGGGGCGACCACCTCCCACCACAAGCCGTCCAAGTCACTGGCTGCCAAGGCTGCAGGCGACTCAGACCGCAATTCCCTGCACAACTCTCACCGCCATCGTCCGCACAAGCACGCCAAATCGGCCGATCAGGCGCACCAGGCAGCCGTACACAAGGCGGCTGCAAAGAAGGCAGCAGCAAAGAAGGCAGCAGCAAAGAAGGCAGCAGCAAAGCAGGCCGCAGCAAAGAAGGCAGCCGCGCACAAGGCAGCCGCGCACAAGGCAGCAGCAAAGAAGGCGGCAGCAAAGAAAGCGGCGAGTAAGAACAAAGCGGCTGCCGCTCGGAAGCACACCGACTCTGATGGAGCGACCCGGGGGAGCCGGACGTCGGATGAGTCCGTTGCAGCGTCCGCGACGCCGTCGGCCATCACCGAGAGCGACGGACGCTCCGCGGTCGGTCAGGCGGTGAACGCTCGCGGCCGGGTTACGAGTACCTCGCCGGTCGTGACCGTGAGCCCTGCGCCGGCGGCAACCACGGCCCTTTCGAAGTCCACGAAGAGTGCCGGTTCCATAACCAAGGATGCGAGTGGTTCGGTGGTCGACCTCGTGACCACAGCCTTGAAAGCAACGTCCCAGAAGCCAGTTTCCCAAAAGCCAACGCCGCAGAAGTCGACGTCCCTGAAGCCAAAGTCCCAGACTTCAGCGTTCCAGACCTCAACATCGCAGGCACCAACGTCCCAGCCAACGACGCGCGAGCCAGCGACGCCCCAACCATCGTCGTCCGTGGCGAGCGCCCCCAAGGCGTCCGCCCAGCCGTCGCCGAGCGCGGCTCGGGCTGTCCCCGCCAAGGGTTCGGTCAACGTCGCCGAGCCCCCGCAACGGATCGGTCTGACGGCGATGACCTCGGCGGGCGTCCTGGGTTGGCTGGTCGCGCTGTTGGTGCTCGCCATCGGTGGCATTCTGATCTTCACCGGAACCAGCCGTCGGGGCACTTCCAGCTGAGTTCCCCGACCGTTCCGAAGGCAGCTCTAGGGCGGCCGGACGACTCGATCGAACCTCAGACCGCCGCGCCGTCCACTTCGCGGCGGAGGCCGGCGCGGCTGCGGTGATGACGGATCGCATCAGCCGTCAGGACGATGAGGGCGATCCAGACGAGGCCGAATCCGGCGAGCCGGGCTGGCGGCATCGCCTCGTGCCTGATCCCGACGCCGACGGCAAACTGCAAGACCGGCGCCAGGTACTGAAGCAGTCCCAACACGGTCAGCGGCAGGCGTCGTGCTGCTGAGGCGAAGAGCAGCAACGGAATGGCCGTGACCGCGCCGGTGCCGATCAGGAGGAGTGCGTTGCCGGCACCGGCATGGCCGAAGGTTGTCTGCGAACGGCTGGACAACACGGCCAGCGTGATGACAGCAGGAATGACCAGCACCCCGGTTTCAATGGTCATCGACTCGACGGCGCCCACGGTGATCTGATTCTTGAGGAAGCCATAGGTCGCGAACGAGCACGCTAGGGCCAGCGCGATCCAGGGCAGCCGGCCGTAGTCGACCGTGAGCACGACGATCGCGAGAGTGCCGACGCCGACCGCGGCCCATTGAGCGGGGCGCAGCCTTTCCTTCAAGATGAGCACGCCGGCGAGGACCGTCAGCAAGGGGTTGATGAAGTAGCCAAGGCTGGTCTCGACCACCTGGTTGCTGTTGACCCCCCAGATGTAGACGCCCCAGTTGACGGAAACGGCCACCGCTGCCACCGACAACCGCCGCAACGTCCGCCGATCGGCCACCGCGCCACGTACGGACGACCAATCCCGCCGGACGGTGATCAGAATCAGCATGAACAGCAAGGACCAGATCATCCGATGTGCGAGAATCTCGATCGCGTTGGCCGGCTCGAGCAGCGGCCAGTACAGCGGGAAGAGACCCCACAGCAGATACGCTCCGGCCCCGCAGGCCAGGCCGGCCCGGTGCTGCTCCGGCGAGGTCACGACGCCGATGCCCAATCGAGCGATGCTGGGACGGACGCTGATGTGCGGCCGGTCAGGTGACCGCTAATGGACCGACCATGCGTCCTTGCCGCGCAGCAGGGCTTGCAAGGCGTCCTCGTCGCCGGGTGCCTGCGCCTTGGCCTTGTCGAGCTGGTTGTTGAGAAGTTGGTCGTAGCTGGGGCGGGTGACGTCGCGGAAGACGCCCATCGGGGAGAGGCGGGTGTCGGGTTGAGACAGGCGGGAGAGGGCGAAGGCGTAGGAGGGGTCTTCGGTGTGGGCGTCATGGGTGACGACACGAGGGTCGCCTTCGGCCACGCCCTCGGCGACGGACAGTGCCCCGGTGGCGGGGTCGCGGATGACGGCTTTGGAGTTGTCGTTGCCGAACCGGATTTCTGCACCGTGGTTCAGGCCGATGATCCAGTCGCCTCGGGTGTCGGCGTCTTTGAGCAGGTCGAACGCGCCGTCGTTGAAGATGTTGCAGTTCTGGTAGATCTCCACCAGGGAGGTGCCCTGGTGTGCCGTCGCGGCGCGCAGCACCGAGGTGAGGTGTTTGCGGTCCGAGTCCAGGGTCCGGGCGACGAAGGTCGCTTCGGCGCCCAGAGCTAGGGATACCGGGTTGAACGGGTTGTCCACGGAGCCCATCGGGGTGGACTTGGTGATCTTGCCCTGTTCGGAGGTGGGCGAGTATTGGCCCTTGGTCAGGCCGTAGATGCGGTTGTTGAAAAGCAGGATCGTCAGGTTGACGTTGCGGCGCAGTGCGTGGATCAGGTGGTTGCCGCCGATGGACAGCGCGTCGCCGTCGCCGGTGACGACGAAGACCTTCAGATCCGGTCGGGACGTCGATAGGCCGGTGGCGATGGCCGGCGCGCGGCCGTGGATGGAGTGCATGCCGTAGGTGTTCATGTAATAGGGGAACCGGGACGAGCAGCCGATCCCGGACAGGAACACCACGTTCTCGCGGGCGATGTTGAGTTCGGGCATGAAGCCCTGGACCGCGGCCAGGATGGCGTAGTCCCCGCAACCCGGGCACCAGCGCACTTCCTGGTCGGTCTTGAAATCTTTGGCCTTGAGTCCCAATGACGCCGACCCTGACCCATTGGGCGATCCGTGCACTGTGTCAGTCATCGGAGGTAAGCACTCCTTGCAGCATGTCGGCCAGGTCGGCGGCGCGGAAGGGCATGCCGCGGACCTGGGTGAGGGAGATGGCGTCGACGAGGTAACGGGCCCGGATAAGCAACGCCAGTTGGCCGAGGTTCATCTCCGGGATGACGACCTTGTCGTAGGAGGCCAGCACCTGACCCAGGTTCTTCGGGAACGGATTGAGGTGGCGCAGGTGGGCCTGGGCGATGGAGTAGCCGGCGCGCCGGGCCCGCCGGACCGCCGCGCCGATCGGGCCGTAGGTCGAGCCCCAGCCCAGGACCAGGACCTTCGCGTCGCCGCTGGCATCATCGACGACAAGATCGGGCACGATGATGCCGTCGACCTTGGCCTGCCGGGTGCGGACCATGAATTCGTGATTGTCCGGGTCATAGGAGATGTGACCGGTCTTGTCGGCCTTCTCGATCCCGCCGAGGCGGTGCTCCAGGCCAGGGGTGCCCGGTACCGCCCACGGCCGGGCCAGGGTGTCGGGGTCGCGGAGATAGGGCAGGAATTCGGTCACCGTGCCGTCCGGGCCGGGCTCGCCGTTGGGTTCGGTCAGGAAGCTCACGCTCAGGTCCTGCAGGGACCCCACCTCCGGGATCTTCCACGGTTCGGAGCCGTTGGCGATATAGCCGTCCGAGAGCAGGAACACCGGGGTCCGATAGACGGTGGCGATCCGGATCGCCTCCAGCGCCGCGTCGAAGCAGTCCCCCGGTGACTGCGGCGCGATGACCGGCACCGGCGCCTCACCGTTGCGCCCGTACATGGCCTGCAGCAGATCGGACTGCTCGGTCTTGGTCGGCAGCCCGGTGGACGGGCCGCCGCGTTGCACGTCCACGATTACCAGCGGCAACTCCAACGACACCGCCAGCCCGATCGTCTCGGCCTTCAACGCGATCCCCGGACCGGAGGAGGACGTCACCCCCAACGCTCCGCCGAAGGCCGCGCCCAGCGCTGCACCGACTCCGGCGATCTCGTCCTCAGCCTGAAACGTCCGCACCCCGAACCGCTTGTGCTTGGACAGCTCATGCAAGATGTCCGACGCCGGGGTGATCGGGTAGGCGCCCAGGAAAAGCGGCAGCCCCGCCCGCTGCGCACCGGCGATCAGCCCGTAGGCCAGCGCCAGGTTGCCGGCGATGTTGCGGTACTCACCGGCAGGCAACGGCGCCGGCTTGACCTCATAGGACACCCCGAAGGCCTCGGTGGTCTCCCCATAGTTCCAGCCTGCCCGGAAGGCGGTGATGTTCGCCTCGGCGATCTCCGGCTTCTTCGCGAACTTCTCCCGCAGGAACGCCAGCGTGCCCTCGGTCGGCCGGGAATACATCCACGACAACAGGCCGAGGGCGTACATGTTCTTCGACCGGCCCGCGTCCTTACGCGACAAACCCGAACCGGCCAGCGAATCAAGGGTCAACTGCGTCAGATCCAGCGCATGGACCGTGAAATTCTCCAGCGTCCCATCCGTGATCGGATCCGACGTCCAGCCGATCCGGGCCAGCGCCCGCTCGGTGAAATCGCGGGTATCGACAATGATCGTCGCACCTTTGGCCAGATCACCCAGGTTCGCCTTCAACGCCGCCGGGTTCATCGCCACCAACACATCGGGACGATCACCCGGCGTCAGGATGTCATGATCAGCGAAATGCAGCTGGAACGACGACACCCCCGCCAACGTTCCGGCCGGCGCCCGGATCTCAGCCGGAAAATTCGGCTGCGTCGACAGGTCATTACCGAAATTAGCCGTCTCCTGCGTGAACCGATCCCCGGTCAACTGCATCCCATCACCGGAATCCCCGGCGATACGGATCACTACACGATCAAGCTGCTGAACTTCAGTGGACATTCGGGCGGTCCGCCTCCTGAATACGTTCGTACCGAGTTGGAGCTGGGCGTCGAGCTCGCGTCCGAACTCCAGCGCCGCCAACCTCCCATCCTACGTTGGAGGCTGGCGGCGGGGGGATCGTGACTGGGCCGGTTTCAGTGGTTTCCCTCTCATCCGGCTCATCCGGCTCATCCGGCGGTGCGTCAGCATCGAATCGCGACATCGATCCGAGATTTCGCTTAACGGTCAGCGCCTTGTCCCTTTTGGCAATGTTTGATCAACGACTTTCTGCTCCGAGGTCTAAGACGACGGCTCCCCGGGTAGATCAAACCGCGGTAGCCGATGAACCGGTGCCACGCTGCATCGACCGGCCAGCATGCAGAAGTACGCGCTTCATGGTGTGATCAGCAGAGGGAGCATTCATGGACAGCGATCTCAGTGAGATGGACACGATGGAATTACCAGCTTTCGAGCTCGATTGCCGGGATTGGCTGGTTGCCACCCCACAGGACGGCACCGTTCCCGAAGAAATCGGCGGTGCACCCGTTGTCGCAGTGCTCAGCACGGTCGTGATCGGCTCGGGCAACTTCGAACCGGCCAGCGCCGTGCTGAGTGTCGGGTTGCTTGACGAACCGGTCGACGCGATCCGGCTCGACGCCAATAGTCCGGTGGCAGAGTTGATCGATGTCGACTTCGGCGAGGGCTCCGCGCGCTATGTCGTTCCTGCCCCGGACAGCAAGCTGGCGTTGCTGGCCGAATTCAACGCCGGCGAACGCAGTGACGACGTCCTACTGCAACGGTTCCAGCGGCTGATGACGTCGTTTCGGTGGGCCAGCTGAGGCGCGTCCACCGCACCCCAAAGTCAATGTTGTCTATCGGAGCGATAGACATTCGCTTTTCCCTGAACTGACTGCCATACTGGCGAAATGAGCATCAGGCGGACGGTTAGCGGTCGACGGCCCGGCGGCCGCCCGGCGACCCGCTTGCTGCCGTTCTGGCAGGTGTCTTTCTGGACCAGTCGGCGGGCCGATGCGTTCGACCAGGACTGTTGTCGCGATTGCCACACCGGGCGCTGAGCCCGGATAGCCGTCCCGACCCGCCTATTCCTGGAGTAAGACCCCTCATGAAAGCGCCTCGACCTCGGCCGTTTACGGCCGAGTCCACTGTTTTCCTCAAGTCCGCGCTCAACCCGATCGAATTGGTCGAGTACACCCGGTTCATCGCAGACGAGGTCATCGCCGGTCGCTATCCGTACGTCCGGTACGACGAGGATGAGCGCTGGCATCAGCGTCTGTACCGCGACCCGCGGGTGGACGTCTGGCTGATCAGCTGGTTGCCGACTCAAGGCACCCAACTGCACGATCACGGCGGTTCCTCAGGCGCCTTCACGGTGCTTTCCGGCGAACTCAGCGAAGCGATCTACCAACCGGGCCGCCCGGGTGGCATCGCGTTGCGGGAGCACCGCCGCGGCCCCGGTGCCGGTGTCGGTTTCGCAGCGGCCTACGTCCACGACGTGCGCAACCTCGACGCGGAGCCCGCCGTCAGTGTGCACGCCTACTCGCCGCCGCTCACCGCGATGAACTTCTACGACGTCGAACCCGATGGAAGCCTGCAGCGGCTGGCGAGCATGGCCACCGACGACCCCGAGCCGGCGACCGAGTTCGACCATCTCGGCCGGCCGGCCGCATGAGCGCGCAGACCTTCGATCAGTCCTTCGCGTCGGTGGAGGACCTCCTCGTCGACGCCAGATCCCGTCTGCAGCGGTTGCATCCCGCGGAGGCAGCTCGATCGGTAGCGGCCGGAGCCCGATTCGTCGACATCCGGCCCGTGTGGCAGCGCGCCCACGAAGGCGAGATCCCGGGCGCCCTCATTGTCGAGCGCAATCACCTGGAATGGCGGCTGCACCCCCGGTCCGGGGCCCGCCTCGTCTGGGCTGCTGCCGCTCAGCGCTGGATCGTGGTGTGTTCGGAGGGGTACACCTCCTCGCTGGCCGCCGCCGCCCTGGTCTCGCTAGGGGTGCCGGCCACCGATCTGGTCGGTGGCATCCACGCCTGGATGGCCGCGGGCTTCCCCGTTGTCCGGGGCCCGAGCCCGATCGAACAGATCGTCGGCGACCGCCCCTGCGTGGGGCCCGGCTCCCGCCTACCGCCCGGCGGTCATTGACGGCGGGCGAGCTCCCGGCGGGCCACGTCTATGACGTACTGGCCGTAGCCGCTCTTGGCCAGCGCCTCGCCCAGTCCGAGTGCCCGCTCCGCGTCGATCCAGCCCTTGGCCAGCGCGATCTCCTCTAGGCAGGCGATCCGGACGCCCTGCCGATGCTCCAGTACCTGGACGAACTGACCTGCCTCCAGCAGGGAGTCATGCGTGCCGGTGTCCAGCCAGGCCGTTCCGCGCCCGAGGTCCACCAGTTCGGCGTCACCACGTTCGACGTAGACGTTGTTCAGATCGGTGATCTCGAGCTCACCTCGGGATGAGGGCTTCAGCGACGCCGCGATGTCGCACACGTCGTTGTCGTAGAAGTACAGGCCCGTAACGGCCAGATCGGATCTCGGCGCCACCGGCTTCTCTTCGATGGACAGCAACCGCCCGTCCTCATCGGCCTCGGCCACGCCATACCGCTCGGGATCCCGGACCCGGTACCCGAAGAGCTTGCAGCCCTTCGTGAGTTCGGCGGCGTCCGAGAGCATCTGGCCGAGGAGGTGTCCGTAGAAGATGTTGTCACCGAGTACCAGTGCCGCCGACTCGGAGCCGACGTGCTCACGGCCGATGACGAACGCCTCGGCCAGTCCGTTCGGTTCCGGCTGGACCGCGTAGCTGAGGCTGATTCCGTAATCCGAGCCGTCGCCCAGCAGCCGGGTGAACTGCTCCCGGTCGTGCGGTGTGGTGATGATCAGGATGTCGTCGATGCCGGCCAGCATGAGTACGGACAGCGGGTAGTAGATCATCGGCTTGTCATAGACGGGGAGCAGCTGCTTGCTCACCGCGCGGGTGATCGGGTGCAAGCGGGTGCCAGACCCGCCTGCCAGGATGATGCCCTTCATCGATCGTGCCTCCAGTCGGGATCACCGTCCGTCCGTGCCGGCCGGTGGCCGCAGAGGACGGGAGATCGATCAGCGGTAATTGTCGAACTGCAATGCGACGCCGAAGTCGCCGGCTTTGAGCAGGGCTATCACGGCCTGGAGATCATCGCGCTTCTTGCCGCTCACCCGCAGTTGGTCGCCCTGGATCTGGGCTTGGACGCCCTTCGGGCCGTTGTCCCGGATCTCCTTCGCGATCTTCTTCGCAACGTCGGACTCGATGCCCTGTTTCAGCGACGAGGTAATCACATGCTGCTTGCCGGAGGACTTGGGTTCGCCGGCTTCGAGGGATTTCAAGGAGATGGACCGCTTGATCAGCTTTTCCTTGAAGACCTCGAGTGCGGCGGAGGCGCGCTCCTCGGTGTCGGCCTTGATGACGACCCCGAGTTCACCCGACCAGTCGATCGAGGCGTTGGTGCCGCGGAAATCGAAACGCTGGGATAGCTCCTTGGCTGCCTGGTTGAGCGCATTGTCGGCTTCTTGACGGTCGATCTTGCTGACAACATCGAAGGACGGGTCGGCCATAAGACACCTTTTCTCTGCTGGTTCTTTCGTTCGCCGGACCTCCCTGGATGGGTGGCGCCACGAACTTGTCCGAAACGAAGGTATCCGAGGCCGTCGAGTGCACGCCCGGCGCCGGTCTCTGTTCCCGGAACGCGGTGGTTCTGTTCCCGGAACGCGGGGGTCCAGCTCCCGGAACGCGGCGGTCCACGTTCCCGGAACGGGGCGGTCCAGCTCCCGGACGGCGGTAGAGTTGTGCCCCAGTTTCCCGACGACGGGGCGTCGGCTACGACAAGCGTCTCGTGTACCCTCATCAGGCGCAGCAAGCGTTACAAGGCGGTTTGCCCGAGTGGCCAAAGGGAGCAGACTGTAAATCTGCCGGCTATGCCTACGTTGGTTCGAACCCAACAGCCGCCACAGG
>JAVEET010000273.1 GCA_030840295.1 Pseudonocardiales bacterium
TACATGCACAACTACAACTTCCCGCCGTACTCGACCGGTGAGACCGGCCGGGTCGGGTCACCCAAGCGTCGCGAGATCGGCCACGGTGCGCTCGCCGAGCGCGCGCTGATTCCCGTGCTGCCCAGCCGGGACGAGTTCCCCTACGCGATCCGGCAGGTATCCGAGGCCCTCGGCTCCAATGGTTCCACCTCGATGGGCTCGGTGTGCGCCTCGACGCTCGGCCTGCTCAATGCAGGTGTGCCGCTGAAGGCGCCAGTGGCCGGTATAGCCATGGGCCTCATCTCCGACACGGTTGACGGCAAGACGGAATACGTCGCGCTGACCGACATCCTGGGGGCCGAGGACGCCTTCGGTGACATGGACTTCAAGGTCGCGGGTACCAAGGAGTTCGTGACTGCGCTGCAGCTCGACACCAAGCTGGACGGCATCCCGTCCGAGGTGCTCGCCGCGGCCCTGTCGCAGGCGCGAGACGCCCGGCTGCACATCCTCGACGTCATGGCGGAGGCCATCGACCGTCCGGACGAGATGAGCCCGTACGCGCCTCGCGTCACCGTGGTGAAGATTCCGGTCGACAAGATCGGCGCTGTCATCGGCCCGAAGGGCCAGATGATCAACGCAATCCAGGACGAGACTGGCGCCCAGATCACCATCGAAGACGACGGCACGATCTACGTCGGTGCCTCCGACGGCCCGTCCGCGGCTGCCGCGGTCGATCGCATCAATGCGATCGCGAACCCGCAGATGCCCAAGGTCGGCGAGCGGTTCCTCGGCACGGTCGTCAAGACCGCTGCCTTCGGCGCCTTCGTGTCGCTGCTGCCGGGCAAGGACGGTCTGGTGCATATCTCCAAGCTGGGTAGCGGCAAGCGGATCGGCAAGGTGGAAGACGTCGTCAACGTCGGCGACAAGCTTCAGGTCGAGATCGTCGAGATCGATCAGCGAGGCAAGATCAGCCTCGTACCGGTCGCCGAGGATGCCGCGGCGCCGGCGTCAGCGGATGCCCCGGTCGCTGAGACCGTCGGTGCTGAATAACCGCTAAGGCCAGCTCACAAGCCACGTCTCCAAGGGCGGGTGCTACCGAACGTCTTCGGTGGTGCCCGCCCTTGGCCTTTGCCGTGGCCGCGCGGTTTGTGGTTGCGGTGCCCGTCGAGGCTGGCCGCGCGGTGCGTCGATAGCCTCGAACGATGATGCGGCTGAGTTCCCTGCACCTCTATCCGATCAAGTCGACCCGCGGGCTGGAGCGCGACGCCGCAGTCGTCGAGCCCTGGGGGCTGGAACACGATCGACGCTGGATGGTTGTCGATGAGGCCGGCCAGAACATCACCGCTCGGACCGAGCAGGCACTATTCACCATCACCGCGACGCCGGGGCGAGACGGTGGACTCGTGCTCACCGCGCCGGATCGGCCGGCTCTCAGGGTGCCCGCTCCGTTGTCGGGGGAGCCTGTCCCGGTCGGCCTGTCCCGCCTCGACCGCGCGCTGAGCGCCGGTGCCGCGGCCGATGCTTGGGTGTCGGCGGTCCTGTCCCGGGCCGCCCGGCTGGTCTGGCTGGATGATCCCCAGCAGCGCGAGGTGGGCGCGCACCACGGTGGCACGACCACGGATGTCATGAACCTGGCCGACGCCGGGCCGTTGCTGTTGACCAGCACCGCGTCACTGACTCAGCTCAACGCCTGGATCGCCGCCGACCTCGAGGCCAGGTCTGGAAAGTGCGGCGGGGAACCGGACCCCGAGCCGTTGTCGATGATGCGCTTCCGGCCGAATGTGGTCATCGACGCTGATCGCGCAGGTGAGCTGAGACCGTTCGCGGAAGATAGTTGGGCCGCGGTCCGGATCGGTGACGTCCGCTTCCGGACCAGCGAGTTGTGCGATCGGTGCGTCATGACGACCGTCGATCCCGTCACGCTGGCCAGGGACAAAGAGCCGATCCGGACGTTGGCCCGGCACCGCCGATGGGGTGGTTCCACCTGGTTCGGAAGCAGGCTGATCCCTGTCACGATAGGCACGATCCGCGTCGGCGATCCGGTGTTCGTGGCCTAGGTCGGTCAACGACTGTCGGTTATCGATCCCGTATCGGGGCGTAATTCTGAGGGACTCCTCTTGGTCGCGCTCGGCGTCGCGTGTAATCTCTTGTAGTCCGATGGGAATCACAGCCACTATAGGAGACCAAGGCATCATGGGAACGTTCCGGGTATTGGGCCTGCGGAGAGCACGTAAACCGCTGGCTGTGCTGACCGTGGCCGGGCTCGCCGCGATCGGCCTGGCGGGGTGTTCGTCGTCTTCGGGTACCTCCGGTGGCAGTGGCGGTGGCTCCAAGGTCGCTATCGTGGCCTATTCCGTACCGAAACCCGCCTACGACGCCTTACAGGCCGCATTCACCGGCACCGCGCAGGGCAAGGGCGCCAGCTTCTCGGCCTCCTACGGCGCCAGCGGCGACCAGAGCCGGGCGGTCCTCAACGGCCAGGCCGCCGACTATGTCGCCTTCTCGATCCAGCCCGACATGACCAAGCTGGTCCCTGATCTGGTCGACAAGAGCTGGAATGCCGGCCCGACAAAGGGCCTGGTCTCCGACTCCGTCGTGGTCCTCGCGGTTCGTAAGGGCAACCCCAAAGCGATCAAGGGCTGGGACGACATCATCAAGCCCGGGATCAAGGTCGTAACGCCGGACCCCGGTTCGTCCGGCTCGGCCAAGTGGAATCTGCTTGCCGCATTCGCGCACGGATACATCAACGGTGGAGCGGATGCCGGTGGTGAGGCGTACCTCAAGAAGCTCGCCGCCAACATCGTGAGCAAGCCCGAAAGCGGTTCGAAGGCGACCCAGACCTTCCTGAGCGGTACCGGCGATGTCCTGATCTCCTATGAGAACGAGGCCATCGGTGCCAAGCAGAAGGGCCAGCCGCTGGACTATGTCATCCCCGACGACAGCTTTCTGATCGAGAACCCCGCCGC
>JAVEET010000310.1 GCA_030840295.1 Pseudonocardiales bacterium
GGTCATCCCAGTCTTGCTGTGACCCAGGTCAACCACGTCGGTGAGGCGGTCGCGGTGATCGTCGCCCGTGACAAAGCCGCCGCCCAGGACGCGCTCGAGGCTATCGACATCGACTACCAGCAGCTTCCCGCAGTGCTCGACATGGAGGCCGCGCTGGCCGAGGGTGCCGACCTGGTCCATCCGAACACGACGTCCAACAAGTCCTACACCTGGGTGTTCGAGTCAGGCGCCGCCGGCACCGGTCAGCCGATCGATGATGTCCTGAATGCCGCCGAGGTGACCCTCAAGCGCCGGTTCATCCAGCAGCGGCTGATCCCGGCCTTCATGGAACCGCGGTCGACTGTGGTGCAACCGGTCGGCGAGGGCTTCACCATGTGGTCATCGACCCAGGTTCCGCATATCCTGCGGACGATGCTGGCGCTGACCTTGGCAGTGCCCGAGCACAAGGTCCGGGTCATCGCACCCGATGTCGGTGGCGGTTTTGGCGGCAAGCTGCAGGTCACTCCGGAGGAGGTCATCTGCGCCCTGGTCGCCCGCAAGCTGGGCAAGCCCGTGAAGTACACCGAGTCCCGGTCGGAATCGGTGATGAGCGGCCATCACGGCCGTGACCAGATCCAGGACGTCACGATCACTGCCCGCCGCGACGGTACGGTCACCGGTCTCGACGTCCATCTGCTTGCCAATATGGGGGCCTACCTTCGCCTCGTGTCCCCAGGCATCCCCGTGCTCGGCGCGTTCATGTTCAACAGCATCTACAAGTTCGACGCGTACCGGTTCACCTGCGACGGGGTCTTCACCACGAAGACGCCAACCGACGCCTACCGAGGCGCTGGCCGTCCGGAAGCTACTTTTGCCATCGAACGGATCATGGACGAACTCGCAGCCGAGTTGGACATGGACCCGATGGAGCTGCGGCGCAAGAACTGGATCAGGCACGAGGAATTCCCGTTCACCACGGTCAGCGGCATGACCTATGACAGCGGTAACTACGAGGCCGCAACGGACAAGGCGCTGAGTCTGCTGGGCTGGGACGAGTTGATCGCCGAACAGGCTCGGCGCAGGGAGTCAAAGGACCCGGTCCAGCTCGGGCTCGGCATCTCCACCTTCACCGAGATGTGCGGGCTTGCTCCGTCCCGGGTGCTCGGCTCGTTGTCCTATGTCGCCGGCGGTTGGGAGAACGCCGCCATCCGGGTGCTGGCCACCGGCAAGGTCGAGGTGATCACCGGAGTCAGCGGGCACGGCCAGGGACACGAGACGGCATGGAGCCAGATCGTGGCCGACCAGCTGGGCGTGCCGTTCGAGGACATCGAAGTGATCCACGGCGATACCCAGTCCGCGCCGAAGGGAATGGATACCTACGGTTCACGGTCCCTGGTCGTCGGAGGCATCGCCGTGGTCAAGGCCGCGGAGAAGGTGGTCGAGAAGGCCCGCGCCATCGCGGCCCACATGCTCGAGGCCAACCCCGACGATCTGGACTTCGCAGGCGGCAACTTCTCGGTCAAGGGTTCTCCCGGCAGCAGCAGGTCCATTCAGGACGTCGCCTTCGCGACGTTCACGGCGCACGATCTGCCGGACGGGATCGAGCCGAGCCTCGATTCCGACGCGACCTTCGACCCCGCGAACTTCTCGTTTCCGCACGGGACCCACCTCTGCGCGATCGAGGTCGACACCGAGACCGGACGGGCGACGATCCGCAAGTACGTCTGTGTGGACGACATCGGCGAGGTGATCAATCCGCTCATCGTGGAGGGCCAGGTGCACGGCGGTCTCGCGCAAGGCATCGCCCAGGCGCTCTACGAGGAGGCGGTCTATGACGCTGAGGGCAACCTGACCACCGGCAGCTTCGTCGACTATCTGGTGCCCTCGGCCGCCGACCTGCCGAGCTTCATCACCGACCGCACGGTCAGCGCCGCCACCACGAATCCGCTTGGCGTCAAGGGTGTCGGCGAAGCCGGCACCATTGCCTCGACCCCTGCGGTGGTGAACGCCGTGGTCAACGCGCTCCGGCCGTTCGGCGTAAACGACGTCCAAATGCCCTGCACACCCGAGCGAATCTGGCGGGCGCTGAGCGAGGGCGCCGAGAAATCCAGTCCGGCCGCGGCCGGTACCGTCGCCTATGGGGGCGCCAGTACCAGCAGCTCCGACGGCTCGGACGCAACCGAAGGAGGTCGGCTGTGATCCCCGCGTCCTTCGACTACGTAAGGCCTTCCTCGATTGCCGAGGCCGTCCAGGCGGTTGGCTCTGCCGGCGAGGACGCCAAGGTCCTGGCTGGCGGGCAGTCCCTGCTCCCGGTGCTACGGCTGCGGATGTCCTACCCGGATACCCTCATCGATCTCGGTGGCATCGCCGAGCTGCGCGGGGTACGCGAGGACGGTCAAGCCATCGTGATCGGGTCCATGACCACCCATGACGAGGTCACCAGGAATCCACTCGTGAAGCAATACGCACCACTGTTGGCTCAGGCCACCGCGACGGTCGGGGACCGACAGGTGCGCCATCTCGGCACCTTCGGCGGATCGCTGTCGCACGCCGATCCGGCCGGTGACCTGCCGACCGTGGCACTGACCTTGGACGCGCAACTGCACGTCGAAGGGCCGAACGGCTCCCGGGTCATCGCCGCGAAGGACTTCTTCCTCGACTACCTCACCACCGCGCTGGAACCGGGCGAGGTCCTCACCGCCATCAGGGTCCCAAAGCTCGGTGACGGTTGGTCGAGTCACTACGAGAAGTTCAGCCGGGTGGCTCAGGCCTGGTCGATCGTCAGTGTTGCGGCGGTGGTCCGACGGGACAACGGCGCGATCGCCGAATCGAAGATCGGCCTGACAAATATGGGATCCACTCCGTTGCGGGCCACTGCCGTGGAGACTGCTCTCATCGGCGCCGAGGTCTCCCCCGAGGCGATCGGCGAAGCGAGTAACCATGCGGCCGAGGGCACCAATGCGCCGAGTGACCTGTCCGGTCGGGCGGATTACCGCAATCACCTCGCGAAGGTTCTCACCAAGCGTGCGGTGCTCGCGGCCGCTCACCGCTGAGCCGCCTCGTCGGTGGCGGACAACCGGTCGTCTGCCGCAGGGCACATGCCACCCGACACTTGCCATCGGGCGGTCCGTTCATCTCCCTAGGAGTCTGCCGTGCAGCTCGAACACACGTTCACCGTCCCGGTGCCCGTCGAACAGGCCTGGAAAGTGCTGCTGGACATCGAGCGCGTGGCGCCGTGCCTGCCGGGCGCCACGCTCGCCACGGTCGACGGGGATGACTTCACCGGCTCAGTGAAGGTTCGGCTGGGGCCGATCGGTCTGACATACAAGGGCAAAGCAAGCTTCGTCGAGAAGGACCAGAGCACTTATCGCGCGACCATCGACGCCCACGGCAAGGACGCCAGAGGCAACGGGACGGCTGCGGCCAAGGTCACCGCGACCCTGGTCGGCCAAGGCGACTCCACCCAGGTCGTAGTGCTGACCGACCTGAACATCACCGGGAAGCCTGCCCAATTCGGCCGCGGCGTCATGGTCGACGTCGGTAACAAGTTGATCGGACAGTTCGCCGATTGCCTGGCGGGCAAGCTGGCAGCTGGTGAGGAGCCACCGCCCGCGGGCACCGATGCCGACGAGCTGACGGCCGCTCCGGAAGTCGGTTCAGCGCCGGCTGGGATTTCGGCCCCGGCACCGATCCCGCAACCCGCAGGGCCGGCGGTCAAGCGGGTCCAGCCTGAGGCGCGGGAGACGGAGGCCATCGACCTGCTGGGGTCGGCAGGCCCCGCGGTGGCCAAGCGGCTGCTCCCGCTGGCGGCGGTGGGGGTATTGGTCATTCTGGCCTACCTGTTCGGCCGGCGCTCGGCAAGCAAATCCTCGGCACGCTAGTTCTCGACGAGCGCAGGGCCGCAGCAGCTAGCTCTAGGCTGACCAGGTGATCAAGCACGTGTATGCGACCCGGTACGTGACACCCCTGCGGGAGGGTGGCTCCCTTCCCGGCATCGTCGAGGCGGACGACTTCGGCACGTACGTGATGAAGTTCCGTGGCGCCGGACAGGGGCTCAAGGTCCTGGTGGCCGAAGTCGTCGTGGGTGAGCTGGGGCGCCGACTCGGTCTGCGGGTACCCGAGCTGGCGGCAATCACGCTGGATCCGGCCATCGGCAAGTACGAGGCCGATGAGGAAGTCCAGGATCTGCTCACGGCCAGCGTCGGGCTCAACCTCGGGGTAGATTTCCTACCCGGTTCCTTCGGCTGGGACACTGGACGCGTCGTCGACCCGGACGAAGCCGCCCGCATCCTGTGGCTCGACGCGTTCACGGCCAACGTCGATCGCAGCTGGCGTAACCCCAATGTGCTGCTCTGGCACAAGCAGCTATGGCTGATCGACCATGGGGCGGCGCTCTATTTCCACCACGGTTGGGGTCGATCCGGCAGTTCTGCCGAACGCTTCGCCCGGCAGCCCTACGACGCCGCGGACCACATCCTCATCGGATATCGCGGCGCACTGCCCACCGTTGACGAGCAACTCTCCGAACTCGTCACGCCGCAACTGCTCGCTGACGTCCTGGCGCAGGTGCCGGACGAGTGGCTGGAGGCGGTACCGGGACTGCCGACCCCGGCCGAGCTCCGGGCCGCTTATGTCGAATATCTGACCGCTCGCCTCAATGGCGACCGGATCTGGCTGCCGGTTGAGGTTGCCGCATGAACGGCGAATCCCGGTCCACCCGACACGGCTACCAGTACGTGGTGATGCGTTGCGTACCGCGGGTTGACCGCGAGGAATTCGTCAACATCGGCGTCGTCGTCTACAGCCAGGCCGAGGACTTCCTGTGCGTGGCGAGCAACGTTGTCGACGCCCGGCTCACCTCGCTGTTCCCCGATCTGGATGTCGAGGCGGTGCATACCGCGATCCAGGCGATCGAAGCGGTCTGTTGTGGCGAGTCACCGCTGGCCTCGTCCGGGCTGGTCTCGCTCGGGAAGCGCTTCGGCTGGTTGGCCGCGCCGAAGAGCACCGTGGTGCAGCCCGGGCCC
>JAVEET010000318.1 GCA_030840295.1 Pseudonocardiales bacterium
CGCCGTTGAGCACCACATCGCAGTCCAGCGCGGCCAGTTCTTCGGTGGCTGATGCACCGCAGAGCACGTTCGGCAGCGGTTCGCCGACCGGCCACGCCGCCTCGATGCGCGCGCGGAGTTCGGGTTCCGCGGCCGCTGAACTGACCGCAACGAAGGGAGCCCGGTATCGCACCACCTGGGCCGCGAGCCGCTCGAGGTTGCCGCCGGCCGCCGACAAACCCGCCACCTCGAAGCGGCCTGGGGCGTTGCGGATCACGTCGAGCGCCTGAGTGCCGATCGATCCGGTTGAGCCGAGCAGAACGATGCGGCGGGATTGGACGGGTCGGGTCACCCGGTCATTGTCTCCGATGCCAGAATGACAGGCGTACTGCGAGCCCCATTCCAGCCGTCAGGAGGAGATGTCACATGGCAGCCGACCACGGACACCAGTTGACCGATGGCTCCGAGCCGCATGCCGAGCATGAGCGTCCGGAGGATTGGGGCTGGCATCACGAGTTCAGCAAGGGCCGCCAGATCATGGGATGGTTTTCGGTTCTGGTCCTCGGGCTGTACCTGACGACGACGCACTACAACATGGCCGGCTCGGTCGGCATCCTGCTCACCATGCTGGCCCTGGCTGGTGGCCTGATCTGGGATCGACAGCGTCGCAAGACCCAGTGGCGCCGGTAAACGACCCGATCGTGTAACAACCGGCATGCTCCGGCTGCCGGTTGTTACACGATCGGGTTTGTGGCCGGAAGATCACCGAGTCCGTCGACGTCCCACGAATTGCCCGATGGCAACCGCGGTCACCGCGAGCACGAACATCGCGGTTCCGATCACGTTGATCTGGACCGGTGTGCCACGTTGAGCCGAGCCCCAGACGAACATGGGGAACGTTGTCGACGACGGTGATGCATTGAAGTTGGTCACGATGTAATCGTCGAAGGACAACGAGAATGCCAGCAACGCTCCGGCCGCGATGCCCGGCGCGACCAACGGCAGCGTGATCCGCGTGAAGGTCTGGAACTCGTTGGCATACAGATCGGACGCGGCCTGTTCCAGTCGAGGATCGAGACCGGCGATTCGCGCCTTCACGGTCACCACGACATAGCTGAGGCAGAACAATATGTGGGCCACCAGGATGGTCTTGAAACCCAGGCCGACATGCCGGCTCGCGAACAGGGTCAGCAGGGACGAGCCCATGACTACCTCGGGCGTAGCCATGGGCAGGAAGATCAGTAGGTTGACCGCGGACCGGCCCCGGAACCGGTAACGACCGAGGGCGAATGCCAGCAAGGTGCCGAGGATCGTCGCCACGATCGTCGCAGAGATGCCGATCTTGAGGGACAGACCGAGTGCCTTGCACATGCCGGGAGCACCGCAAGGATTCTTCCACGCATCGAGGGAGAATCGCTGCCAGGTGTAGTTGAACCGGCCGTTGGGTTTATTGAACGAGAACAGCACCACGATGACGTTGGGCAACAGCAGATAGATCAGAGCCAGGGTCGCCGCGACCCAGACGATGTTGTCGCGCACAAAGGCCCACGGCGAACGCCTGCGCCGACGGATCGGTGCCCGCCGCTGGGCGGTTTGCCGCCCGGTTGCTACCGAGGCGCTCATCAGACCAGTTCCTCCGTTCCGGCCTTGCGGACGTAGAGCGCAACCAGCACCACGATCGTCGCCATCAACGCCACGGACAGGGCGGCGGCGCCGGAGTAGTCGAGGACGGTGAGGAACTGGCTGTTGATCACCGAACCGATCATGGTCGTGTTGGTATTGCCGAGCAGTTGGGCGTTGATGAAGTCGCCTGCCGCTGGGATGAAGGTGAGCAGTGTGCCGGCCACGATGCCGGGCAACGACAACGGCAGCGTCACGTGCCTAAACGCCACGATGGGCCGGGCATAGAGGTCACCGGACGCCTCGAGCAGACGCGGATCGAGTCGCTCGAGACTGGCGAACAGCGGCAACACCATGAATGGCAGGAAGTTGTATGTCAGGCCCGAGACAACGGCGAGGGGCGAGCTGAGGAGCTGGTCGCCGTTGGTCAGGTGCAACCAGTTCGTGACCGCGATCAGATGCGTGGACCGGAAGAAGCGCACGACTAGGCCGTCTCCGGCGAGAATCGTCTGCCAGGCCAGGGTGCGCAACAGGAAGCTCGTGAAGAACGGCGCGATCACGATGACCAGCAGGATGCTCTTGAAACGTCCGGCCTTCAAGGCGATGGCATAGGCCAGCGGGTAGCCGATGAGCAGCGAGAAGATGGTGGCCAGCAGCGCGTAGACCAACGAACGCACGAACTGATGCCAGAAATGCTGGAAGGCATAGGTGTAATTGGCGAAGTGCCAGGTCACCTTGTAGCCGTCGGCGACGCTCCCGCTCTGGATCGACTGGGAGACCAAGAACACCAGTGGTACGACGAAGAAAACTCCGAGCCAGATCGCTCCCGGGATCATCAGGAACAACGGAGGCAACCAGCTCGGACGGCCACGCCGACTCGGCCTGGCGCCTTTGCTGCGACCGGCGACCGGCTCGGCCAGGGCGGCCATCAGAGGGCCTCGGGATCGAATTCGATGCCGGCAGAGACATCCTGGCCGGCGTCCAGGGCGAATGCGTGGTCGGCCGAGAACGACATCGTGACCAGGTCGCCCACCGCGTTCAGGTTCGCAATGCCCTGATTCTGTTCGAACACCATGACCTCTTGTCCCCATTGGGTCTTCACGAGGTACTGGGTGCTCACGCCGATGAAGCTGGCGTCGATGACCCGGCCGCCGGTGATGGTGTTCTCACCGACCGGACCGTCGACGGCGGTGACCGGTTCGTCGTGCAGCTTGATCTTCTCCGGCCGAATCCCAACGAGGATCTCGTTGACCCCTTCGGGTACTCGCGACACCGCCACCCGCAAGGTGCCCGTGGGCAGCGCGGCAACCACCGAATCGCCGACGCGTTCCTTGACCGTCGCCCTGATCAGGTTGGACTGCCCGAGGAAGTTCGCGGCAAAGGTTGTCCTGGGCTGTTCGTAGAGCTCGGCCGGCGGACCCATCTGCTCGATCCGGCCCGCGTTCATCACTGCGATCGTGTCGGCCATGGTCATCGCCTCCTCCTGATCGTGGGTGACATGTACGAACGTCAGCCCCACCTCGGTCTGGATGCGTTTCAGTTCCATCTGCATCTGCCGTCGCAACTTCAGATCCAACGCGCCGAGGGGCTCGTCGAGCAGCAACACCGCCGGCTTGTTCACGATTGCGCGGGCCAGCGCGACCCGCTGCTGCTGACCACCGGAGAGCTGGGCCGGCTTGCGCTTGGCCAGCGTCGTGAGTTCGGTCAGCTCGAGGACGTCGTCGACCTGCTTCTTGACGTTGGCCTGGCTGCGGCGTTTGAGCCCAAAGGCGACGTTGTCCCAGACGGTCATGTGCGGGAACAGGGCGTAACTCTGGAAGACCGTGTTGACCGGACGCTGATAAGGCTTGGTGCCCGTGAGCTCAGAGCTGCCGATGTGGATGGTGCCCGAGGTCGGCTCCTCCAAACCGGCCACCATCCGCAGGGTCGTGGTCTTTCCGCAACCGGATGGGCCTAACAGCGCGAAGAACGATCCCTGCGGAATGGTCAGGGACAGGTCGTCCACCGCCGTGAACGGCCCGAAGGTCTTGACCAACGATGACATGACCAGGTCACCGGAGCCGGTCGGTTGAACGCTGGCTTCATTTTTCGGCACTGTGGTGGCCCCATCTCTTCAAGTCGCTGATGCTGCAGGAATGCGGTCGATCGGTTCAATTTGGAGCCGGCGAGGCAACGCTCACCCGTTGATGAGCTGCTGCCATGCGCCGGTGTAACGGGTGTCCTTCTCGGCATCCAGGCCCATGAACACATGGGACTG
The DNA here is from genome assembly GCA_030840295.1 of Pseudonocardiales bacterium. Lineage (GTDB taxonomy): Bacteria > Actinomycetota > Actinomycetes > Mycobacteriales > Jatrophihabitantaceae > Jatrophihabitans_A. Next base: position 3,857 of record JAVEET010000318.1, read on the forward strand.
GGCCTGCACCTTCTCGTCCGGGAAGATCAGCGGGTCGTCGGCTACTGCGGGATCGCTTTTCAGCAGTTCTTCCTTGACCCTTTTCACGGGCGGGATGTAATTGACGTAGTCCTCGACGGTCGCCATGACCGACGGGTCGTAGTAGTAGTCGATCAACAACTCGGCGTTCTTCTTGTGCTGCGCCTTGTTCGGGATGACGAAATTGTCCGACCACAGCATGTGACCGCCTGCGGGTAGGACGTATCCGAGATTGGGATCGTCCGCCTTCAACTGGACCACGTCGCCAGTCCACGCAGTACAGGCGGCGATGTCACCGGACGCCAGGCCCTGGCCGTACTCGTTGCCGGTGAATCCTTTGAGCTGCCCGCGCTTCTTGGCGTCCTCGATCTGCTTCAGCGCCGCATCGAAGTCGGAATCACTGAATTTCGCGGGGTTCTTGCCCATCGCGAGCAACATCAACCCGAGCGTGTCGCGGAAGTCCTTGAGCAAGGTCACCTTGCCCTTGAGGATCGGGTCGTGGAGCAACTGATCCATCGAGGTGATCTTCTTGCCGTTGGTCGACTTGGGGTTGTAACCAATACCGGTGAAACCGGACTGCCAGGGGATCGAGTACACCCGGTCCGGGTCGAAGCTGACCTTCGCCAGGCCGTCGACCAGGTTCTTGGCGTTCGGCATGTTCGTCTTGTCCAGCTTCTGCAGCCAGTTGAAGCGGATCAGCCGCGCGACCATCCAGTCCGTGGAGCACCAGACGTCACGACCGGTGTCCTGGTTTGCTGCCAGTTGTGGCTTTATCTTGGCGAAGAATTCGTCGTTGTCGTTGTAGTCCTCGGTGTAGTTGACCTTGATACCGGTCTTCTTGGTGAAGTCTTCCAGTGTCGGGCGCTTCTTGGTCTTGTCGTTGACGTCGATGTACTCGGGCCAGTTCGACCAGTTCACCAGCCTCTCGGCAGCCGACTTGTCGGGCGAAGCCTTGCCTACTTCGGATCCGGTGTAGGCGATGCCTGTGGTCCCGCAGCCCGCCAGCAGGGAACCGAGACCGACGACCCCGATCCCCGCGAGCATCGACCGCCGGCTGACCAGGCCGCGCGCCAGGTCCGGCGAGATGTCGATGCGATTCCTACGAGCAGAGGACACTATGTAGTCCCTTCATCCTCGACGAGCAGTTCACGAAACCGGGCCCTTGGCTGCGTCCGGCCGCCCGCGCCCATGCCGCGCACCGGCACGGGTCGGCGTCCCGGATCGTGCCATGCGCCTAGGGATCATGACAAGCGTTTCCGTGCGATCGTGCGCCTGTCGCAACGAAATCCAGAGGTGATCGTTATTTCTGACGCGGTTACTGAACCTCAGGGTCGTTTACGCCAAGTGTCGCCATGGTCACCGCGAAGTTTCACGCACCGGCGCAAGTAGCCTTGTGTCCTCGACAAAAATCGGTGCCCAATATTCCGATTTGGTGGGTCACGAGGCGAAATACCTACGGAATCACTTGCATTCGGCCAACTTGTCTAGCATTATTCGCAGCATGGCACCACCGGCCAAGAACCGTCAGCGTAAGCAACAGCCGGATGACACCTCCAAGGCGATCATCGAGCAGCTGCAACAGGACGGACGCCGACCGTACGCGTCCATCGGTAAGGCCGTCGGCTTGTCCGAAGCCGCAGTTCGCCAGCGGGTCCAGAAACTCATCGACTCCGGCATGGTCCAGATCGTCGCCGTCACCGATCCACAGCAGATCGGGTTCGCCCGGCAGATGATGATCGGCATCAACGTCGAGGGCGACCTGAACTCGACGGTGGAACTGCTGGTCGAGATCCCCGAAATCGTCTACGTCGTCCTGACCGCCGGATCGTTCGACATCCTCGCCGAGGCGGTCGTCGTGGACGACGATCACCTGCTGGAGCTGATAAACGACCGGATCCGCAAACTGCCGGGTGTCCGGCGCACCGAAACCTTCATGTACCTGAAGCTGAAGAAACAAACCTACAACTGGGGTATCGCATGACAAGCAATTCGAGTTTCGAGCATGCAGGATTCTATGGCTCGCACGGCACCGAATTCAGCGCCGAGCAGCTCTCCAACTCCGCACGCGACCATCTGTGGATGCACTTCACGCGGCTGTCCACCTATGACACGTCGCCGGTACCCACGATCGTCCGGGGTGAGGGCGCCTACATCTACGACATCCATGGACGTCGCTACCTGGACGGACTGTCCGGGTTGTTCACCGTGCAGGTCGGGCATGGACGGCGCGAGCTCGCCGAGGCCGCGGCCAAGCAGGCCTCCGAACTGGCGTACTTCCCGCTGTGGTCCTACGCCCACCCGCAGGCCATTCAGCTGGCCGAGCGGCTGGCCGACGCAGCGCCTGGCGACCTCAACCGGGTTTTCTTCACCACCGGCGGCGGTGAAGCGGTAGAAACGGCCTGGAAGCTGGCCAAGCAGTTCTTCAAGCTCACCGGAAAGCCAGAGAAGTACAAGGTAATCTCGCGTTACGTCGCGTACCACGGCACCCCACAGGGCGCCTTGTCGATCACCGGAATCCCGGACGCCAAGACCATGTTCGAGCCGTTGGTCCCAGGTGCCCACAAGGTTGCCAACACCAACATCTACCGTGCGCCGGTCTTCGGTGACGACCCGGTCGCGTTCGGGCGTTGGGCGGCCGACCAGATCGAGCAAGCCATCATCATGGAGGGCCCGGCGTCCGTCGCGGCCGTGTTCCTGGAGCCGGTGCAGAACTCCGGTGGTTGCTTCCCGCCCCCGCCCGGTTACTTCCAACGCGTGCGCGAGATCTGCGACAAGTACGACGTCCTGCTGGTATCGGACGAGACCATCTGCGCCTTCGGCCGGCTCGGTCCGACGTTTGCCTGCGAGAAATTCGACTACATCCCCGACATGATCATCTGTGCCAAGGGCATGACCTCGGGCTACTCGCCCATCGGCGCTTGCGTGATCTCCGACCGGCTGGCCGAACCGTATCTGAAAGGCACTGCATCCTTCCCGCACGGCTATACCTTCGGTGGCCATCCGGTTTCCGCGGCGGTGGCTATGGCCAATCTCGATCTGTTCGAGAAGGAGGGGCTGAACCAGCGCGTGCTGGACAACGAGGGCGCCTTCCGGGCCACGTTGGAAAAGCTGAACGATCTGCCGATCGTGGGCGATGTCCGTGGGGACGGCTACTTCTACGGAATCGAACTGGTCAAGGACAAGGCCACCAAGGAGACGTTCGACGACGACGAGTCCGAGCGGCTGCTGCGCGGGTTCCTGTCAAAGGCCCTGTTCGACGCCGGTCTGTACTGCCGAGCCGACGACCGCGGGGATCCGGTCGTGCAACT
>JAVEET010000338.1 GCA_030840295.1 Pseudonocardiales bacterium
GAGGTGAACGTCTGATGACCGATTCCGCAACGATATCGGTTAACGAACGGCTGGCGCCGGATCCGGTCCTGGCGCCCACACCGATCCTCGAGCTGCGCGACCTGCGCGCATCGTACGGGGCAATCGAGGTCCTGCACGGCATGAACATGGTCGTTCCCGCAGGTGGAATCTTCGCCGTACTCGGGCCGAACGGTGCCGGCAAGTCAACCATGTTGCGCGTTGTGGCCGGCCTGCATGCGCCGTCCGGCGGGTCGGTGTTGCTCGGCGGCCGCGACGTCGTGCGGGCCCGTCCTGACGAGCTGGCCCGGCGCGGGGTATGCCTGATCCCCGAGGGACGCGGGGTGTTTCCGAACCTCACGGTGGAAGAGAACCTGCGCCTGATCAGTCACCTCGGCGCGAGTACGAGTGAGATCGAGCAGCGAACCTACGAACAGTTTCCACGGCTGGCGGAGCGGCGCAAGCAGCTGGCCGGAACGATGTCCGGCGGGGAACAGCAGATGCTCGCCCTGGCCCGGGCGGTAGCCACCACGCCTGGCCTGCTGTTGATCGATGAGCTGTCGATGGGTCTGGCACCCAAGATCGTGGAGACGCTCTACGAGCTCGTCGCTCAGATCGCCCAGGACGGCGTAACGGTGGTCGCGGTAGAACAATTCGCCCGCACGATCCTCGGGATTGCGTCCTCGGCCGTAGTGGTGACCACCGGCCGGATCGTGATGGCCGGTAGCCCGCACGAGGTGGAGAGCGAGCTCTCAGGCTTGTATCTCGGCGACACCGGCGGCTGAATCACCCGGCCCAGCGCGGCAGCTGGGCATCGTCGCGGTAGCGGATCGATACGCGCTTGAGCCGGGTGGTCCCGGCGATGGCACCGTCGGCGTAGGCATTTCCGACACCGCTGTCCTTGAATCCACCGAACGGCAACGCCGGGTCCATCACCCGGGAGCTGTTTCCCCAGATCGTGCCGGCCTCGAGCCCGTCGGCGAGCCGAAGCATTCGACCGACATCGCTGGTCCACACATTCGCGGCCAGCCCGTAGCGGGTGTCGTTGGCCATGGCCAACGCCTCCTCCTCGTCGTCGAACTCCAGCACCGACAGGACCGGGCCGAAGATTTCCTCACGAGCCACGGTCGATTGCGGGTCCAAGCCCTGCAACACCAGCGGCTCTACGTAGTAGCCCTGGCCGGGAAGAACCCGGCCGGAAGGTTCGCCCACCCGGTGCGCTCCCTGTGCTGCCGCCTCGTCGAGATACTGCATCACCCGCTCGTGCTGTTTCTCCGACACCACGGGACCGAGCTGGGTCGCCCGGTCCAGGGGATCGCCCACGCGCAGCCGCGCTGCCTGCGCCGAGATCGCGGCAACGACCTCGGCGCTGACCGAGCGCTGCACCAGCAGTCTCGTCGAGGCGCAACAGACCTGACCGGAGTTGGCGAAAACACCCCACGTTGCGGCTGCGACGGCCGCCGGCAGGTCAGCATCGGCAAAAATGAGGTTAGGGGACTTGCCACCCATCTCCAGGGTCAGCGTCTTGAATGCGCGAGCGGCGGTACCGGCGATCTCGCGCCCGACTCCGACGCTGCCGGTGAAGGAGATGGCATGCACGCCCGGATGGCTTGTCAGAGCAGCACCGACGGTGCCATCGCCAGTGAGCACGTTCAGCAGGCCGGCCGGGATACCGGCAATCACGGCGAGCTCGGCCAGCCGGCCGGCCGATATGGACGAGAGCTCCGAAGGTTTGAGCACGACTCCGTTCCCGCATGCCAATGCCGGAGCGACCCGGTTCAGCATGCTCACGACGGGACCGTTCCACGGAAGGATTACCGCGACGACACCAACTGGCTCCCGGACGGTATAAGACAGGTGACCGCCGATAGTCGGCAGCTGCTCGCCGCGGATCTGATCGGTCATCCCGGCCCAGTACCGGGCCGCTCTGGCAGCGACTTGTGGGTCGCCGACGGTGTCACGGATGGGTCTGCCGATATCGAGGGTGTCCAGCATCGCCAGTTCGTCCTGAGACTCACAGATGAGTTCGGCCCAGCGCCACAGCGCTTGCGCCCTGCTGTCGGCGCTGGTCGCCGCCCAGCGACGTTGTGCCGCGGTGGCTGCCAGGACGGCCTGCTCGACGTGTTGCGGACCGCACTGCACCACTTGGGTCAGGATTCGCTCGGTGGCCGGATCGATCGCCGGGAAGACGCCCTCGCCGGTCAGCTGCGAGCGCGCCCCGTCGATATAAGGGTATTCGATGTCGGCGAGCTTGATCTCGGTGTCCAGGTTCGGCACCGCCATCACCGGCCCGTGAAGTCGATCGGAAGGGCGGTGAGCCCGCGGATCACTCGGGACATCCGCTGGAACTGTGCAGGTGCCGCGCGGCTGATCGATGGGTACCGCTCGAGCAGCTCATCCAGCACTACCGATGCCTCCAAGCGGGCCAGTGGTGCGCCGAGGCAGAAATGGATGCCCAGGCCGAAGGCCAGGTGCTGCTTGGCGGGCCGGTCGAAGAGGAAGCGGTCCGGGTCAGCGAAGCTTTCGGGGTCCCGATTTCCGCCGGCGTAGGCAACCGCGACGTTGGAACCGGCAGGCAACAGGTGGCCGCCGAGTGCGGTGTCCTCGGTCGTCCAGCGGTTGAGGATCTGTACCGGACTGTCGAAGCGCAGCGACTCCTCGATGGCACCCGGGATCAGCGAGCGATCGTCGCGCAAGGCCCGCCACGTGTCTGGCCGGTCCGCCGCGACGTTCATCAGGCAGCTCACCAGATTCCTGGTCGTCTCATTGCCGGCCAACAGCAGAAGCACGCAGAAGCTGGTGATCTCCCAGTCCTCCAAGGGCTCATCCGACCCACCGGCAGTGATGAGCGTGCTCATGAAGTCATCGGTCGGTTCGGCCCGTCGGACACTCAGCATCGCGCCGATGTAGTCGTGCATGGCCAGGGTCTTGGCCCGGTTCGACGTGATGGTCTCCGGCGTGGGCAACGCCACCATCGCGTCGGACCACTCCTTGAACTGGGGCAGGTCCTCCGGTGGTACCCCGATCAGCGATGCGATCACCAGAATAGGCAACGGTTCTGCCAGCGCGCTGACCACGTCGACCGCACCGTCGCCGGCCGTGTCCACCTGGTGGTTGCGCAGAGCCTCGGAGCAGGCGTCGAAGCCGGTGACCAGCCAGCTGTCAGCATCGTCGTGATAAGTCTCCTGGGCTTGCTCCAGTTGCAGGTTGAAAGGCAATTGCAGGACAGGGTCCTGGTTGCGAAACCGGTGATAGCTCGGATACGGGTCCTCGAAGAACTCCTCGTTGAATACATCCGTCGCGCTAGCCAGTCCAGCCATCATGTGGTCACTCTGCACCGTTGCCCGGGGCTAATCGGCGGCTTGTCCCGCCGGATGGCACGGTCTCTGCCATCGCAGCGCAGACGTGGCACGGTATATCCGGCAGCGCGACGCTGCCACAGACGATCGAGGGGGTACGGATGGCCGCGAAAGCCTCGGCAAAGCCGCTGCATGAGGATGCTGTGGGCAACTGGGACATCGAAGCCGACGTGGTCGTGGTCGGTTACAGCATCTCGGGTGTCTCTGCGGCCCTGGGCGCTTCCGACGGCAAGACGAAGGTCGTTGCGCTCGAGCGCGGCGGTGGCTCGGAGGGTACCTGTGGCGGCATCCTCTACCTCGGTGGCGGCACGGCCATGCAGAAGGCGATGGGCCATGCGGACAGCGCCGATGACATGTACACGTTCCTGCAGGCCGCACTTGGCCCGGGAGTGGACGAGGGCAAACTGCGGATCTACTGCGACCGCAGCGTCGACCACTACAACTGGCTGGTCGACTGCGGCGTCGCTTTGATCACTGGGCCGGATACCGAGGGAACCCCGCTGGCGACCCCGGATCCGGACGGCTTCGTACAGGTCGGCGCCCAGGAATACGCCGGCGGCGGGCTGGTGTGGACCGGTGGGGAGCAGGCATACCCGTTCAACCAGCTGGTCAATGCGGTTCCGCGTGGGCACATGCCCCGCGATCCAGAAGGCCAGGAGGATTTGTTCGAGGGCGCGGTGCTCAAGAGCATGCTCGCGGCAGGGGAGCGCTCAGGGGTCGAATGTGTCTACAACACCGGGGTCGAGCGGCTGATCGTCGATTCGTCCGGCCGGGTTGTCGGCGTCGAGGGGCGCAGCTTCGGCGAGCCGGTGCGGGTACGAGCCAAGCGGGGTGTCATCATCACGACCGGCGGATTCATCTACAACGACGAGATGTTGGCGGAGTACTGCACGCCGGTCCTTACCGGTGCTGCCAAGCTCGGACATGGTGGCCAGGACGGTCACGGCATCCGGATGGCCCAGATGGTCGGCGCCGATGCCATCCACATGGATTGTGCCGACGCCACACTGGTGAACACCCCGCACATCTCGTTCATCAAGGGCATCCTCGTGAACACTCTGGGCAGGCGATACATCAACGAGGACACCTACTATGGCCGGCTCGGCACCGAGACGGTATACCGACAGAACTCCGAGTGCTTCCTGGTCGTCGATGACAACATCTTCATGGAGAGCTCCTGGCTACGGCCGTCCTGGGCATCGGACTCGCTCGCCGAGCTCGAAACGCAGATCGGCCTGCCTGTTGGCTCCCTTGAGGACACCGTCGCCTACTACAACCGAGGTGCGGCCGAGGGGAGGGATCCGCTCTTCCACAAAGGCCCTCGCTGGTTGCAACCACTTGAACCCCCCTATGCCGTGCTGGATCTTCGCAATCAGAGCTTCCCGATTTCGGCGTTCACCATGGGCGGTCTGCGGACCGACGTCACTGGGCACGTGCTGGACGTCGACGGCTCGGTGATTTCGGGCCTGTTTGCCGCGGGCCGCGCGTCCGCCGGCCTCGCGGTGCACGGGTACTGCAGCGGAATCTCACTCGGTGACGGAACGTTCTTCGGTCGGCTGGCTGGCCAGACCGCCGCCACCGGCGACTGATCGGCGAGGGACGGGCATGAGCATGGGCAAGCACATCGGCCGGGACACCGGCAGGGACACCGTCAGCGGCGTGGGCAAGCTTGACGGCAAGGTCGCGCTGATCACCGGTGCGGCCCGGGGGCAGGGCAGGTCGCACGCCGTTCGGCTGGCCGAGGAGGGCGCCGACATCATCGCGGTGGATCTGGTTGCACCGATCGAGTCCGTTCCGTACCCGATGCCCGAACCGGGCGAGCTGGAAGAGACGGTTCAACTGGTCGAGAAGACGGGCGGCCGGATCATTGCCCGCACCGCCGACGTCCGTGACCAGGCAGCGATGGACGAGACGGTCGCTGCCGGGCTGGCCGCCTTCGGGCACCTGGACATCGTGGTGGCGAACGCCGGAATCATCAACTTCGGTTACACCTGGACGCTGACCGAGCAGCAGTGGCAGGACGTCATCGATATCAACCTGACCGGCGTGTTTCATACGGTGAAGGCCGCCGTCCCCTCGATGATCGAGGCGGATCGGGGTGGATCGGTCGTGCTGATCAGCTCAGTGCTGGGGCTGCGCGGTACGACCGGAGCGTCGTCCTACAGCGCCACCAAGCACGGCCTGATCGGCCTGGCCAAGAGCCTGGCCACCGAGCTGGGGCCGCATCGCATCAGGGTGAACACCGTCAATCCGTCCAACGTCTCGACTCCGATGGTGTTGAACAAAGTGACGATGGGTTTGTTCCGACCGGACCTGGAAAATCCCGGTCCGGACGACGTGGTGTCGGTGATGACACAGATGCACCCGTTGCCGGTGCCATGGGTCGAGCCCGAGGACATCAGCAACGCGATCATCTTCCTCGCCTCCGAGGACGCCCGCTACATCACCGGCGTCTCGCTGCCGGTGGATGCCGGGCTGCTCGCTCGCTGAGACAATTCGCGGTTGTATCGAGAGGAATCCGATGGGACGGGTACAGGACAAGGTTGCCTTCATCACGGGCGCAGCCCGGGGGCAGGGCCGATCACATGCCGTGCGGCTGGCCGAGGAGGGTGCCGACATCATCGCGGTCGACCTCTGTGGTCCGGTCCGCGGCGTGACCTATGCGGCCGCCACCGCCGAGGATCTCGCCGGCACGGTGAAGGCCGTCGAGGCGACCGGACAGCGGATCATCGCGCGGCAGGCCGACGTCCGAGATGCCGGTGCGCTGCGAGCGGCCGTCGACGAAGGAGTCGCTGAATTCGGCCGATTGGACATTGTTGTCGCCAACGCCGGCATCTGCATCATGCGGGCGTGGCAGGACGTGACACCCGAGATCTGGCAAGACACGCTCGACGTCAACCTGACCGGTTCCTGGAACACCGTGATGGTCAGTGCCGATCACCTCATTGCGGGCGGCGGCGGATCGGTGATCATCACCAGTTCGGTAGCTGGTCTCAAGGCAATCCCGTTCATGGTTCCCTACGTAGCCAGCAAGCACGGATTGACCGGCATTGCCAGGGCATTCGCCCACGAGCTGGCTCAGCACCACATCCGTGTCAACAGCGTGCACCCGACGGGGGTGGATACAGCGATGGGTGGCGGCGACGGGGCGCAGACGGTCGGTGAGGCCATTGCTGCCAACCCACGGCTGGGCGGCATGTTCACCAACAGCCTGCCGGTAGACTTCACCGACGTCAGTGACATCAGCAACGCCGTGCTCTTCCTGGCCTCTGATGAGTCCCGCTACGTGACGGCCCTCGCGATGACCGTCGACGCCGGGAACAGCCAATATTAGCCTTTGTCAGCAA
>JAVEET010000343.1 GCA_030840295.1 Pseudonocardiales bacterium
TCTCCAGCAGGTCGAGGAGCTTTCGTTCGTAGTCGGGATCAGCGTTCGCGACGCCGCCGATCTCGCGCCTCTCGGCGATCTCGCTGCGCGAACGGTCGCGGTTGCTCAGCTTTCTTGCCACCACCACCACCGTGCGGTCGCCGGCGGTGATGTGTTCGGCGACCCACTCTGCGTTCGTCCAGGGAGGTGTCCGGATCCTCGAAACGCCCACGACGATGGCGACCACGGCCCCGAAAACGACAGCGAGAACGAGTATGTCGCCGATGACCATTAGCAGCTCGTCCTCCTACGGCAGGAGTTGCTCGCCCCGCCGATCCGCTGGTCCTGGCCAGCAGTCATCGGATAACGGCGCGGGGCGCACGACGGCGTGGATCCGGGTCCGCGCGTTTGGGGTCACGCCGGCCTTGCGCGCGTTGGCCTGGCGGACGTGCGTATCCGTAGAGTGCCGCCGAGAACTGGCCTGCCCAAGGGTAGGGCTTTGCCCCCGGTTGCTAGGGATGTCACATGCAGGAAGAGGTATGCACCCACGGCGGCGAAGGCGAAGACAACAACGCCGGCTGTCTTCTGGAGGCCGGTCGACGAGTTTACTGTCGCGAGAAGAACGAGTAGCAACGCGAGGGCGACTAGGGCGAACAGCAGGGTATATGCGCTCGGCAGGCGAAGCGTGGCCAGCGTCAGTAGGACCATGAGGACCAGCCAAGCGGTCAGGAAGAGTTCTTGTGTCCTTACCGCGTTCCCCGCTGGGATGCCAAACCAGTTGTGCGTCAAGCCGAGCACAAGGGCGGAGTAACTGAGCCAAAATCCGGCGAAGATACCCAGCACGCCCGCGACGGCGCTCTGCCCGAGAGCCGCCGCCCATGCCGTGGATAGCAGCAGCCCCACGCCGGTGGCGGCGACAAGAATGGCAAGGGAAGCGCCGACGGCTGCGGCGGGGACGAACGTCGTAAGGACGAGGCCCAGCGCTACGGAACCGACAATGAAGCACGGCAAGCCGAGGACAAGCGGGTCACCGCCGAGGGGTGACGGTGGAGCGGGTGTAGCGACAACGTCATGAGCCTGTTCGGTCGACATGATATTCCTTTCTTCCAGGCGGTGTTGGCGGGGCATTTGTTGGAATCTGTGCCTTGCGTGCGCGCGTCTCCTGAGACAGGTCGTGAGCGGAATCGTCGGCGCCGGCGGCGCGCGGTCTGAGTCGGTTCACCGGGTCACGATGCCGTACTCGTGAATTTTGCGATAGATCGTCGCTCGCGACATGCCCAGCGACCGGGCTGCCTCGTCCTTGCGACCACCTGCACTCAACAAGCCCCGCACGATGGCGTCGCGCTCCATCGATTCGAGTGGACTCAGCACTCGGCGGCTTACAGTCTGACATTCGGGTGGCAGCTCGGCAGGCTGGATAACTCCGGTTCGGCGGTGATGTACCACTTCGTTGAGCACATCACAGACCTGCTGGATGTTGCCGGGCCAGCTCGCGCGCATCATCAGCTTGATGGCGTCACCGGAGCAGACCAGTTCGCTGCGATTCAGCCGGCGAAGGAAGAGCGGTACGAGGTCAGCTAGGTCGTCGATGTGATGCCGCAGCGGCGGGATCTCTACCGTTCTGGGGAACAATCTGAGCAAATCGACTTGATCGTCCGTTGTCGTCGCAACGTTGCTAGTCACGGCGACCCAGACGGGGCGCTCGCGTTGTTCCGCACGAGCGGTTCGCAGCTGATCGGCCAGCTTCAGACAGTCGTCCGCTCTCAGCCTATCGATATGTCGTACCACCACCGCGCCGCCCGCGCCGTCGAGCAGTTCGCCAAGCAGTTGGACCGATGGGGCCGAGCCTGCCACCTCCTCGGCTTCGATCACCCGGAAGCGAGCCGCCGGGTTGTGAGCCTGGTGAATCGCCCGCAGTACAGCCAGCTTCCCGACACCCCGCTCGCCTTCGAGCGCCACCCACTCACCGGACTCGTAGGCACTCTCGACTTCGGAACATCCGCGCAGCCATAGCGATCCCGAACCGACCAGACCCGGCAGACCTTGGCGGGTAGGCGGGTCGTCGTCCCTGGTGTGCCGATGTCCCGCACTGGAGAGCTTCACCTCTACAACCGCACCGTAGACCAGATCAGCCTCGCGAATCGGGTGCCAGTACAGCCGGGCCTCGGCTCCGGAAGACAGTGTGATCTGTGCCGGCCGGGAGGCCGGCTCGGTCACCATGTCGCCAGCCTGTTCGACCAGCAAGGACTGGTCGGTGGGATCGAGTAGTTGACGAGCGTGATCGTTCATCAGAACGACGTCCTTGCCGACGGCGAACACGATCCCGCCGGTCCCCTTGCACGTGCGCAGGTACTCCTCGAAGAGCAGGACGGCCGTAGCTCTGCTGTCGGCGACCAGCGCCTGCTGGATCTGTTCCGCCGTGGTTTTGGCCAGCGTGATCAGCAGCGGTCCGGCGTCCACGCACAGGCATGTGAGGTCGACGGTCCCGACCGTCATCCCAGTCAGCGGATGGCGGATCGGAACCGCGGCGCAGGCCAGATCCTC
>JAVEET010000346.1 GCA_030840295.1 Pseudonocardiales bacterium
AGCCGGTATCCACGAATGCTTTTCGGTGAACTGGTAGGTATCGCCGCCGGCCTTGAATCCGGTCGCGACGACGAGCGACACCGCCAGCGTTCCGATGCTGACCACCACGCCCGTCCACTTGGCGGCCTGGCGCAGCCCGGGGGGCAGCAGAATGATCAGCACCGAGCCCGCCAGCGGCACCAGCCACAGCACGCTCAGCCACGGCGTTCCCGAATTCACCACAGGTTCACCGCCAGAAGCGCGCCGGCGACCAGGGCCGCACCCACCAGCATGGACAACGCGTAATTGCGGGCGAAGCCGGTCTGCATGCCTCGCAGCCGATTCGATGTCCGGCCCACCAGCGCCGCCAAGGCGTTCACCGAGCCGTCCACGCCGGCGTCGTCGACGGCGACCAGCGCGTGCGTCAGTTGCGCACCGGGGCGCATGAAAACCTCCTCGTTGAAGGCGTCGCCGTAGCCGTCGGCCCGTGCGGCCGCCGTCAGTACCGAAACTCGAGCCGGGGCCACCCGCGGAATCTCGACCTTGCCGCCGTACTTCCGGTAGGCCACCGCGACGCCGACGAAGACAACCGCCAGCGCCAGCGCGCTGACCGCCCATGCCGGTACCACCGGGGCGGATTCTTCGTGGGTTCCGACGACGGGTTCGAGCCAGTGCTGCAAGGAGTCGCCGTAGGTGAACAGGAAGCCGGAGAACACCGAGCCGAACGCCAGCAGGACCATCGGCCCGGTCATCAGGGCGGGCGACTCATGCGGATGCGAACCCGGCGCCCACCGCTTCTTACCGAAGAAGGTCATCAGCATCACGCGGGTCATGTAGAACGCGGTAATGCCCGCGCCCAGCAATGCCGCCCCGCCGAGCACATATCCCTGGGTCCCACCGGCGCCCAGGGCGGCTTCGATGATCGCGTCCTTGGAGAAGAAGCCAGCGAACGGCCACACCCCGATGATCGCCAGGTATCCGAGCCCGAACGTTGCGAACGTGATCGGCAGGGCCGTGCGGAGGGCGCCGTAACGGCGCATGTCCTGCTCTCCGTGCATCGCGTGGATGATCGACCCGGACCCGAGGAACAGGCCGGCCTTGAAGAAGCCGTGGGTGAGCAGATGCATGATCGCGAACGCGTAGCCGGCCGGGCCCAGGCCGGCGGCCAGCACCATGTAGCCGATCTGGCTCATCGTGGAGGCGGCCAGTGCGCGTTTGATGTCATCCTTGGCGCAACCGATGAACGCTCCCAGCATCAGGGTGACGGCGCCGACGGTCACCACACCCAACCGTGCATCGGGGGCCAGGTTGAACAGCGGGTTGGACCGCACGATCAGGTAGACACCGGCGGTCACCATCGTGGCCGCGTGGATCAGCGCCGACACCGGGGTCGGACCCTCCATCGCGTCACCCAGCCAGGCCTGCAGTGGAACCTGAGCGGACTTGGCACAGGCGCCCAACAGCAGCAGCAATCCGGTCGCGTTCAACACGCCCTGGCTCGCCGCCGGCGCCCCGGCGAACACGCCGCTGTAGGACACCGTGCCCAAGGTGCTGAACATCAGGAACATCGCCAACGCCAGGCCAGCGTCGCCGACCCGGTTCATCACGAACGCTTTCTTGGCCGCCGTGGCCGCCGTGGGCTTGTGGTACCAGAACCCGATCAGCAGGTAGGACGCCAGACCGACGCCCTCCCAGCCGACGTAGAGCAGCACAAAGTTGTCGGCGACTACCAGCAGCAACATCGACGCCAGGAACAGGTTCAGATAACCGAAAAACCTGCGGCGGTCCGGGTCCTCGGCCATATAGGCAATGGAATAGATGTGGATCAGCGACCCGACCCCGGAGATCAGCAGCACGAAGCACATGGACAACTGGTCGATCTGCAACCCGAAGTCGACCTGCAGGCCGTTGACCGGTATCCAGCTGAACACCTTCTGATGGATGGCGCGGTCGGCCTCGTCCCGGCCGACGAGCTCTGCGAGCAGTGTCGCGCCGACACCGAAGGCCGACAGGGCCGCCAGCGTGCCCAGCCAGTGGCCCCACGCGTCGGTGCGCCTACCGCCGAACAGCAAGATCGCGGCCCCCGCCAGTGGCAGTGCCACGAGCAGCCAGGTGTAGTGAATCATCTTGGCGTTGTCAGCCTTTGAGTAGATTCGCGTCGTCAACCGACGCCGATTTGCGGGCACGGAAAATCGTCATGATGATGGCCAGGCCGATGACGACCTCGCAGGCGGCGACCACCATCGTGAAGAATGCGATCATCTGTCCGTCGAGCTTGCCGTGCAGGCGCGCGAAGGTGACGAAGGCCAGGTTGACGGCGTTGAGCATCAGCTCGACACACATGAACATGACGATCGCGTTGCGCCGCAGCAGCACGCCGGCAGCCCCGATGGTGAACAGCAGTGCCGAAAGGTAAAGGTAGTTGGCCGGATTCATGACAAACCGCCTTCAAAAACGCCGGAGACCGCTTCGGGGGAAGGAGTCTCGAGTCCGTCGGCTCCGCGGGTACGCAATATTCGGGACACCGACGTCTGCGCGTACGAGCCGTCGGGGAGCAGGGCGGCGACATCGACCGCGTTGTGGCGCGCGTACACACCCGGATTGGGCAGCGGGGTGGCGTGACCGCCGGGGCGGAAGCGCTCCTCGGAAAGCTCGCGCTGGCTCTTGCGTCGCTCGAAACGCTCCCGGTGCGCCAGGATCATTGCGCCGACCGCCGCGGTGATCAACAGCGCGCTTGTCAGCTCGAATGCCCACAGGTAGCGGGAGAAGATCAGTGCCGCAAGGCCTTCGACGTTGCCGTTGGAGTTGGCGGCGACAAGTCCCGAGAAGCCTTCGGTCGAGACATTGCCGATCCCCGCGACCAGCAGGATGCCGAACGCGATGCCGGTCACCACAGCGGCGACCCGCTGTCCGCGCAGGGTCTCCTTCAACGATTCCGCGGAGTCCACGCCGATCAGCATCAACACGAACAGGAACAGCATCATCACCGCGCCGGTATAGACCACGACCTGCACGACCCCGAGGAACAGCGCGTCCTGGGCCATGTAGAACGCCGCCAGGCTGAGCATCGTCATCGCCAGATACATCGCCGAGTACACGGCG
>JAVEET010000025.1 GCA_030840295.1 Pseudonocardiales bacterium
GGTGCCGCCGTCGGTGCGGTCCGGCTCCAGCAGCCCGCGAGCCTCGTACAGCCGGAGCGTCTGGACGCCCATGCCGACCAACTCGGCCGCGACCGAGATGCCATAGACGGCACGCTCGACGTCAGGATTCGGGCTGTTCATCGAGACATTCCTTCCGCCGCCGCCAGCTGACACTTGCACAAATATCCCACGCGTGCTACAACAAATCTATAGCGCCTGCCAGAGATCGACAGTCGTGATCTGGTGGCCACAAACAGCATCAGAGTCAGACTATGGAGGTGGAGACGATGCTGATGCGCACCGACCCATTCCGTGAACTGGACCGGCTTACCCAGCAGGTGATGGGCACCAACGGTACCCTCGCCCGGCCCTCGGTGATGCCGATGGACGCTTGGCGGGACGGCGAGCACTTTGTAGTCGAGTTCGACCTGCCAGGGGTCAACCTGGACTCGATCGACCTTGACGTCGAGCGCAATGTCGTCACCGTGAAGGCCGAGCGTCCGCCGCGCGACGCCGACACCGAGATGATCGCTGCGGAGCGGGCCCGCGGTGTGTTCAGTCGCCAGCTGATCCTCGGCGACAACCTCGACACCGACAACATCGCCGCAAGCTACAGCGCCGGGGTCCTGTCCCTGCGCATCCCCGTGGCCGAGCAGGCCAAGCCCCGCAAGATCGTGATCAGCGACCAGGGCGAAGGCCGCCAAGCCATCAACGCCTGAATCGAGCGGCGACAGTCAAGATGTCGTTCAAGCGCCGGCCAGCGCAGGCCGCCGGACAGGCCACGGCACCCCGGTACCGCCGAGTGGTCCCGGCAATACGCTCGCCCCAGGCCGGCCAGCAGGCTAGCCGTCCTCTCCGCGGTCCCGGCCGCCCATTGGCCGGGACCGCAACCACATAGCGTCCGCTTCGACATCAGCACGCGACCGACAAACCACTGTGCCGTCCTAGGTCCGCCATCAGATGCAGCCCGGCAGCTCGCCTTCTCCGCCTACGCCGTGCTAGGTGACGGGGCACGTCGGGCCAGATGTGACCAGCGAACCCGCATCCGCAAGCCTGATCAGCCTCCAACACAGGTTTACCGGTCGTGAACCCGCGCCAACCTCGATCCGGCCGGGCACATTGGCTGCTTGTCGCAGGTGGCGACCAGGTCTAACGTGCGAACTGCGACACGAGGGTGCCGACGCGGATAAGTCCGAATCGGGAGGCGAGATGCTCAACAACAGCACAGTCACGGCCAACATCCCGGCCGGTGATCTCAAAAGGGCGCGCGACTTTTACGCCGGCAAGTTGGGGCTCACGCCGTCCTTCGAGATGGACGGCGTCATCCTGGTTTACAAGACCGCCGGTGGGTCGACCTTCAGCGTCTACGAGACGCAATACGCCGGGCAAGCCGGCCACACCATCGCCCAGTGGCATGTCGACGACGTGGAGGCCGAAGTGCGTGAACTCAAGGCCAAAGATGTCACCTTCGAGGAATACGACATGCCAGGTGTCTCGTGGAAAGACGGCGTCGCCACCATGGAGGGTATGGGGAAAGCCGCCTGGTTCAAGGACAGCGAGGGAAATATTCTCTGTCTGGATGACGGCCTACCTGGAGGCTGACCCAAGCACGGTCGAAACTTCTGGGGCGCGCTTGAACGGATGCCGAGAGGAAGAGTTCTGATCGTCAGCAGCAGTCCGCCGCAGATCCGCATCACGTGAGCGCGGCTGCTAGCGCACCCTCACCGGAACACCCTGCTGTCCACCGTCCGCCGCTGCCGGCGTGGACTACCTGCCGACGGTGTTCGTAGCCCAGACAGCGACGCCGCCTGACGCGCCGGTGTATTCAACGAGATTTCCGTCGGTCTGCATGGCCAAGCGATACGTCTTTCGACTGTTCAGAGAGGAGTTGTTCACGAACTGATGGCAGCTCGTCTGGTAGGTGCTGATCACACCCTGGCCGCCGAAGATGATGTCTGAGGAACATCTCGCGGTCCTGCTTGCCCAGATCGCCGTCCTCCCGTGATAGACAACCCAGTTTCCGTCGCTTTGCCATATCGCCCGGTAAACACCGTTCGTGGACGCGAGCCGCCACACCGATCCCACGTGGTAGGAGCGGTCGCCGCTCCACGACCAGCTAGCCGGCGGCGTTGCCGCCGAACCTGCCGGCGCCAGCCACAGGCAGCCGGTCAGGGCCGCAGCGATGGCTATCAGAGCCTTGCAGAGCCTCTTCACAACGCCTCCTTTCCTTCTGTCTGCCGTCACTAGATAGACGCGCCGCGCCACATTCGTGACGCCCTACCGACAGCTGACCGGGGGTTCGGCACAGCAGGCGGCGGATGGTGGCCGCCTGCTGTGCGCAGTCAGTGGGTGTTGATGACAAGGGTGTCGCCGAAACTCAGGACGAGCACGTCACGGCGTCTGAGCGCCGGCTTCGGGGCTCAGGGCGTGCAATTAACTCGAAGCCACCTGATTGTGAGTATGGTGTGCGCATAGCTGCGCATAGAAGGAAGTGGTTCCCATGGGCCGCGCCAATGTCTATCTACCCGACGATCTTGAACGACGCGTGAAGGCAGCGCGGATCCCGATCTCGGAG
>JAVEET010000039.1 GCA_030840295.1 Pseudonocardiales bacterium
CCAACCCGATCACAAGGGTTTCCTCGCCGGTTCCGCGCCCTGCCCGGGTATCAGGCCTCCACGCCATGGCGGCCACCACCGTGGTGCTAAGAGCCGTGTCAGCTCGAGGAAGTACGCAGCTCGACGAAACTGACGGAGTTACCGTCCGGATCGGTGATCACAGCCTTGCGACCCGCGTCGCCGATGACCTCGACCGGCCCGCTGGTGATCCCTCGGGCACTGATGTCGGTCAGTGCCCGGTCCAGGTCGGAGACGCAGAGCGTCACGAGGCAAGCTCCGGCGCGTTGCTCATCTCCGATGACGTAGAGCCACGCCGCATCCGCAAAACGCCACATCACCTCGTCGTTCGTGACGACGACATCTGCGGGGCGACCGAACAGCTTGCTGTACCAAGCCCGAGCCGCCTCGAAGTCTCTGACCCGGATCCCGGCGAAGAGGATGTCGATGTCTGTCATTTCGGGTTGCGGCGCGACAGGACTCACGTCGTTGCGGGCTAGTCGGCGGGACGAGGCGGCAGGTCGAACAGCGGGAACAGGGTCTCGGTTGAGAGGAAGAAGGTGAACTCGCCGATCCTGCCGTCATTGACTTCCAGTACTTGGAGCGCCCAGGGCTGGTAACCACCGGCGCCGTCGGGTTTGTACTGTCCGAAGGCAGGCGAGCCGTTGGCCGCCACGGTCGGAATCAGGCGGGAGCCGCGACAGCCGATGCCGGGTCCGTACCACCAGGTGAGGATGTCGTCGCGGCCCGACAGCCACAGGTCGAACGGTGGCATCGACTGGGTCGCATCCTGGTGGATCAGTGCGGTCAGGGCGTCGATATCGTAGGTTTCGAATGCCCGCACGTAACGCCTGAGTAGCTCCCGATCGGACGCCACCAGCGGCGCTGGTGCACTCGAGGAGTTTGCATTGGTCCCTTCGAGCGTGGCTCTCGCCCGCTGGAGCGCGCTGTTCACGGATGCGACCGTGGTCTCGAGCAGTTCGGCGACCTCGCTTGCTTTCCATTGCAGAACCTCGCACAGGATCAGTGCGGCGCGCTGACGCGGTGGGAGGTGCTGCAGGGCTGCCACGAAGGCCAGCCGCACGGAGTCGCGGGTAACAGCGACCTCGCTCGGATCGTTTTGGGCGAGGACCAAGCGGTCGGGTACCGGCTCGAGCCAGGTCGTTTCCGGCAGCGTGTTCAGGTTCTCAGCGACCGGCTCGCGTGCCGGTCCGAGGTCCATCGGACGGGCGCGCCGCTCGACACTTCTGAGCATGTCCAGGCAGACATTGGTCGCGATTCGGTACAGCCAGGAACGAAGTGACGCACGGCCCTCGAACCCCTCGAAGCCCCGCCAAGCACGGATGAAGATTTCTTGCACCGCATCTTCGGAGTCGAAGGGAGACGCGAGCATGCGGTAGCAGTACCCGCGCAGCTCGAGACGATGTTCCTCAAGGCGGTCTTCGAGTTCATCGCGCGTGACGGTGGGGGTGCTCACCGCTTCATGCTAGGGGCCGGGCCATGGCGGTGGGAACAGCGACGCCCATCGGCGGCAGCAGCGGCCGATGATCCGGTTCCTCGGGCCATGCCATCACGCGGCCCCGAGCTTTGTTGCCGAAGACCGATGAGTTCTGGGCGGGAGGCGCGTCATAGATAGTGACATCGTTTCAGCCTCGCTGTAGGAGCCCACCATGCCAGTTCGAAAGTCCGCCCCGATCGGTGCCCCCTGTTGGGTGGATCTGATGACCTCTGACACTCAGCTGAGCCGGGAGTTCTACGGCGAGCTGTTCGGCTGGGTCGCTGAAGTACCCGCCGAACAGTTCGGCGGGTACTTCAACTTCACCAAAGACGGCGTCCGGATCGCCGGCTGCATGGGCAGCCAGCCGGGCGCGGGTGTGCCCGACATCTGGTCGGTGTATCTGGCCAGCGACGACGCCGGCAAGACCCTCGAGTCTGCCGTCGCCAACGGGGGCCAGATCCACGTCGAGGCAATGCCGGTCGCCGACCTCGGCACCATGGCCGTGATCGGTGACCCCGCCGGAGCGACGGTCGGGGTGTGGCAGCCCGGCTCGCATCAGGGCTTCGGCCTCACCGGCGAGGCGGGTACCCCGAGCTGGTTCGAGCTGCATACCCGCGACTACCCGGCGGCGGTCGCGTTCTATCGCGACGTGTTCCGCTGGAACACCAACGTCGTCAGCGACACGCCTGAGCTCCGCTACACCACGCTCGCCGACGGCGCCCAATGGCTAGCCGGAATCATGGATGCCGCGGACTTCCTGCCCGAGGCGGTCCCCGCGCACTGGTCGGTCTACTTCGGCGTCGACGACGCCGACGCCGCGCTGGCCAGGATCAGTGAACTCGGCGGCTCGATCCTGCGTGCTGCCGAGGACACCCCTTACGGCCGCCTCGCGACCGCCGCTGACCCGAGCGGCGCCCAGTTCAAACTCGTCGCACCCAACGAGGCAATGCCGGCCCGCCAGTCGACCTGAACAGCCGGGGACCTGAACAGCCGGGGACCTGACCAGCAGGCGACCTGAACAGCCGGGGACCTGACCGTTCGCCGGTGGGTTGTCAGAGTGCTCACCTATCCTGCCGCTGACGTCGAAAGAGCGAGACGGGGGTTGGCGGCGGGGATTTCATGCGGGAGCGTTCTTGTCACGGTTCGTCACGGATGAGCAACGATCATCACGACCTAAGGGGAGCGACCATGGGACGGTTGGCCGAATTTGTCTTACGACACCGTAGATGGGTCATCGCGTTTTGGGGATTGGTATTTGTTGCTGGTGTGGCGCTGTCAGGCAAGACCACGAGCCGGCTCACCGTCGACTTTTCGCTGCCCGGCCAGCCTGGCACCAAGACCGCGCATCAGATCAAGGACGTGCTCGGCAACGGCGGTGACACGAACCCCTACTTGGTCTCCGTAACGCTGCCCGCTTCCCAACAGGTCACCGGCAACGAAGCAGCAATCGCCGGGGTCTTCACCGCCGTCGAGCATGCCGTGCCGAATGTTCGTGTCCTCGACGAGGCCAACACCGGCGACAAGGCATTTCGTACCCGCGACGACCGGAGCGCGTACGCGATCGTATTCTACCGGTTCGACCCCTCGCCGACGGCCAAGTTGCAGACCGACGCGCTGCGCGCCGCTGCGACCGCCGCCGCCCCACCAGGATCCACGATCGGCGTTACCGGCGAGGACGCCCTTGCCGTGGGCGACTCGAGTGGCGGTCCCGGAGTGCTGGGTGAGACGCTGCTCGGTGCCTTGGGTGCGCTGATCGTACTGGCGTTCGTGTTCGCTTCCTTCCTGGCGTTTCTTCCGCTGGTGGTCGCCGCGGTCTCGATCCTGGCGACCTTCCTGATGCTGCTGCCGATCACCTATCTCACCAATGTCTCGTTCATCGTCGAGTTCCTCATCGCCTTGATCGGCCTCGGCGTTGCCATCGACTACTCGCTGTTGCTGGTAACCCGATGGCGGGAGGAACGCGACCACGGCCGCGACAACCACGACGCGGTGGTAGTTGCGATGCAAACTGCGGGCAAAGCCGTGGTGTTCAGTGGTGTCACGGTGGCGATCGGGTTGATCGCGCTAGTGGTGCTCCCGGTGCCCTTCATGCGCAGCATGGGCTACGGCGGCGCGCTGATACCCCTTGCCAGCGTGCTGAGCACACTGACGTTGACGCCGGCAATCCTCGGTGGCATCGGTCCGCGGGTGGACTGGCCGAAGCTTCGACATGAAAACCGTGCCAGCCGCTTCTGGAGCCGGTGGGCCGCACTGGTGGTCCGTCAACGTTGGGTGGCCGCCGGCGGCGCGCTGATCGCGCTGTTCGCACTCGTCGGCGTGTTCCTCGGCATCAGGATCGGCCTGGCCTCGTCGAGTTCGCTGGCCAAGAGCGGACCAGCGTACGAGGCGTTGCAGACGCTGGAGAAGGGCGGCGTCTCCACGGGGACACTGACCCCGATGGAGGTGTTGGTCAGTTCGGGCCAGGCCCGCAACACCGCGGATCAGATAGCCAAGGTCCAGGGCGTCAACCACGTGTTCATCTCTACCGATTCAAGCAGCAACCGAAATGGCCAGACTGCGTTGGTTGTGGTTCCGGCCACCGAGACCGTGAACTCACAAAGCATCGCGGTGGTCAAACGCGTGAAGTCCACGGTCGAGGCGCTGCCCGGCGTCGTCGGCGTCGCCGGGGTGGGCGCGGCACAGATCGACTTCCTGCATGCGGTCTATGGCAATTTCCCACTCATGCTGCTCATCATCGCAGTCCTGACGTACATCCTGCTGGTGCGGGCATTCCGGTCGCTGCTGCTGCCGCTCAAGGCGGTGCTGCTCAACCTGATCTCGCTCGCGGCCACGCTCGGGCTGATGGTGCTGTTCTGGCAGGACGGCCACGGCTCCAACGCGATCTTCGGCATCGCGGGCACCGGCGCGGTGACCTTCTGGATCCCGTTGATGGTCTTCGCGTTCCTGTTCGGCCTGTCGATGGACTACGAGGTGTTCATCCTGTCGCGAATACGCGAGGAGTACGACGCGGGGCGGTCCACCAACGCGGCGGTCATCGAAGGCGTCGGACGCACCGGTCGGCTGGTGACCAGTGCAGCACTGATTCTGTTCCTCGCCTTCGCGGCGCTGGCCTCCGGGCCCGGCACTGATCTCAAGACCCTGGCCACCGGCCTCGGATTCGGCATCCTGCTCGACGCCACCATTGTCCGGGCGCTGCTGGTGCCCTCGCTGGTCTCGTTGTTCGGCTCGTGGAACTGGAAGCTGCCCGCAAGCAGCGCCAAGATCCTGCGCGTCGAGCCGTCCTACCCACACCCCGAACAGGACGAACCGTCAGAACCGGTGGCTGCCGGCGCGCCGGCCTAGTCGATGCGGTAGCGGTTGACGTAGTCCCAGTCGAGCGTCCAGCCCAGGCCTGGTTCGTCGCTCAGCGTGAGGTAGCCGTCGCGGAGATCTCGCGGGGTCGCGATCAGGTTCCACCAGAACGGATCACGGTCGGGATGGAAGCACTCGGCGTAGGTCCCGTGCGGTTGGCTGGCGATCAGATGCGCCGACACCTGCGGCTCCTCGTGGTGAGCCATCTCGACGTCGTAGGTCGATGCCACAGCCGCCGCTCGCCGCCAGGCGGTGGGCCCACCCGACCACGACGCATCAAAGTTGCACACGTCGATCGCGCCGATCTCCATGAGATCTCGACAGCCGGCCGGTGACATCTCACCCTGCCCGGCGCACACCGCAACGCTGCCGCGGTAACGAACATCCCGCATACCCCGACGGTCGTTCTGCCAACGCACCGGCTCCTCGAACCACCGCACATCCAGGTCGCCGACCCGACGGCTCAGGTCGATCGCCTCGGGCACGGTGTATCCCTGGTTGGCGTCGATCGCGATGACGAAGTCGTCCCCGGCCGCGGCCCGTGCAGCCGCAACGCGGCGGGCGTCCTCGGCCGGGGATGCCCCGCCCACCTTGAACTTCATCCCGGCCAGGCCGAGGTCCTTGTAGGCCGCGATCTCGTCGGCGATGGTGCCCAACGGCTCGCCGTAATAGCCGCCGATCGCGATCATCGGGACGCGACGCCGGGCACCTCCCCAGAGCTTCCACAACGGCAGACCGACGGCCTTACCGATCGCGTCCCAGATCGCAGTGTCGACGCCGGCCAGCGCGATCAACCCCAGGCGCCGGTCGCGGAGGATGTCGAACGTGCTGCGGTATCCCGCGGCCCAGCAGTTCTCGACTTCTAAGGCGTCCCGCCCGAGCAACGCCGGCGCGATCTCGTTGGCCGTGATGGCCCGCAGCTCGTCGAGGTGCTTGTCCTCGTCGCCGACATACGCCTCGCCGATCACGCCTTCAGCCGTGTGGATCCTGGTGATCACCGTCGCTCGGTGCGTCATGCCGTAGTAGCTGCCGCGGAACTCGCGTACCAGCGGAGCGAGCATCCCGACCGTCTCGATTCGGGTGATCGTCAGCGTTCCGAGGCCCGTGCCGACCACACCCGGCGCGAGGTCTGCGGTGGTCATCAGTTCAACTTGAACGGGTCGCGGGTGTTGCCGATCAGGTCTACCCAGATGGCCTTGGTGTCGGTGTACTCACGAACGGCATCGACTCCGCTCTCGCGTCCCCAGCCGCTGTAGCCGCTGCCGCCGAACGGGACGTTGGGCGCGACCATACGGTACGCGTTCACCCAGACGTTGCCGGCCCGCAGCTGGTGCGCGACGCGATGAGCCCGGCGGACATCGTTCGTCCAGACGCCTGCACCGAGGCCGAAGCGCGTCGAGTTCGCGATCCGGATCGCGTCCTCCTCGGTCGAGAAGGTGAGCACCGACAGAACCGGGCCGAAGATCTCGTCCTGCGCGATCTCCATGTCCCAGCGGACATCGGTGACGATGGTGGGCCGGTAGAACAGGCCGCCGAGCGCTGCGTCGGTCGTGCCGCCGCAGGCGATCGACGCGCCGTCGCGCACCGCGCGTTCGACGAACCCGGTCACCGTGTTCAGCTGCGCCGGATTGGCCAGCGGGCCCATCTCGCTCGCGACGTCCAGCGGGTCGCCCAGCTTGATGGTTTCGGCGCGCGCGACGAGACGCTCGATCAGCGCATCGCGGACGTCCTCGTGCACCACCAGGCGCGAGCCGGCCACGCACGTCTGCCCGGAGGCCGCGAAGATGCCGGCGATCACGCCGTTCACTGCCGCGTCGATATCGGCGTCGCCGAACACGACCTGCGCCGACTTGCCGCCGAGTTCCAGCGTTGTCCGCGCGAGGTGCGCGGCGGCTCCCTGGGCCACCTTGATGCCGACGTTGGGCGAACCGGTGAACGCGACCTGACGCACACCGGGGTGGCCGACCAGCGCCGCGCCCAGCTCGGCGCTCTGCCCGGTGACCACGTTGAAGACTCCCGCCGGAAGCCCCGCCTCCGCCACCCGCTTCGCAAGCTCGAGCGCGGTCACCGGCGTGTACTCCGACGGCTTCACAACGAGCGTGCACCCAGCCGCGAGCAGCGGTGCGAACTTCCACATCAGCAGCGACAGCGGCGAGTTCCACGGCACGATCGCGCCGACGACGCCGATCGGCTCGTGCCGCGTGTAGATCAGGAAGTCCGGGTTCTGGGCCGGGATGACCTCACCCTGCAGCTTGTCGGCGATGCCCGCGAAGTAGCGCAGCCACTCCGGCAACGCCTTGGCCTGCCCGGACGTCTCGCGGATCAGCTTGCCATTGTCGGTGCTCTCGAGCACGGACAACTCCTCGGCGTCGCGCTCAAGGATGTCGGCCAACCGGCGCATGTAACGGGCTCGGTCAAAGCCGGTGCACCGGCCCCACTCCCCCTCCATTGCTGCCGTTGCGGCCTTGACGGCAAGGTCGACGTCGGCAGCACCCGCCTCCGGGACGCTCGCCCAGGCCCGGCCGGTGAAGGGGTTGAGGGTCTCGAACCGGCGGCCGTCCGCGGCGTCGAGCCACTGGTCGCCGATCCGCATCTGGTACGTACGCACTGTCTCCGCCTTCTCCGTTGGTTCCACTCGGGTGCTCGTCACAGGGACACCCCCTTGCGGACGTCCTGCACGATCCGGTCCACTGACGGCAGCACCGCGTCCTCCAGGCTGTCGGCCGAAGGTAGCGGGATGTGCGGAGTGGTGATGCGGCGGATCGGCATGTCCAGGTCCCAGAAGCACTCGTCCGCGGCGATGGAGGCGATCTCAGCCCCCCAGCCCAGCAGCCGCGGGTTCTCCTCGACGGTGAAAAGCCGACCCGTCCGGGAGATGGAGGTGAGCAGGGTCTGGGTGTCGAGTGGGACGAGCGAACGGACGTCGATCACCTCGACGTCGATGCCCTCGCGGGCGAGTTCCTCCGCGGCACCGAGAGCCCGGCCCACCATGAGTCCGAGAGCAAGCACGGTCGCGTCCTTGCCGGGACGGCGGATCGCGGCCTTGCCGAGTTCATCGACGATCTCGCCGTCGGGCACCTCGCCCTTGCTGGCGTACAGACCCTTGTGCTCGAAGAACAGCACCGGGTCGTCGCTGCGCACCGCGGCCGCCATGAGGCCCACGACGTCGAGCGGCGTGGACGGTGTGACCACCTTGAGTCCTGGCACGGCCATCGCCCAGTTCTCGATCGACTGGGAGTGCTGTGCACCCATCCGCAGGCTGCCGCCGTTGCCCGATTTGATCACGAGCGGCATTTTCACCTGACCGTTGGTCATATACCGCATCTTCGCGATCTCGTTGACGACGATGTCCCAGCAGACGGCGAAGAAATCGGAGAACATGATCTCGGCGATGGGGCGCAGGCCGGTCATGGCGGCGCCCATCGCCGCGCCCAGGATCGCCTGTTCCGAGATCGGGGTGTCGACGACGCGCGTGCGGCCGAACTGCTCGAAGAGCCCGGCCGTCGTCTTGAACACGCCGCCCGCACCGCCGATGTCCTCGCCGATGAGCATTACCCGCTCATCGCGGGCCATCTCCTGGGCGATGCCGCGCGACACGGCCTCGCGGTAGCTCAGTTGCGCCATTGGGAACCTCCATCCGCCCACACGTCGGTGAAGGCACTCTCGACATCGGGCAACCGCCCGTTCTTCGCTTCCTCGGTGGCCTCGTCGACGGCCCGCGCCACGTCCGCCCGGATGCCGTCCAACTCGCTCTCGGCGACTCCGAGCCGGATGAGACGAGCCCGGTGGACCGTCAGCGGGTCGTAGGCCATCCACGCTTCGACCTCGCCGGCCGGGCGGTACTTGCCCGGGTCAGCGCGCGAGTGGCCGCCGTGGCGATAGGTAACGGCCTCGATCAGCGAAGGTCCGCCGCCGGACCGCGCCAGTTCGAGCGCGTCGCCCGCGGTCCGGTAGACGACGTCCACATCGTTTCCGTCGATCTTGATCGCGGGGAGCCCGTAGGCTGCCGCCCGATCCGCCGCGGGCGACGGGACGGCAGTGATGTCTGCGATCGAGGTGTACTCCATGTAGAGGTTGTTCTCGCACACGAACACCACCGGCAGCGAATACACGGCCGCGTAGTTCAACGCCTCGTGGAAAGCGCCGATGTTCGTTGTCCCGTCACCGAAAAAGCAAACCGTAACCTGACCGCTTCGGCGTACCTGAGCCGACCACGCGGCGCCGTTGGCGACGCACAGGTGGGCTCCGATGATCGCGTAGCTGCCGAGCACGCCGTGCTCCACGGAGGTCAGGTGCATCGACCCGCCCTTGCCGCCCATCAGGCCGTTCGCGCGCCCCAGCAGTTCCGCCAACACGGGCGCCATTCCGACGCCGCGCGATAGCGTGTGCGCGTGCCCGCGATAGGTGGCGAAGGTGTAGTCGTCCTTGCGCATCGCCGCACCGAAGCCGGCACTGATCGCCTCCATGCCGAGCGATAGGTGGCTGGTGCCCTTCACGAGCTGCTGCATGAACAGGTCGTAGGCCCGCTTCTCGAACTGACGCAGTTCTTCCAGCCGGCGGTAGAGGTCCAGCCGCACGGCAGGCGCGACGTCGAGACCGTCCTGCGCCGCTGAGGCATCGGGCGGGAGAACCATCGGGTGGGCGCCGTACTCGTGCTCGGCTCGGGTAGCGCTCACGCCTCCCCCCGTCCCTTCGGGGTGTTCAGGTGTGACTGGGACTCGCGGACGCCCGGCAACGGGCCGCCGGTCGCGTAGTACCGCTGACCGGCGATGAGCAGGTCCTCGGCCGGGAAGCGCGTGATGACCTCGCAGCCGTCGGCAGTCACAACGAGTTCCTCCTCGATGCGGGCCGCTGACCAGCCGTCCTTGGCCGGCCAGTACGTCTCGAGCGCGAAGACGTTGCCCTCCTGCAGCACCTCGGGGTGATCCAGGGAGGTGAGCCGGCTGAAGATCGGCTTCTCCCAGACGTTGATGCCGACGCCGTGCCCGTACTGCAGGGCGAACGCGGCCTCTTCGTTCTCGAAGCCGAACTCCTGTGCCTTGGGCCAGAGGGAGACGATGTCAGCGGTCGTGGCGCCGGGCTTCACCGCCGCGAGCGATACGTCCATGATCTCGCGCGCCCGGACGTAGGCGTCCCGCAAGGCCGGGGACGCGCTTCCCACCGCGAAGGTGCGGTAGTAGCAGGTCTGGTAGCCCATGTAGGTGTGGACGATGTCGAAGTACGCGGGGTCGCCGGGGCGCATCATGCGGTCCGAATACAGGTGTGGATGCGGGTTGCACCGCTCGCCAGAGATCGCGTTGATGCCCGACACGAACTCCGAACCGTTGTCGTAGAGCAGCTTCGACACCAAGCCGACGACCTCATTCTCCCGCATACCGGGCCGCAGTGCGCTGTAGAGCTCCTCGTAGGCCATATCGGCGAGGCCGCAGGCGTGAGTCAGCAGCGAGATCTCATCTTTCGTCTTCACCCGCCGGGCTTCGAGGAATACCTGCTGGCCGTCGCGGACGTCGATGCCCGCCCCTGTCAACGCGCGGTGCACCGGCAACTCGATGAAGTCCACGCCCAGCGGCTCGTTCTCCATCCCGTGCTTGCGCAGCTCCTCGATCACCTTGCCGGCCACGCTCTCCGCGCGTCCGGCGTCCGGATGCAGAGCACCACGCAGGGTCGAGATACCCGGGCGCGAGCGGGAGGTCCCCGGCACGGGCGTGCGGATGCCGGTCGTCTCGTCGACCACCTCGTCACTCAGCCAGGGGTTGTACAGCTGGTGATGCTTGGCCGCGGAACCGAAGTCCCAGATGATGGGTTCGGCGCCGCGGATCAGCAAAGCGAAGCGCACCAGCTTGTCGATGCCCCAGGTGCCGATGTGGGTGGCCGTCATGTACCGGATGTTGTAGAAGTCGAACGCCAGCAAAGCTCCGAACTCCGATGCGTCCAGGTAGGACTTCAACCGGGCCAGCCGCTCGCGGCGCAGTCGGTCCATGTCGATCCGAGCTTCCCAGTCGACGTTGCTGCTGCCGAAAGTCGCGATTCCCACTTCATATCTCCTTTGATGCGGTCACAGTTCGGTGTTCCAGTCCCGGTGTTCGAGGACATGCTTGATGGCGGCGAGGAATCGGGCCGCGTACGCCCCGTCCATCGCCCGGTGGTCCCAGCTCAGCGCCAGGTTGCCGATGTTGTGCACGGCGAGCACTTCGCCGTCGTCGGTGCGGATGGGTACTACCCGGCGCACGATCGCGTCGGTGGACAGGATCGCGACCTGGGGCTGAACGATGATCGGCATCGTCAGCACCGAGCCCGCCGCGCCGTTGTTGGTGACGGTGAACGTGCCGGATGCGGATTCGTCCGCGGTGAGCGTGCCGCTGCGGGCGCGTTCGGCCAAGGTGCTGATATCGCGGGCAACGGCGGCCATCCGCCGGTCGTGAGCCCGCTTGATCACCGGGACGACAAGGCCACGTTCACCGAGGTCGACGGCAAGCCCGAGATCGACCGACGGGTGATGCACGATCGCCTCGCCGATCACGGACGCGTTCAGCGCGGGGTATTCGCGCAACGTGTCGATGACCGCGCGACAGATGAACGGCAGGTACGTGAGCGAGAAACCGTTCTCGTCCTTCCACCGCGCCCTGATCGGGTCCCGGACGCGGTCGACGTTGGTGTAGTCGACCTCAACGACGCTCAGCACGTGGGCGCTCGTACGCAATGACGCGAGCGTGCGCTCAGCGGTGATGCGGCGGCCGCGCGACATCGGGATCGCACCGGCCGGCGCCGCCTCGCTGGTCCTCGGTGCCGCCGCTGGCTCGGCCGGCTGAGCCGGCTCGGCGGGCTCAGCCGGCTCAGCCGGTCCTGCGTATTCGGGCACCGCATGCCGGGCCGAACGGGCGGCTTCGAGATGGCTGTCGACGTCGTGTCCGGTGATCCGGCCGTCGGTTCCGGTGCCATGGATCCGGGCGATGGCGGCGGAGTCGATCCCGTGGTCGGTGATCAGCCTGCGGACCCGGGGCGACAGCAGGGCGCGGCCAGTACGCGGTCCGGCCTGGCGGATCTCGGGCCGGTGTCTCGCCGGCACGCTTAGCTCCTCCGATGACCGGACGGCAGTCGACGGCGCCGGCGCTGCCGCTTGAGCCGGCGGCGACACACTCACCGCCACCGGCAGGTCGCTCGTCACGTCGGTGGAGATTCCGGCGATGACGGTCCCGACCGGAACCGTCTCACCCTCGGCTGTCAACGGCCCAGCGAGGATGCCGTCGGCGGGCGAGACGATCTCGGTGTCGACCTTGTCCGTGGAGACCTCGAGGACAGCCTCACCCGTAGTCAAGGTGTCACCGATCGCCTTCAGCCAGACGCTGATCGTCCCTTCGGAGACGGTCTCGCCCAGCTGCGGCATCGTGATGTCGATCCGGCCCATCAGAGCTCCGAGGTGATCAGTGGTGCCGGCTGCCAACTTCCGCCGATGCAGGCGTCGGCCAGCGCCTCGGTCCGGCAGGCTCGCTCGAACAGCCCATCGCGATGTTCGGAGGCCAGCCGCACGGCCCGCTTGGCGAGGTCGCCGTGCAGGACGCCGTTGCGCTTCATGACCTTGCCGTCGACGAGGACGGTGTCAACGAGTCCGGGATGAGCGGCGTAGACGATCTGCCCGATCGGGTTGTTCAGCGGGGCGAGGGCAAGCGAGTCGCCACGCAGCATCAGCAGGTCGGCCTGTTTGCCCGGGGTGAGCGAGCCGACTTTGCTGCCGAGGCCGCAGACCCGCGCTCCATCGACCGTCGCGAAGGACAGGACGTCGCGCGAGCTCAACGACACCGACGCGCGGTCGCTGGCGCCGGGCACCTGCCCGTCGATGGCACGCTGGGTGGCCAGGGTGAGGCGCATGGTGCCGAACAGGTTGCCGCCGTTGGACACACAGGTATCGATCGAGAGGCCTGGGCGGATGCCGATCGCCATCAGCCGACCGGTCGCCGGCCAGCCGTGGCCCATCTGCATCTCGATGTCGGGTGCGATGCTGGCCGTGCCACCGGAGTCGGCGATGAACTGCAGTTCGTCGTCTCCGACCGTGTTCAGGTGCACATAGGTGATATCGGGGCCGAGCAGGCCCCGGTCCTTCATCCGCTCGATCGGGCGGCTACGGCCCCATTCACCATCGCCGGCGTGCAGCGTGACGGCCAGGCCCAGCTCGCGGGCCAAGGCCAGGTCGCCCTCGGTGACGTCGAGGGTGGCGAACTGCGGACCACGCAACGCCATCGCCATCGTCACGAGTTGATCGTCGGAGCCGAAATACTGCTGGCGCACCCGCCGGACGTCCTGGTCGTGCGGGACGACGCTGGGCACCTGGTACATGTCGGCGCCACCGCCGTGCGCGAACACCGCGCGCAACCCTGAGTCGAACAATGCGGCGACCGCCGCGTCACTGTGCGCCGGGGTATTCACGTTGTGCGACCAGTCGAGCAACGTGGTGATACCGCTGTCCAACGCCTCGACCGCACCGACGAAGTTGCCGGCGTACGTATCGGCTGGCGTGAAGAAGCCACTGAGGCCGAGATGCAGCCCCGTCATGTACTGCCCCAGCGTCCAGTCGGCTGCGATGCCGCGTAGGAAGGCCTGCCAGGTGTGTCGATGGGTGTCGACGAGCCCCGGCATGATCACCGCACCGGTACCGTCGATGATCTCGGCGTCGATGTCGCCGAGGTCGGGCCCGACCGCTGCTATCTTGTCGCCGGACACGAGGACATCGGCGCGGTCGAAGTCACCGAGCGCATCGTCCATCGTGATGACCGTGCCGTTCTTGATCAACAGTCTGCGTGCCTGCATCGGCTCGGCCCCTTATCGTGAGTGTTCGGTGGACTACGGCTGGGACGTGCGTCGCACGTCGACTATGGACTTGCCCTTGATCGCACCCATGGTCATCGGCCTCAGCGCGTCCGCGACGATGCGGTCGATCGGCACCGTCTGTGCCACTATCTCTCTCGCAAGTGGGTGGCGGGTGAGCAGGTCGACGGCTTTGGGCAGATCGCGACGGCAGACGTGGGCGCTCGACGTGACCACATCGATCTCGGACACGACCGCCTGGCGGGAGTCGAACTCGACCGGCCGGCTCGGCAGCCCGACCCCGACGATCCGACCACCGCGGGCGACGGAGGCCATCGCCAGGCGCAGGCCCGCCGTTGACCCCGACGTCTCGAAGACCGTCGGAACACCGGTGAACGGCGTAGCCGGCTGGTCCGCTTCGATGACCTCGACCGTGGACGCGCCGAGCCGAACAGCGGTATCGAGTCGCTCGGGGTCGAGATCGACCACCGTGACCTTCGCGCCGAGGTCGGCCGCGCAGGCGACGAGCAAGGCGCCGATCCCACCAGCACCGATCACGAGAATGTCCGAACCCGGCTCGATGCCCGACCGGTCGACCGCGTGCATGGCGATTGCGACCGGTTGGGCCAGCACAGCGTTCGCGTCGTCGCAGCCATCGGGCACCGCCACGCACATCGCCGCCGGGACAGTGATCTGCTCGGCCATCCCGCCGTGGGTGCTGAGGCCGTAGGTGAAGTAGCGCTCGCACAAGTTCGTCCGGCCCGCCGCGCAGGCCGGGCAGTGCCCGCACCACTGGCCGGCCCCGGCGACGACGCGTTGCCCCACCGACAGTCCCGCGTCGGCGCCGGCCGCCACGACCGTGCCCATGAATTCGTGCCCGATCACGGTCGGCCCGACGTGACCGGAGCTCGGGTGAGCGACCGTCAATGGCGTCATCGGGCCGCCGTGCGCCCACTCGTGCGCGTCGGTTCCGCAGACCCCGCACAGGTGGACGGCGATCGTCACCTCGTGTGCGGTTGGGGCTGCGGGCCCCGGGACGTCCTCGTCGCGAAGGTCTTGCGGACCGTGCAGAACGACAGCGCGCATCACGGCCCCGCCTCGACGCGGTCCGCGAGTTCGCCGTCGGCGGCAGCAACCATGACCTCGGCTGCCTCTCGATCGCCGCGGCCGTCGGCGCACACCTTGTCCAGGAGTTCGCGCGCGTAGCGTCCGGCCACGGCCGTCCCTTCGCTGCGGGCCACCGCATACGTGACGTCCTTGAACAGCTGGGCGGCGCTGGCCCAGACCTCGGCGGGCGGGTCGAGCGCGAACGGAGCCCGGTACTTCAGCATCGGGGACGCGATCACGCTGTCCAGCATCACCCGCGACGCGGCCCGCCGGTCGATGCCGAACTGCTCGGCGAGGGCCAGGCCCTCACCCCAGGCGACCGCCTGGATGGCGACCTGCAGGTTGATCGCGAGCTTGAGTACGAGCGCGCTGCCGTTGCGGATGTCGACGTGCTGCACCGACCGGCCCAGGATGTCGAGCACGGGACGTGCGCGCTCCAGCGCGGACGTGGGACCGCCCACCATGATCATGACCTGACCCGACTCGGCGGCGTCCAGGCTGCCCGACACCGGGGTGTCGAGCATGAGGGCACCACGTGCGGTCACGGCTCGCGCGATGTCTGCGCTGACCTCGGGCTCGACGGTGCTCGCGTCGGCGACGACCTGGTCGGCCGACAGGCCCGCGACGAAGCCGTCCGGGCCGAGGGCGACGGCTTGCAACGCCGGACTGTCCCAGACCATGCAGATCAGGACGTCGCAGTTCTCCGCTACTGCCCGCGGCGTCAGAACGACGTGGGCGCCGCAAGCACGAAGTCCTTCGAGCTTGGCCGGGGTGCGGTTGTAGACCGTCACTTCGTGGCCGGTGTCGAGCAGCCGCTGGGCGAAGCGCGAACCCATCGCGCCGGTGCCGATCACGCCGACCTTGAGCAGTTGTGATGCGTTAGCCATGGGTGGCCTCCCCGGCCTCTCGGGCCTTGCTCCGGCCCAGCACCTGGTCGACCAACGCCTGACAGGAACCGAGGTAGGACTCGGGGACCAGCAACGTTTCGAGCTCCTCCCGGCTGACGCGTGCTCTGATCGACTCGTCGTCCAACAGAGTGTCGCGCAGGGTGCGGCCGGATTCCCAAGCTTTCATCGCGGCGGTGTAGACGACTTCGTGCGCCTCGGACTTGCCGAGCGTGCCTGCCAGATGCATCATCGCCGCTTCGGACAGCATCAGGTCACCGAGCTGGTGCAGGTTCCGCTTGATCGCCTCGGGATGGACGATCAGGCCGTCGAGCAGCTGGGTGGTTCGCTCGATCAGGCCGGCCGCGAGGATGAACGTCTCGGGCACCACGGACCATTCGACGCCCCACATGCTCATGTCGCGCTCGTGTTCCTGCAGCATCGCCGCGAGCATGTCGGCCGGGGCATGCCGGTTCAGGATGGCGTTGGAGATCACGAACTCGGCGAACATCGGGTTGCGCTTGTGTGGCATCGTGCTGCTGCCGACCTTGCCGAGCAGGAACGGCTCCTCGAGCTCGGCGACCTCGGTGCGTTGCAGAACCCGGATCTCGTTGGCGATCTTGCCGCAGGTGGCCGAGACCATCGCGAGGACGCAGATCAGTTCGGTGAGGTTGTCCCGCGCGGTGTGCCAGGCGATATCCGGCGTGCCGAGGTCGAGGCGGTCCATCATGCGGCGGATCAGCTCCGGGCCGTGCGGGCCGAAGGACGCCATCGAGCCGACCGCCCCGCCGAGCTGACCGACGAGCACCCGCGGTCGAACCGCCTGGACCCGCTCGAGGTGACGCTCGGCCTCCGCCAGCAGGACGGCGAACTTGAAGCCCAGCGTGATCGGCAAGGCATGCTGCGCATGGGTACGCCCGACCATCGGCAGGTCTCGGTACTGCTCGGCCAGCCCGTACAGCGTGCCGATGAGCTGGCGCAAGCTGTGCTCGGTCAGATCGAGCGCGCGGCGGCACTGCAGCACGAGCCCGGTGTCGATGATGTCCTGGGTCGTGGCGCCGTAGTGCACCCAGGCGCCGGCCTCACCGCTGTTCTCCGCGAGCACCCGGATTACCGGGACCAGAGGGTGCGCCGTGCGCTCGACCTCGAGGGCGATGGCGTCGAAGTCCCAGTCGTCAGAGACCGCCGCCGCCCGGATCGCGCGAGCCGCGTCAACCGGGACGATGCCCAGGTCCGCCTGCGCCTCGGCCAGGGCGACCTCGGCATCGAGCCAGGCCTGCACCGTCGCGCGATCGGTGAAGACGTTGCGTACCTCGGGCGAGGCGAACAGCGAGCCGAGCACGCGTGAATCAATGAGGTGCGCAGGGGCAACTTCGGGGGCCATCACACGCTCCTCCGTCCGAACCTCATCTGTCGTGGCACCTCTCCTGCGGCCACCGGCCGCATCGTTTGGCTTGTCATATGCGGTCCCGCACGCTGCGGTCGCGCCCGTACAGGACAGTCACGCAGACGATTACGGCACCGAGAACGGCTTGCTGAGCGGCTGAGCTGAGCGACTGCCCTACCAGGAGCGTGGTGAGCTCGACGAGCGTCAACGACCCGAGCACCGAGCGAATCACTCCCCCGCGTCCCCCGAGCAAGGAGGTGCCGCCGATGACGACGGCGGCGATGCTTTGGAACAGGTACGGATCGCCGACCGTGAACAGCCCGGCGCCGGTGAACCCGGTGAGCAGGAACCCGGCCAGTCCGGCGAGAGCCCCGCTCAGCCCGAAACAGACTGCTGAGATCGCGCGTTCGCTGACCAGCATCAGTTCGGCGGCCGGCCGGTTCGCACCGAGCATGAAGATCTGACGCCCGGGCCTGCTACGGCGAATGAACACCTGCGCAACGACGGCCAGCGCAAGCCACAGCACGACGACGGGGGCGACCGGGAGCGGACCGGTGCTCGACGCCGCCGACGTGAACTGCGTCAACCAGGTAGGTGCTTTTCCGCTCAGGGTCGCGTTCGTCCAGATCAGGATCGCTCCGCCGACCACCGAGCCAGTTGCCAAGGTGACGACCAGGGGCGGCAGGTGCCACGCGCTGGTGACGAGCCCGTTCACGGCACCGACGAGCAGCCCGACCAGCAGGAGGATCGCGATGACCTCGACGGAGTTCATGCCTTCGCCGCTCAACCGGGCGCCGATCACGTTGCCGGCCCCGATCAGCGCCGGGACGGACAGGTCGATCCCGCCGATGAGCACCACGAACGTCTGACCGAGCGCCGCGATGCCGAGGAACGAGGCGATCACCAGCATCGCCTTCACCGAGTAGGGCTCGGCAAAGCCCGGGACGGCCGCTGCGCCGACAAGGAATACCAGAATGACGCTGACGACCTGGATCGGTCCGCTGGTGAGTGCGCCGAGCACGCGAGGCGAGAACTCGATCAGGTTCCGAACCCGAGGTGGGATCACGGCTGTGTTGACAGACATCAGGCGAGCCCTACTTTCGCTCGGGAGGTCAGTCGGCTGGCGAGCGTGGCGTTGGCGCAGACCGCGGCGAGCAGCACGGCGCCGTAGACGACCTGGATCCAGAGCGAGGACACCTTGAGGCTCGACAACATGGTCTGGATGAGGAACAGCGAACCGGCGCCCAGCATCGGGCCGACCATGGTTCCCCGGCCGCCGACCAAGGGATTGCCGCCGAGGGCCACTGCCGCGACGGCCGCGAGCGTGTACTGCTTGCCTACGCTCGGGTCGCCGGAGCCGATGAGCACGCTGAGCCCGATGCCGGCCAGTGCGGCAATGACGCCGCCGCTGGCGTACGCCAGGCAGAGCACCCGAGACACCCGCACACCGGAGGTGAACGCCGCGCGGTCATCGCTGCCGGTCGCCAAGATCGTCCCGACCGCACCGCGGTAGTGCAGCGCCCGCCAGAGGACGAGTGCCCCCAGCACGAGCAGGAGCGAGCGCGGCAGGTACCCGCCGAGCCACGCCCCGGACAGGTACGTCACCCAGTTCGGGACGACTCCGACCGGTTGAGGCATGACGACGAGGGCAAGCCCACTGAGAACGAGGTAGGAGCCGAGCGTGACGACCACCGGCTGCAGCCGTCCATAGGCGATGGCGATCCCGTTGATCAGGCCGGTGGCCGCCCCGATGGCCAGCAACAGGGGCAGCGAAAGCCACACGCTGCCGAGGCTGTGCGGCACGAGTACGCCAACCAGCACCACGTTGACAAAGCCGAGCAGCGGCCCGACGGACAGGTCGATGCCACCCCGACCGGACATGACGGCCGGCACGCTGGCCATGGCAACCAGCACTGACGGCACGAGCAGGTTGATCGTGTTGGGCAGCTGGTGGCCGCTGAGCATCGTCGGTGACAGCACGAGGTTCACGGCGAGCAGGAGGACCACGAGGGCCAGGACCACGGTGAGCGGTGACCGGCGCACGGTCGCGACCGCGTGTGTGAGGTCGGGCATGTCAGTTGCCTCCCGCAGCGATTGCCGGCGTGCCGAAATAGGCCGAGACGAGGGATTCGGGGGTGACGTCGTCGCCGGCCAGCTCTGCCGACAGCGAACCGTCGTGGAACACCAGCACCCGGTCCATGAGGTGGACGAGCTCGTCGACCTCACTGGAGAGCATGACGACGGCGGCACCGGCGTCGGCCAGTCCGCGGAATACCTCGTACAGCTCGTGCTTCGTCTTGAGATCGACGCCTCGGGTGGGGTCGTTGAGCAGGATGACGCGGGGTTCGGCGGCCAGCCAGCGAGCGATGATGACCTTCTGCTGGTTGCCACCGCTGAGGCGTCCGATGGAGTCCTGGCGACCCGGCGTGAAGTTGACCGTGCGAGCGTCGCGCTGGAATCGCGATTTCGTTCGGCGCGGGCGGAGCACGCCGGCAACGCTGTCGCGTCCGAGCGTTGGCATGCTGTAGTTGTCGATGATCGGTAGCACGTCCGCCATGCCCTCGACCTTGCGGTCGCGCGGCACGTAGACGACTCCCCTGGCGACGCCGCCGCGGTAGGTCGTGACGGGGGCCGGGTCGTCGTCGGCGTGTCCCTTGGCGCCGGCGACGTAGACCTCTCCCGAATGCGGGGTCTGCAGTCCGGCGAGGCAGCGGATCAGCTCGTCTTGGCCGTGGCCCTCGAGCCCGGCGAGGCCGACGATCTCGCCGCGGCAGACCGTGGCGGCGAACGGCCGTGTGCTCGGTCGCAGCGTGACGGCGTCAAGGCGGATCGCCGCAGGTCCTCGCGTTGCGGTTCCTGTGCGCCGGGCGCCGGCCTCGACGTCGCGGCCGGAGATGAGACGGATCAGGTCGCGGGCATCGGCCTCACCGCGGCGGCGGATACCGACGACCTGACCGGTGCGCATAGCGACGAATTGGTCCGCGATGGCCATGACCTCGTCCATGCGATGTGAGATGAACAGGCAGCCCATGCCGTCCACAGCGCGCCGGCGTACCTCATCGAAGAGGCGGTCGCGCAGCTCGACGTCCAGCGTGGAGGTCGATTCATCGAGGATGAGCAGTTTCGGGTTGCGCAGCATGGCACGGACGACGACGCAGATCTGCTGTTGCATCAAAGTCAGCTCGCCTAGCGGACGGTCGAGGTCTACGTCGTGACCGGCCAGCCGGCGCCAGGCCTCGGTCGCGAGCTGCCGGCGGCGGGCGACCGCCGGACGCGACAGCACCGGCGAGCCGTGGCCGAGCCAGAGGTTGTCGAGTAACGAGCGGTCGCGGGCGGCGAGGATCTCCTGGAACACGGTGACGATGCCCGCTGCCAGCGCCGCACGAGGCGAGCGCAGCCGCACGGCCGTGCCATCTACGAGGATCGTGCCCTGATCCGGGCTCAGCACACCCGAAAGCACCTT
The DNA here is from genome assembly GCA_030840295.1 of Pseudonocardiales bacterium. GTDB lineage: Bacteria > Actinomycetota > Actinomycetes > Mycobacteriales > Jatrophihabitantaceae > Jatrophihabitans_A. The sequence continues at coordinate 20,487 of JAVEET010000039.1, forward strand.
GACCAACGTGCTCTTGCCCGAACCGTTCTCGCCGAGGAGGGCGACGACCTCGCCCGGCGCGACGCTCAGGCTGCCGTCGACCAGCGCCCGAGTGGCGCCGAACCGCTTGCTCAGCCCTCGGGCCTCGACGATCGCCTTGGACGTCAAGGACGCCAACGCCGTTCTGGCGACGCCGGGTTCGACTGCCCCAATGGCGGCGTCCTGCATTTCGCTGTTGGTCACAGGTGCGCTCCTCTCGGGCCGCGGATTCCCAGTACTGGAATCCTTTCCATTATTTGGCACTGTACCTCGCTGTAGCTCGGAACGGAAGAGGCGATTCCCGTTGTGTGCATTCGTGTAACACCCAAGCATCGGTACTGGCATCGTTTCCACCGCCAACTCGATTCAGCCGCGATCAACTCGGCGAGGCGAGAACCTGCCGTGTACGCCGGGCAATGCTTCGAGGTAGGCCGCCTCGACCCAGCGGTCGACCAGTGCGTCCAGATCAGCAATGCTCATGAGGCGACAAAGTTCGCCAGGCCGCCATCCACCGCCAGCAGCTGTCCGGTCACGTAGGACGCTCGGTCCGAAGCCAGGAAGACGATGACGTCGGCGACCTCCTCCGGCACGGCCCACCGGCCGAGGCGCACCTTCAGACGGTCCTGGAAGTCGTGCATGAACTCGTCACCCGACATGCCCAGCGGTTCGCCCAGCCGACGGGCGTTCTCCTCCCAGGCCTCGGTGCGGATCAACCCGGGCGACACAGCGTTGACGTTGACGCGAGCCGACGCCAACTCCTGAGACAGGTAGCTGGTCATCGCTCCGATAGCGGCGTTGGCCATGCCGCTCGCGGCGGAGTTGGGCAGCAGGGATCGGCCGGAAACGCCGGAGATGTTGACGATGCGGGCCGTGCCGTCCTGCGGCAGGTGCGGCGCGACCGCCCGGGCAACGCGGAGCATTCCCATCGTCTTGGTGTCGAACGTCGTCATCCATTTCGTGTCGGCTGAGCCGAGGATCGGGGCACCCTGCAGGATCGGCCCGGCGTTGTTGACCAACACATGAATCGGCCGGCTTCGACCGGCGGTCACCTCCTCGACCGCCGCATCGATCGACTCCTGGTCCGTGACGTCCAGTCGCACTCCGGACACCCGGTCCGGGCCGCTGGACTCGGCGAGTTTCGCCACGGCCGCGTCGATATCGTCGCGATGACGAGCAGCAATTACCACGCGGGCGCCCTCGCCGAGCATCCGTTCGGCAACGGCGAGGCCGATGCCTCGTGAGCCGCCGGTGATGACGACGGTGCGGTCTTCCAGACCGGTCAGCATGAGAGAACGTCCTCTGAAGATAGTCGGTTGATCAGCATGTCGGGTCGGGTCACCACGACCCCGAAGGCTGCCACGTGCCGCCCAGGGATGCGCCGGCGGTGTGGCTGACCAGGTAGTCGCGCGAGGACTCGGCAAGCTGGCGGACCCGCTTGGTGTCGGCCCCGGTGAGCACACCGTCGCGCTTCACTATGTGTCCGGCAACAAGGATTGTGTCGATGTTGGAGGTGTTTGCAGCCAGCGCTACCGAGGCGACCGGGTTGTTGACCGGGAACATGTTCAACCGGTCGATGCGGATCAGCAACAGGTCCGCGTCCTTGCCCGGGGCGATCGAGCCGGTGCGGTGCTCGAGGTTGAGTGCGCGCGCGCCTTCGATCGTCGCGAACTCCAAGACGTCGCGAGCCGTGATCGAGAGCGTCTCGGGCTTGCCGCCAGAGCGGATCACGGCGTCGTTATCCAGCGCTCGCTGCATCGCCAGCGTTGCTCGCATCGCGGTGAACATGTCACCGCCGATGCCGGTACAGACGTCGATCGACAGCGAGGGGCGTACCCCGGCCGCGACGAGGCGCCCGGTGGGCGGGTACCCGTGGCCCATGTGCATCTCGACCTCGGTGGCGACGGATGCCGTGCCACCGGAGTCGGCGATCATGGCCAGTTCGTCGTCGTGCAGGCGGCTGCAATGCACGTAGGTGGTGTCGGGGCCGAGGATGCCGCGCTCGGCCAACTGCGCGACCGGGCGGTCTGCAAATCCCGCGACCCCGATGTGGACGCTGATCGGCAGGCCGAGTTCGCGGGCGGTGGCCCAGTCGTCGACCGACCGGTCCACAGTGCCGAAGTCGGGTCCCCGCAACGCGGCGGCCAGCGTGATGCGTCCGTTGCCCGGCAGCGTCGAGCCACTCAGCCGCCGCAGGTCGGACCAGTCCGCGTGGCTGTCGCCGTCGAACCAGATCGGTGCGCCGTTGCCGTAGGCGTACGTCGCGCGCATGCCCGACTCGTCCAGCGCTGCTATGGCGGCGTCGGAGTGCTCCGGCGTCATGATCGCGCAGTGCGACCAGTCGAGGATGGTCGTGATCCCGTGGTCGAGCGCCTCGAGTGCCCCGAGCAGGTTTCCGGCGTAGACGTCCTCCGGGCGGTAGACCGGGGCCAGCCCGCCGAGGACACCGACCAGGTACTGAGACAACGTCCAGTCCGCCGCGATGTTGCGCATGGCCGTCTGCCAGAGATGGCGGTGGCTGTCGATGAAGCCTGGCACGACGATGCGGTCGGTGCCGTCCAGCACCTCGGCGTCTGGGACGGACAGATCCGGCGCGACATCAGTGATCACGCCGTCGGAGATGAGTACGTCGCAGTCAGCGACATCACCGATCGACGGATCCATGCTCAGCACCCACGCGGCACGTTTGATGAGGGTCTTGCTCGACATCGGTTTCCCTTCGATGAGATGGAGTCCGCCGGCCGGCCCGGGAGGTCAGGGCCGGCCGGCGGCAGCGCTTAGGGCAGTGCGGGCAGGTCTTTCGGTGTCGTGAAGAACGAGCCGAGCTGCGACGATGGCAGGAACGAGACGTTCGGCGGAGCCGGCGCCTGGTCAGCCGACGATGCGGTCCAATCGCTCTGTACCCAGCCGTTCAGCGCAGCCGCGCCGGTGACCTGCGGCGGATTGGCGACGATGGCGTCGAACTTCGGGCCCTGACCCTGCAGGGTGGCGATCGCGACCCGCAGCGCCGCATCGATCGTCTGTTCCGGCGGGATCGTGGAGGCGACGTACTTGTCGGAGAGCTTGTCCTTCAACGCGACCAGGGAGCCCTTGTCGGGGTTTGCGTCCCCGATAGGCATGAGCTGGTGGCCGGTCTGCTGGACCGCCTGCATGATGGCACTGGTCATGCCACCGCTGTTGACCACGGCCGCCAGCGGTGCCGGGTGGGTGGACAGGTACTGCAGGGTGACCGTCTTGGCCGTGGCCTCGCTCCACTGGCCCTCGACAGCGCCGGTGACCTTGATGTCGGGGCAGAGCTTGAATGCCGCGGCGTAGCCGTCGCTCAGTGCCGCGCTGGCCGGAGCGCCGTTGATGCCGTTCACGACCAGCACGTTGCCCTTGCCGTTGATCATCTTGCCGATACCGGCCGCGACGAGCTCGCCGGTGAGCAGATAGTTGCCGTCGACATTGATCGCGTAGGGCGAGGTGACGTGCGAGGCGACCGTGATGAACGGAATGCCGGCGTCGTAAGCCTGCTTGATGACCCCGTTGAAGGCCGTCGGCGAGTTAGGGATCGCGATGATCGCGCTGACGTGCTGGTTGATCATGCTGCTGATCTGCTGGATCTGCAGGTTGTTGTCGAGGTTGGAGTTCGTCGCCGTCAGACCGGTGGTGAGCCCTGCACCCTTGTAGGTGTCGACGTCCTTCTTCAGCCGGGACAAGGCGTTGGCCCGCCAGGAGTTGGCGGAGAACGAGTCGCTGTAGCCGATCGTGTATGGACCGGGCTTGGGCTTGAACGTCGCGTACAGCGACTTGTTGACCGCTGTGAAGTAGCCGTTGTAACCGGCCTTCACGTCGGCAGGCAGGCTCGAAAGATCTGCAGTGCCACCTGGTGCGGTGTCGGCGACCGTACCGCAGGCCGACGAACCGCCGGCCGCACCGGTACCGCCCGCGCTGGTACCGCCCGCCTGCGTGCTCGTCGACGACCCGCTCGAACACGCTGCGAGTACCACGCCCGTCGTCGCGACCGCGACGAGCACGGTGGCCCGTCCGGACCACCAACCCAGTCCACCCATTGCCACAACCCCCTCTTGGTTTTGGTAAGGTTTCCAACTGGCCGCAAGTGTGGGCACCGTCTTGTAGCGATGTCAAGACTTCCAACCGAAATAATGCCGAAATAATCTAATGCTGACAGCGGGCACACGGATGGCGTAACGTTTCCATAATGACGACGCTCAAGGACGTCGCCGAGCACACCGGACTGGGTCTCGGCACGGTGTCACGCGCGCTCTCCGGGCACCCCAACGTGCGGCCCGAGACGCGTCGACGGGTCGAGGCGGCGGCCCGCAAACTGGGCTACCAGTCCAACGGCCTGGCACGCGCGCTACGCAGCAATCGCAGCAACTCGATCGGGCTGATCATCCCAGACCTCGAGAACGAGTTCTACACGACCGCCGCGTCCGTCGTGCAGGGTCTGCTTGCCGCCGAAGGGTTTCGCCTTATCGTCTCGTGCAGCAACAACTCCCCCGAGGTCGACATCGAACTTCTCGGCACCCTCATCGAGAACCGCGTCGACGGCATTGTCCACGTTCCCTGCACGCCGGACGGTTCGGACCTCGTTCGCACCGCCAACCCGGGAGTCCCCATCGTGGAGTACGCGCGACGGTCGTCGGCCCGCGGTGTCGACAGCGTCATCGGTGACGACGAGCGAGGCAGTGCCGAGATCGTGCAGCATCTCGTCGACCTCGGCCACCGCAACATCGCCGTCATCGCAGGCCCCAGCGGTCTGAGCACAACCACCGACCGCGTCAGCGGATTCGAGCAGGCGTGCCGCAAAAACCGGCTGCCCAAGCGCGGCTGCCCCGTCCTGTACGGGCCCTCCTACGACGCGCAATGGGGCGAGGTTGCCACCAATCAGATCATCGACGACCACCCGGATGTCACGGCGATCTTCGCCTCCAGCTCACGCGGAGCCCTTGGTGCACTCAAGGCGTTGCGTAAACGGAGTCTGTCGGTGCCCAAGGACATCTCGCTCGTCGGCTTCCTCAACCCGGCGTGGCTCGACGTGTCCGAGCCGCCACTCACAACCTACGAACTGCCGCTCAACGACATGGGCGATATGACGGCGCGGCTGCTTCTCGATCGGATCCGGCGACCGCGGACCGAGCAGGCCGCCGAGCCGCAGGTGCTCCGCTTCGATGGCCGGATGATCCTCCGCGAGTCCACAGCGCCACCGCGGACGCACTCCCTGTAACTGCTGCATGAGCTGCGCTGTCGGCGCCACAGCCGGGTCGTAGCCGTCACAGCTGGGTAGTAACGGAGCCACAGCTGGCAGCGGCCAAATCCCTAGCTAGTCCCAATCGTTTCGCGAGTTTCGGTTCAGCTCCGTCCGGTGGGATGAATCCATGCAGGACGACACGAACCCGACGTCCGTCGTAACCAGTCCGACCCCTAAGCAACCGAACGGTGAGCGGGTGCTGGTCGTCCACGACGAGACCTACATCATCGAATTGCTGCAGAGCTGGCTCAGCTTCCTGGGTTTCGATGTGCGCACGGCGACGACCGGCACCGAGGCCCTCATCCTCGCCGCCGAATTCCGCCCGCACCTGCTCGTGCTGGACGTGATGCTGCCCGACATCGACGGCTTCGAGCTGTGCCGGCAGATCCGGCAGGGCGGCGACCGCACCGGCGTCGTTTCCCTCACTGCCCGCAACGGCAGAGCGGACACCATCGCCGGGCTCACCGTGGGCGGGGACGACTACATCACGAAGCCGTTCGGCCTCGATGAGGTCCTCACCCGAATGCGAGCCGTGCTGCGTCGTAGCACTCCCACCCCCGACGTAGCCGATCCGGTCGAGAACGGGCTGTTCCGGTTCGTCGATCTCGAACTGGATGAGCTTCGCCACGAGGTCCGACCTGCGAACGCCCCGGTCGACCTGTCGGCGACCGAGTCCGCCGTGTTGCGCTACCTGATGAGCAATGCCGGGCAGGTCGTCTCGAAGCGCCAGATCGTGTCGTACGTCCGTGACCACGGCTTCGGCGGCGATCCCCGCATCGTCGAGAGCTACACCTCGACCTTGCGCAAGAAGGTCGACCACGTCCATCCACCCCTGATCCACACCCTTCGGGGCGTCGGCTACAGCCTGCGCCTGGACGCAAGGGCAAACCCGGAAGGTAATTCGATGACAGACATCATTCGCCGTCTCAGAGGCCGACCTCGCCTCTTGGTGGCCATAGCCGTAGTCGCCGTGTTGGCCATCGGAATCGGCAGCTACGCGGCGACCCGCGGTGGCGGCGCGGCCGCGGCCGCCACGCCGACGACGGTGCAGACCGTAGCGACCGGAACGATCAAGCAGAGCGTCTCGGCCACCGGCACGCTGGCACCGACGCAGCAACAGAACCTCACGTTCCCGGTCAGTGGCCAGGTCACCGCGGTGGATGTCGCTGTCGGCGACCAGGTCAAGTCCGGTCAGGTCCTGGCGACGATCGACGCGTCCTCACTCGCGGTCAACGTGGCCCAGGCCAAGGCGAGCGTCGCGACCGCGCAGGCCAAGGTCGACGCCGACGCCACCAACTCAGCCACCTCGACCCAGACCTCGGCCGACCAGGCCGCGCTCACCGCCGCCAACAACCAGCTGACATCGGCGCAGAGCCAGGAGGCCAGCGCCACCATGACCTCGCCGATCGCCGGCGTCGTCGCGACCGTGAACCTTGTCAAGGGACAGACCGTATCCGGCACTGCTAGCTCTGGCTCTTCCGGGACCTCCGGCACGTCCGGCACCGGCACGTCCGGTGGTGGCGGCGGCGCCACGTCCGGGACCTCCGGTACGTCCAGCACCAGCACCACCACGACCGCGCAGATCCTGGTCATCAGCACCAACTCATGGATCGTCAACGCCACCGTCGACGCCACTTCAGTCGGATTGATCTCCAAGGGCGACCAGGCGCAGCTCACGGTGACCGGCTCGACCGGGACGGTCTACGGCACGATCAGCTCGATCGGGCTGGTCTCGACGTCCACATCCACTACGGCGAGCTACCCCGTCGTCGTGGCGGTCACCGGCTCGCCCACCGGCTTGCACGACGGCGCCGGCGTGACGGCCTCACTGCTGTACAAGCAGCTCAACAACGTCGTCGTAGTCCCCTCCACCGCGCTGCACCGCAACTCCAGCGGGGGCGAGTACGTCGAGCAGGTCACGAACGGTAAGACCGTCCAAACCACCGTGAAGGTCGGCGTCGCGTCCGGCGGGCAGACCCAGATCACGTCCGGCCTGAAGGCGGGTGACCAGATCGTCGTCCCGGTTCTTCCGGCGAACTCCCGGCGTCCCGGAACGACCGGCACTACCACCACGGGTGGCGCGGGCGGCGGCTTCGGCGGCGGCGCGGGCGGCGGCTTCGGCGGCGGCGCAGGCGGCGGCTTCGGCGGCGGCGGCGCAGGCGGCGGCTTCGGCGGCGGCGGCGCAGGAGGTGGCACCGGTGGCTGACGCACCCACGCTCGCGCGCCACCCGAGTTCCAACACGGATCCGGCCGCTGGCCAGCCGGTCATCGAACTGGAAGCTGTCCGCAAGGTCTACCGCACCGGGACGATCGAGTTCGAGGCTGTCCGTAACGTATCTCTGGTCATCCATCCCGGTGAATACGTCGCCATCATGGGACCGTCCGGCTCAGGCAAGTCGACGTTGATGAACATCCTCGGTTGCCTGGACGTAGCGACCTCAGGCCGCTACCTCCTCGCCGGCGAGGACGTCAGCGACATGGACGAGGATCAGCTGGCCGACGTCCGCAACCGGCACATCGGGTTCGTGTTCCAGCAATTCAACCTACTGCCGTCGCTCAGCGCCTTGCGCAACGTCGAGCTACCGCTCGCCTTCGCAGCGGTGCCCCGCGAGGAACGACGTCGCCGCGGCCGTCTGGCGCTGGAGCGGGTAGGGCTGGGTGACCGACTCACCCACCGGCCAAATGAGATGTCCGGTGGACAACAGCAACGCGTCGCGGTGGCCCGGGCGCTGGTAAGCGATCCGGCTCTGGTGCTCGCCGACGAGCCGACCGGCAATCTCGACTCCTCCGCCACCGAGGACGTACTTGAGCTTTTCGGCGAACTGCACGCGCAAGGACGGACGGTCGTTTTGATCACCCACGAGGCCGAAGTGGCCGAACGCGCGCAGCGCGTGATCCACATCCGAGACGGCGCAGTCGCGTCCGACGGCTTGACTGGAGGCACCCGATGACGTGGTCCGACATTCTGGCCAACAGCTGGGACGCAATCCGCAGCCACAAGATGCGCTCGGCGTTGACGTCGCTCGGCATCCTGATCGGTATCGCGGCCGTCGTCCTCACCGTGGGGCTGGGCCAAGGCGCGCAACAGAAGGTGTCCAACCAGCTCAACGCGCTCGGCGGCAACCTGCTCATTGTCTCGCCAGGCAGTTCCACGACCGGCGGCGTACGCGGTGGTTTCGGCTCCGCGTCCACCCTCACGATGGCCGACGCCACCGCACTGTCCTCGCCCGTCGCCGCCCCCAATATCGGCGGCGTCGCGCCCATCCTGCAAGCCACGTCCAAGGAACTGGACAACGGCTCGACGAACTGGACGACGACGGTAGTGGGGACGACTTCCTCGTGGCTCTCGGTGCGCGGACGAACGTTGGCGTCAGGTCGATTCATCTCCGACGCCGATCAGGCCTCGGCCGCAGCCGTGACCGTCCTGGCATCGAGTACGGCCAGCCAGCTGTTCGGGCCGGTCAATCCGGTCGGGCAGTACGTGACGATCAGCGGGACGCCTTACCAGGTGATCGGCGTGCTGGCCTCGGCCGGATCGGACTCGACGACCAACCTCGACGACCAGGCGATCATGCCGTTCAGCACGGTATCTCAACGGATCGTCGGCGGAACCAACCGGACGTCGGTGCAGACGATTTACGTCAAGGCTGCCTCGGCCAGCCAGCTGGCTGGGGCGTACCAGGAGACCCAGACGATCCTGCAGAACCGTCATGCGACGAGTTCATCCTCGACAACGGACTTCTCGATCACCACGCAACAGTCGGTGCTTTCGACGACGTCCTCGGTCGACAGCACGCTGACCACGCTGTTGATGGGAGCGGCCGCGCTGGCTCTGCTCGTCGGCGGCATCGGGGTCATGAACATCATGCTGGTGTCGGTCAAGGAACGCACCCGCGAGATCGGGCTCCGCAAAGCACTCGGCGGCACGCCTACCACCATCCGACGGCAGTTCTTGTCGGAGGCGTCGATGCTAGGGCTCACCGGCGGCTTGCTCGGTGTCGCCGGGGGCGTCGGTGGAGCGCTGATCCTGCCGCACTTCATTTCCAATCCCATCACCATCTCGGTGCCGTGGGTGCTGATCTCGATAGCCGTGGCGATCGTCATCGGCGTCGGCTTCGGGGTGTACCCGGCCGTGCGGGCCGCTCGGTTGTCACCGATCGACGCGCTGCGTAGCGAATGACCAACCACATTTTCAATCACAACACGAAGGACAATCTCTGATGCTCCAATTCACTACCACCCGTTCCCGATCCGCGCTGCTGGCGACCGGTCTGGCGCTCGCCGTGGTAACGCTCGCCGCCTGCGGGGGCGGCTCGTCGAGCAGCAGTACGACCCCACCGAGCTCGGCCGCCGCGGCAAGCGGCGCCGCGGCTGGCGGGACTGCGGGAGGCGGGACCGCGGGAGGCGGGGCGAATGCGCCTGCGGCCTCCGGTCTCATCGCCAACGTCGCCGCTTCGACCATGCAGGTCCAAAGCCAGCAGAGCGGCCAGATCGCGGTGTCGTGGAGTTCGACGACGTCGTTCACCGACACGGTGTCGACCACGGTAAGTGCCATCAAGGCGGGTGACTGCGTGTTCGCCACCGGCCCGAGCGGTAGCTCCGCGTCCGCGACGACGTTCACCGCGGCGACCCTCAGCGTGACCCCACCCGTGAACGGGTCCTGCGGTGCGGCCGGCCGCGGCGGTGGGGGCGGCGCCTCAGGGCAGCCGCGATCCGGATTCCCGAGTGGCGGCGCCCGTCCGTCCGGTGGTGCCGGCGGTGGCGCCGGGGCGGCGGTGGCCAACGGGTCGGTGACGTCGGTGTCTGGATCGACGATCGTGATCGCCTCACAAGCTGGTGGCTCCAGCCCGACGAGCCGTACCGTCACGGTGGGTGGCAGCACGACGCTCACGACGGTCGCAAAAGCAACCTCGAGCGCGGTGAAGGTTGGCAAGTGCGCGACGGCGCAAGGCACTGCTGACTCCACCGGCACCGTAGCGGCCACGACCGTTCGGATCACCGACCCGGTCAACGGGCAGTGCGGCGGCCGCTTCGGGGCAGGAGCAACCGGTGCCTGAGATCGCGAAGTCACCTTCCGAACTCCGTCGGGCCAAGCGCGTACGTACCCGCCGCCGCCGCATCGTGGCCGTGGCGACTGGCGTAGCGGTCGTGGGCGGCGGCACGGCGGCCATCGCCGCGAATGCCGATACCGGCTCATCCCTCCAGTTGGCCACCGTGGAACTCGGCAGCATCACTCAGACCGTCGAGTCGTCGGGCACGGTTAGCGCCGCGACGAAAGAGACGGCCCAGTTCTCCGTCTCCGGCACGGTGAAGTCGGTGGCAGTAGCCGTGGGCGACAAGGTGAGCGCCGGGCAGGCCCTCGCCACCTTGAACACCACCGCCCTGCAGACGACCGTGGACTCCGTAGCAGCTTCGTTGGCCGCCGCTCAACAGAAGCTCTCCGCTGACGCCAGTGGACAGGTTTCGAGCGGAAGCACGGGAACAGGGAGCGCGACTGCGGGGACCGCAAGCGCGACTACGGGGACCGCGAGCGCAACCTTGGCCGGTGTCGTGGTGAGCACGCCCGTCGATAACGGCGCGACTTCCTCGGCGAACCTTGCCACGACAGCGGCGACGACAGCGGTGACGGCGGCGGTGACGACGGGGTCGACGACGGGGTCGACGACGGCAGTGACCAAAGCCCAGGCTGCGGTCATCGCCGCGCAGAAACAGGTCGACACCGGCCAGACCCAACTCGACGCGGTCCAGAAGACCGTGGACGCCAGTATCACCGAGAACACGAAACTGAGAGACGCGCAGGTCACCGCCTGCGGGACGAGCGCAGGCTCGACGAGCACCACCTCCGGACCGACCTCGACCGAGTGCTCCACGGCGTCGGCGGACTATGCGGCCTTCGCCGACACGCTCGCGACGGATACCGCCGCCGTCGACACCAAGCTTGCCGCGCAGGACGGCTATCTGAGGACGCTCGACACGGCGATCGCGACGCTGGACCAAGCGATCACTCAGCTCGGTTCGTCATCGGGCGGGTCCGGTGGTACCGGCGGGTCCGGTAGTACCGGCGGATCAGGTAGTACCGGCGGATCAGGTAGTACAGGCGGATCAGGTAGTACAGGCGCGTCCGGTAGCGCGGGCGGCTCAGGTAGCACCGGCGGCTCAGGTAGCGCGGGCGGCGCAGGTGGCGCCGGCGCGACCTCGGGCGCTGCGGCCGGCGGTTCAGGCACGGGATCCGGCAGCGCAAGTGCCGGCGCCGGCGGCGCAGCCGCGGGCGGGGCCACCTCGGGCAGCGGTGCGTCCGGGGGGGCAAGCGCGAGCGCTCAGCCGGCCAGTGCCGCCCAGCTGGCAGCCGATCAGGCGTCCATCGATTCGCTGACCGCTCAGCTCAGTGCGGCGAAGCAGAATCTCGCCGCGGCCACGTTGACGAGTCCGTTCTCGGGTACCGTCGCGGCGATCGGGTACACCCCAGGCGCCTCGTCGAGCGGAGCCTCGATCACGATCGTCGGCTCCGGCATCGAGGGTGTCCAGACCTCGGTGCCACTGGGCCAGATCGACAGCGTGAAGGTCGGTCAACGAGTAACGGTGGCCGCGGACGGCCAGCCGACGTCGCTGCACGGAACGGTCCAGTCCATCGGACTGTTGAGCACGACGTCGGGGTCGAAGACGACCTTCCCGGTGACAGTCCGCTTGGACGCCAACAGCCCCTCGCTCCACGACGGGTCCGGGGCCGACGTCACCATCACGACTGGAACGGCGACAGACGTGACCGCAGTGCCGACGTCCGCGATCCACACCGGCGCCGTCGGTACCTACACCGTGGTCGTCGCCAACGGCTCGAAGCAGAGCACAGTCAGAGTCACAATCGGTATGGCGGGGGCCAACCTCACGCAGATCAAGTCCGGGTTGCAGGCGGGGCAGAAGGTGGTCGTGGCTGACCTGTCCCAGCCCTTGCCGGGCAGCGCGAGCAGCACCACCACGACGACCGGCCGACCGGGGGGCGGCGCGGCGGGCGGCGGCGCGCGGCCGGGCGGGTGACCGGACAGCGATCGTTTACGTCAGGTGCTGGCCAACCTGACCGACCAACGCCATCGTGCAAACCCCACCAGGCAATCCTGTCGACGTGACGCTGAGGACAACCCCGACCACGGCGCGACTCGAGGTGCACGACCGACGTGCCGAGGTCCGGGTATGGCAGCCGACGATGTCGCGCGGATCTTTGAACGCTGCTACCGCACCGACAGCAGTCGATCTCGCTGAGCGAGGACGACCTTGACAGGATTCAACCGTCCGGACGACCGAATCTTGCCACTGCGCTACCTAAGTAAAGAGCCAGCGGCCGACAACCGGTCGATCTCGGCCGGTGTCAGCGTCAGCGTGGCGGCAGGCAGGATCTGCTCGAGTTGCTCGATGGTGCGAGCGCTGGCAATCGGGGCGACGACCCGCGGGCGGGCGAGCAGCCAGGCGAGCGCGGCGGCGGCCACCGTGGTGTTGTGGGCCGCAGCGATCTCATCAAGTGCCTCGAGCACCGCCGCGCCACCCTGGTCGAGATACGCCCGCGCGCCCTCGGCACGCTGGGACTCGACGACCTCGCTGCCCGCCCGGTACTTGCCGGTCAAGAAGCCCTTGGCCAGCGCATAGTAGGGCAGCACGGCGAGATCCCAGGCCTCGGCGACGGGCAGCAGCGTGCGCTCGAAGTCCCTCTCGACGAGGTTGTAGTGCGGCTGCAGGACAGTGAACTCGGCGAGCCCGTGATTACGCTGGAAATCGAGGGCGGCCGTGAGCCGCTCCGGCGTGTAGTTGGAGGCGCCGAGGTGGCGCACGGTGCCCGCTTGGACGAGCGCGTCGAAGGCGAGCAGCGATTCCTCAAGCGGCGTCTCTTCATCGTCGAAGTGCGCGTAATAGAGGTCGATGCGGTCGGTCTGCAGTCGCTCGAGGGAGTCCAGCGCCTCGCGCTTGATTGTTTCCGCGCGCAGATTGCGGACCGGTCCGCGGCCGCCGCCGACCTTCGTGGCCACGACGATCTGCTCGCGGTTGCCCCGGTCGGCTATCCAGCGCCCGATGACCGTCTCGGAGCGGCCGTGCTCGAGCAGGTAGGAGTTCGCGGTGTCGATGAAGTTGCCGCCCGCGCCGGCGTACGCGTCAAGCACGGCGCGGGACTGAGGCTCGTCGGCGGTCCAGCCGAACACGTTGCCACCGAGGCAGATGGGAAAGACGTCGAGGTCAGTACGTCCGAGAGGGGCCATGTCAGCTCACGCTAGCCATTGTCGGCTGCCACCGCGTCCCGGCTAACGGGCGGTCGGGGTGCCAGGTAGCTGGAAGATAGTCGGGCTCTCACCGTGCCGCGCTCGTTAACGGGCCGGCACCGTGGGCTCGTTTCTCAGCAAGAAGGTGAGCCCCTCAGCTGCACTCGGATGCGCGTAGATCGCACCCCGCAGTGCCGTGTACGGGACGCGGCCGATCATCGCGGTCTGCACGGCGGCCATCAGTTCGCTGGCCTCCGCTCCGAACACAGTGAACCCGAGAATCTCATCGCTGTCCGCGGCGATCAGCATTTTCATGAACCCGCGAGGCTCGGACAGTGTCCTGGTCCGTAGCACCGCAGCCATCGGCATGGTGAGCACGCGGTAGGCGATGCCCCGGCGCCTGGCCTCGGACTCGTTGTAGCCGACCCGTGCCAGCTCGGGATCGGTGTACATGCAGTACGGCACGAGGCGGTCCGTGGTTGTGCTGGTGCCTCCGGTCAGGTTGTCATGAACGACGCGGAAATCGTCGAAGGCGACGTGGGTGAATTGGGGGCTGCCGGCACACTCGCCCATTGCCCACACCTCGGCCGCCGTGGTGGCAAGGCGCTCGTCAACCGCAATGTAACCCGTCTCGGTGAGCTCCACGCCGGCCTGCTCCAGCCCGATCCCGCTGGTGTTCGGTGTGCGACCGACGCCGACTAGCAAGTCCGTCCCTTCGACAACCGATTCGCCCTGTGGTCCGTCCGTGACGATGTGCACTTCGCTGCCGGACTCTCCTTCGACGCTGCGGACCCGTGTTCGGAGGTGAACGATGATCCCCTCGTCGCGGAAGAGTTCGAGTAACGCTTCCCCGACGTCGGGGTCTTCGCGGCCGGCCAGTTGCGGTCCCTGCTCGATGACGGTTACCCGCGCGCCGAAGCGACGCATGGCCTGCGCCAATTCCAGCCCGACGTGGCCGCCGCCGAGGACGATCAAGTGCTCTGGCAAGCGGTCGAGGTCCAACAGCTCGACGTGGGACATCGGCCGAGCGGCAACGAGGCCGGGCACGTCCGGCACGGTCGCGTGCGTGCCCAGATTCAGGAAAACCCTGTCGCCGCGGATTCTGCGCCGACCTCCGTCAGCCAACTGGACATCGACCGTTCTATCGCCGACGAAGTGTGCCTCCCCCATGATCAGTTCAGCGCCGCTGGCCCGGTATCGGTCGAGGTGAAGCTGCCGCAGGCTCTCGACCATCGCTCGCTTCCGGGCCTGTACGCCGTTCATGCTGGTCACAGCCGACTCGAGTTCGACCCCGAATTCGGCCGCCCGCATCGTGAAGGACCGGACCTTCGCGGAGTGGATGATGTTCTTGCTCGGCAGGCAGGCGATATTCGGACATGACCCGCCGATCAGTTTGCGCTCAATCACAGCTGTGCGACGACCCGAACCTGCCATCGTCCAGGCGAGGTATTTGCCTGCCTCACCGCTGCCGATGATGAGAATCTCGTAGTTGTCGGTGGCGGAGGTATCGGTAGTGGACATCAACTCGGCTCCTGCGAAGGCGTGACGCGGCACCACTCGGGTGATCGTGATATCTCGGTGGTTGTCCACGCTAACTCGACCGGGCGACCGGATGCCGCCCTGCTAGCAGGGATAGGCGCCTACCCGCCAGCGCCTGTCACGGCGGCCGTTTCGCGACTGGTCCCTTTTCGGAACGGAGCCGCACGACGGCGCCCCGTCCAGCAGCGAGGTGCACCAGCGACACCTCGGTGCCGCGCACACGGGGCCCTCGGTACTGGTGGCCGGCGTTTCGAGTTCGGCAGCCCTGCCGTCGTCGCACCGTATGGTGGATTGAGTGACGAGCGGGGCAGCCCGGCCGGCGTGGCGGCACTTCGTGCCGTTCTCGGCGGTTGAGGGCGACTGGGAAGTCCTGATCCGGCCCGACGGTTCAGAACGCCACCAGGAATGCCCGCTCCGGAGCCATAAAGACCGAGCTTGAGAGTTTCCCGAAGGTGGGCAGTCGAAAGTCGTGCACCGTAACGCGGACACTGCCGTCGAGGGGAGAGCCGGAATCGGGCTGCGACCGTGAGGGGATGGCGAGCGCTGTTGAGCGGTGAGGAGCTGCGCGTGCTGGCCGAAGAACAGGCCGCGTTGCGCCGGGTCGCCACGCTGGTGGCACGTGGGTTGCCGCCGGAGCAGGTGTTCGCCGCGGTCACCGAGGAAGCCGGGCGGCTGCTTGGCGTCGAGTTCGCGACCTTGGGCCGCTACGAGTCCGATGACACCATGACCGTCGTTGTCCACTGGAGCAGGACCGGCGACTTCGCCCCTCCTGTTGGCAGCAGGCTGATCCTTGGGGGCACCAACGTCAGCACGCTCGTCTTCCGGACCGGCCGTGCGGCACGGATCGAGAGCTATGCCGATGCCTCTGGGCCGCTCGGTGTCGCAGCCCACGAGGATGGGGTCGGCTCAGGTGTCGGGACACCGGTCATCGTCGCTGGGCGCCTGTGGGGGGTGATGGCCGCCTACTCACCCCTGGGCCGGTCGATGCCGGCGGACGCCGAGGCCCGCCTGGCCAACTTCACCGAGCTGGTGGCAACAGCAATCGCGAACGCGGACAGTCGCGCCGAACTCGCCCGGCTGGCCGAGGAACAGGTGGCGTTGCGCCGCGTCGCGACGCTGGTAGCCCGTGGGACGCCGCCAGAGCAGGTGTTCGCCGCGGTCACCGAGGAGGCCGGGCGACTGCTAGGGACGGGCCTGGCCGTGATGTCCCGTTACGACAGCGATGACACGGTGACTATCTTGGCTAGCTGGGCCGCTAACGGCGAGCACCCATTGGTACGGGGTCCATGGCCACTCGAAGAGGGCGAACTGGCATCAAGGATCTTCAGGACGGGTCGACCCGTCCGGACAGACGACTACGCCGGCGTTCCCGGGCGTATCGCGGCGTTCATTCGAGAAGAGCTCGGGATTCGCTCAGCGGTCGGCAACCCGATCGTCGTGGAGGGGCGGCTGTGGGGCGCTCTGATCGTCCACTCGAAGCAGACCGACCCGCCGTTCCCCCCGGACGCTGAATCGCGTCTCGCCGGCTTCACGGAGCTGGTCGCCACGGCGCTCGCGAACGCCGAGAGCCGCGGCAAGCTGGCCCGGCTGGCCGAGGAGCAGGCGGCGTTACGGCGGGTCGCGACGTTGGTGGCGCACGGGGTGCCGCCGGAGGAGGTGTTCGCAGCGGTTGTCGAGGAGGTCGCGGGCCTGCTTCGAGTCGAGTTCGCGGCCATGAGCCGATTCGAGTCGGACGGCACGATGACCACCGTCGCGACCTCGAATCAAATAGGCGAGCGCTTCCCCGTTGGCGGTCGGTGGCCCCTCGAGGGGAAGAACGTCAGCACGATCGTCGCGCAGAGCGGCCGTCCGGCCCGGATGGACAGCTACGCCGATGCTTCCGGACCACTCGGTAGCGCCGTCCGCAGTTGGGGCTTCGGCTCATCGATCGGGACGCCGGTCATCGTCGAGGGGCGTCTTTGGGGCATGATGGCCAGCTACTCACCGCTGGGCAAGCCGCTGCCGCCGGCGGACACCGAGGCGCGCCTGGCCAACTTCACCGAGCTGGTGGCGACGGCGATCGCGAACGCAGAGAGCCAGGCCGAGCTGATGGCCTCGCGCGCACGGATCGTCGCCGCCGCGGATGAGACGCGGCGGCGGATCGAGCGCGATCTGCACGACGGCATCCAGCAGCGGCTCGTTTCGCTCGGATTGGAGCTGCGCACGGCACAGTCGGGGGTGCCTTTGCAGCTCGACGAGCTCGCAGGCGCGTTGTCGCATGCTGCTGACGGGCTGGCGAGCGTGTTCGACGAACTGCGGGAGATCTCCCACGGCATTCACCCCGCGATCCTGTCCAAGGGCGGCCTGGCGCCGGCGCTCAACGCGCTGCGCCGCCGTTCGGCCGTACCGGTCGAGCTGGACCTGCACGCCGAGCGGCGGCTGCCAGAGCCAATCGAAGTCGCGGCGTACTACGTGGTGTCAGAAGCGTTGACAAACGCCGCCAAGCACTCGCAAGCATCGGTCGTGAACGTCGAACTCGACGCCCGCGACACGGTCTTGCGGTTGACGATCCGCGACGACGGGATCGGCGGCGCTGACCCCCGCCAGGGGTCCGGACTGCTCGGGCTCAGGGACCGAATCGAAGCGCTCGGCGGCACGCTCCACGTCACCAGCCCTGCTGGCACCGGCACCACGCTGCTCATCGAGATCCCGGTCGAAGGCGCTGTGCAGCGTGGTAGGCGGCAGTAATCAGCGGATGTTCGATAAGCTCTCGCTGTCTGTTTCGGTGCAGATAGGACTTTTGGGAGGTCATGGGTGGCGTCGAGAACGCAACGCCTGTCGGCGGCCCGAGTCCGACCATTTGTGGCTGTTGAAGCTCGCAGCGACTTCCGCGGTCGCGTCCTGGTTCTCGGAGGCGGTTTCCTAGGTGCTCATGTCGTAGGGCAATTGGTACAGCGCGGTCTGCGGGTCGATGTGGTGACCCGGTCGGAGCCTCCTCCCGAGTTGAGTTCACGGTTGACTGGAGCGTCGGTGGTCCTCGGGGACGCGAATTCGATGAGTACCTTGGCTGGCACGATCGCTGAGGTGGACCACGTGGTCTACGCAGTCGGCTCGTCCTCGCCGTCTGAGTCCGACCTCGACCCGGCAAGCGATATCGAGATTGTGCTGCCGCCCGTCGTGAGGCTTCTGGAACTGCTTCGGCTGCGGCCGAGTGTCGGCCTGACGTTCCTGTCCTCGGGCGGGGCGGTCTACGGCAACACGCTGGAGAAATTGACCAGCGAACGCGATCGGCCAGAACCCATCAGTTCGTACGGAATATTGAAACTAACCGCCGAGAAGTACATCACCATGTACTCGGCACTGTACGGCGTGCCCGTGCGGATCTTGCGGATCGCCAATGCTTACGGCCCCGGACAGCCCTGGGTCAAGGGCCAGGGCGTCATCGCCCGGCTTATGCGTTGCGCGCTAACCGGCGATGCGTTTCAGGTATTCGGCGACGGGTCGAACGTACGCGACTACATCTACATCGAGGACATTGCCTCGATCACGGCGGATCTCATCGAGGGTTCTGACCTCAACCCGGTGGTAAACGTCGGTTCCGGACAAGGCCACTCGATTAACGAACTGGTCGCGCTCGTCGAGCAAGTCACTCATCGACGGATCGAGGTGCAACGGCGCGAACAGCGCTACTTCGATGTCCGATCCATTGTTCTCGATGTCAGCCTGCTCAGCTCGTGCATCCGTTACCGACCCACGTCTCTTGAAACTGGACTGCGGCAGACGTGGCAGGTGCTCCGCGCAACCGAGATCTCTGACCTCCCAACTGTGTCGCTTCCGCACAGTCCAGGTGCAGGCTGGTGAGGCGTTTCGTCGAAACACTTCGGACCACGATGTCCGAAGTGCTGAGTCTGATCGGCGTCCCCGCGAGAACCTCGGTCCTCGGGCATTGGGACAGTCTCGACCCTGACGGTGCTCAGGTCGGTGGCGACATCCGGCTGTCCGGTTGGGCGCTGACCAACGGACCCACCGCGCCGACCGTCACGATCTTTCGAGACGGGCTGCGGGTTCGACGGGTTCAAGCCGTGACACAACGCGCCGATCTGGAGTCGCTGTACGGCCGGAACCTCACCGGAGGCGGCTGGGAGTGTGTTCTGCAAACAAGCCACGCAGACATCGGCAGTCAGTTGCACGCAACCGTCACGGACGGCACCGGAGCGGCGTCGCTGGGCCACCGGCTGCTCCAGGCCCCAACGCGTTTCACCCTTGCCGGCAACGATTCGGCCATTACCGGGTCTCTGGAGGAACCGCTGAAGGATCAAGTAGCGCTCGCCGGCGGCGTCCTGACGGTTGAGGGGTGGGTGCTGTTCGGTGACCGTCCCGCCGACGTCATCGAACTAACCCTGGGCGACCGATACCCGATCCGGATCCGACGGGCAAAGCTACGCTCGGACGTCGCCAACGGGCTTGGGGTGGCGCACCCGAGCGCGGTCGCATGTGGGTTCAGCGATCTGGTGTCGATCCCCGCCGACTGGGCCGGCCGTACGGTGAATCTGCAGATCACGGCGACGGGTCCGAGCGGGCGGACCTGGACCACACCTCAACAATCGATTGTCATAGCACCTCGGCCCGAACCGGCCGAGGTGCTGGACCGGCTCGGGCCCCTGATTGCCCGCTCAAAAACCCGCGTGACCCAGACAACGTCCGGAAGTGGTTCCGATCGGCTACGGGTTTGTGTCTTCACGCATTCGCTCAACCTCGGAGGTGGGGAGCTCTACTTGCAGGAGTTGCTGGTGAGAATGGCTCGCAACCACGACGTCGATCTGATGGTAGTCAGCCCGATCGACGGCCCGTTGAAGCGAGATCTGCGGGCCGCGGGCATCGAGGTCCACATCACCAATCATTACGCCGTGGACGCCGCGCACTACCTTGGACGCATCAGCGAGCTCGGGATGATCGCGCTGGCTTTCGGGGCCGACGCTGTCGTGGTGAATACCCTCGGAGCGTTCGCTGCCGTGGATGGCGCTCTCGAGGCTGGACTTCCGGTGTTCTGGGCTATCCATGAGTCATTCGATTTTGAACTGTTCACGTTCCTGAACTGGGGCGCCGGCGGCCTGCACCCGGGTGTCCGCGAACGGTGGATAGCCTGCTTGGAGCAGGCCCAAACCATCTTCGAAGCCGACGCGACGCGGGCGATGTTCGCTGACATGGTGCCCGGACTGCAGGGGCGGTGCGTTCGGTACGGCATCGACCTTGAGGAAATTCAACTGTATCGAAAGCAGCACGATCGCGCCGACCTGCGCCGCGCCCTCGACATCTCTCCTGGGCAGCGGGTGCTGCTGTGTATGGGTATCTTCCAGGAACGGAAGTCTCAGCTGGCGCTGGTGGTCGCCTTTGCCGAGGTCGCCGAGACGTTTCCGGACGTGTTGCTGGTCCTTGTCGGCTATCACGGATCAAATTACGCGCTCAGTGTGGAGACCACCGTGCGCGCGCTCGGGTTGTCGGATCGGATGCGGATCTTGCCAGTGGTCCGCGACACGCATGCGTGGTATCACGCCGCGGACATTCTGGTCAGTTCATCGGACACCGAATCGCTGCCCCGGTCGATGATGGAGGCACACGCTTTCGGGCTTCCGGTACTTGCCGCCGACGTCTTCGGCATGCCGGAGATTATTCGAGACGGCGAGAACGGATGGCTGTTCAGTCCCCGAAGCGGCCTGTCGTTGGTCGCGACCTTGCGACGCATCCTCGGTCTCAGCACGGAAGCACTCGCCGCCGTCGCTGCCCAATGCGTCGAGGACTCGGTGCGGTACGACGGGTCTGGGTATGCGGCCGAATACGTGAGGCTAATCAATGATGCGCGCGCCGGACAGCCGGGGCGGCATGAGCGTAAGGATGTCCAGCATGCCGAGCTCTGATCACGAAATGCTGCTCGAAGCCACCGGGGAGCGATTCATCCCGGAGCTGATGGGTGGAGAACTCATCGAGGCCGAGCACGAGGCCCGCTACCGGCTGGCTCTGCCACACGTGAAAGGAAAACGCGTTCTCGACGCCGGCTGTGGAGTGGGCTGGGGCAGCGCACTGATGGTGCAGGCGGGCGCAAGCAACGTGGTCGGAATAGACCTATCGGAGGACGCCATCGCCGACTGCCGAAAACGGGTTCCGGATGCCGAATTCCGGGTCGGCGACCTGCAGAATCTCCCGGTCTCGGACGCGGAGTTCGACGTAGTTGTCTGCTTTGAAGCCCTGGAACATACCGCGGACACTGCGCTCACCCTGGACGAATTGGCCCGCGCGCTGACCCCCGATGGCCTGCTGTTCGTCTCATCTCCCAACCCGCGGGTCTACCCTGCCGGGAATCCGTTTCACCTACACGAAATGGTCCCAGAAGAGCTTGCCGAGGCCGTGTCAGACCGCTTCCGGCAGGTGCAGATTTTTCGCCAGCATCTGCAGCTTTCCTCATTGATCGCAGCTGAAGACGCGCACGGCGGCAACGATTTGCACCTCGCGAGCCATCTCGTCCAACCGCTGGCGCCAGGGCACGACGCATATTCGGTAGCGGTTGCGAGCAATGCGCCGCTACCCACGATCGCTCCGATCCAATGCCTGGCGCCCTCCGAGCAACTAGACAACCTCGGCGCGCTGGCCGCGGCCCTGACCGAGGAGCGCGAAACGCTGCACGCCGATCACGCCCGGATCACCGCTGAACGGGTCCAGCTCATGCAGGCGATCGAGTCCAGCGAGCGGGAACGCGTAACGCTGGCCACGCTGGCCACCGACGCCCAGGAACGCCTCAAAACAGCCGGCGAAGACTTGGGCTCGGTGATGAGGGAACGAGACAGCGCCGTAGCGCAGACCGAATCCGCGCTCGAGCAGTTGCAGCAGACTCAATCCACGCTGCGAAACGCCCAAAGCCAAGGCCAGCATGCCGCCGCCGACCGTGATCGTTTCGCCCGGAACCTCGTCGATCTCGAACAGGAACTCGCGCGCCGAAACTCGCCCACAGGCGGGGCTGAAGCCGTGACGAAGGAGCTGCGGCAGCGCCTCGACGAACTCAGCGCGCATGCCTTGCACCTGGAAGCGGAACTGGAGGCGACACGCCACACGCTCAGCTGGCGGATCACGGTACCGCTTCGCCGCCTACGCCTAGCGCAGCGCGCCCGCTCGGCGCGCTGACTCGGGTCGGCCACCGTCATGCACGGACCCACGGAGCTGCGCATAGGCTTCGTGTCAGCGCCTGGTTCGAGTGCGTTTATGGGCGAGCTGCTTGCCGCAGCTGCCTCCGCGGTTGCCGCCCAGGGCGTATCCGTCGCCGAACATGACGGGTATCTGTCCGAAATCGCCGACACCTGCACGCACTTCGTGATCGTGCCGCATGAGTATTTCGCTGTATCGCCGCCGGAACCTCCCTCGTTGTACGCGCGCACCGTCGGCTTCGGTGTTGAACATCCGGGTACAACGACGTTCGAGTCATCAACGATTGCCGCGGCGAAGCTTGGCGGCCAGGTCGAGATCAGTGAACAGGCCGTGGCCGAACTGCGCTCTCGCTCGCGCTCGGTCACTCACTTTCAGTTGGGTTACAACCAGGCGTGGGACTGCTGGGGCGGTTTGCCCGTCGAGCGCGACATCGACGTCGTCTATCTCGGAACGGCCGATCGGCGTCGCTGCGGCTTGCTCGCAAGTTATGCCGAGGATCTGGCAGGCTTGCGCACCGAGTTGCTGCTCCCGCCACACGAGCCGATGGTCACAGATCGGCCGGACTTCCTGCGCGGTGAGGCGAAATGGACTTTACTGGCTCGCAGCAAGGTCATTCTCAATCTGCACCGCGAGGAAAAGACCGCCTTCGAATGGGTCCGGGGGCTTGAGGCGATGATCAATGGATGCGTCGTGGTGACCGAGCCCAGCACAGACTTCGGGCCCCTGGTTCCGGGCGAGCATCTGCTCGTTGCGCCGGCCGAGCGCCTTGCGACGCTCGCGCGTGCCGTCATAAATGCGGAGGATCAACGTGCCGGTATCGCCGAGCGTGCTTACAACCTCGTCGTGACTAGCCTCAGCATGGCGGCGTCGGCACGCCGCCTTGTCGAGCTGGCGCGGACCTTGCCGACTTCGGGGCCGTCCTCAAGGTCGGAAGTCGCTCGCGCGCGCCGAGCCGCGACGGCCCCACCGCCGATGGCAGTGTGGATCCCGACCTCGGGCGCGATGCCGGTCGCTGGTCCTCGCACCGAGGCCCGCCTAGGACGGCAACTCGCCTTGTTGCGCACGCTCGCCGACCAGAAGATGCCTGAACGGCACGGTCACCTCGCGTCGGTTCCTGCCCAAGTCGATGTCCTTTGCGTTGATGCACCATCGGACGGTTCGATGGGTGTCACCCGTCGCAGCATTGCCGACGCAGCAGCCGAGGGCGATGGTGTCTCGATCGGGTTGCGGGTCGCCAGCGTCAGCGCCGCCGGTGAGCCGCTGTCCGCAATCGAAGCCGACTACTTAACGCACCTGCGCACCAACCTCCCGCTCGGTCGAGGACGTCTGCGCAACCTACTGATGTCCGACAGCGACGCAGAGTTCGTGTTCGTGCTCGATGCCGGTGACTGCCTTCTATCCGGGGCCTTGGCTCGCCTTCTCGCTCGGATGGCCCTCGAGCCGGATCTCGACGTTGTGTACTGCATGGCCACCCACGGTTCGCAGGAGTTGGAGAACGCGCTGATCCCCGAGGTGCGTCGGCTGCGCGAGCGGCCGTATCTCACCCGCGGTTACCTGGCTCGACGACGCTGGCTGCAGGCCCTTGGTGGATTTTCCGAGAACCCGTATCTCGAGGATTACCTTGACCACGACTTCTGGCTACGCACCATGCTTCAGGGCGGTCGGGTGGCGCTCGAGCGAGGAATCGGCATTCGCCTGCACCGTCGGCACCAGCTGCCGACTGTCACCGACTTCGACGCGGTCTCGGTGCGGCGTGCGATCGATGAAATCGGTATGTCAAATCATTCGTTGTGAGAGACCTTCTCGCTCTCCGGCTTGCGCAGCACACACAGCGACTGTCCGAACTGGTAGGTCGATGGCAGTTCGTTGACGTCGAGCAGCTGGGACGGCAGGCCTGAGCGCTGAAGGTCAGCAGAACCGTCGATGAAGCTCACGTCACCGAACCCGGCCTTGGTCCCGAATCGGGTGAGCACGTCCTGGGTCGTGAACTTGAGAATGTCCCCATGGCCCTGGCGGTGATGGCTGGCATGGGTGAAAAAGGAGGCCTGGTGTACGGGCAGGTTGAAGTCCATGAAGGAGAAGATCGCCACCGCTCCCGGGCGCAGGACGCGATGCGCCTCCTGGATGCATTCGAACACCTCCTCGTCCATCAGGTGCGTGATGAGCGAGAAGCCGACGACCACGTCGGCCCACCCATCGGACTCAGGGATTCGGCACTCGACGGAGATCTCGAACCGGAACCGCGGGTCATTCGCCGCCGTCGCGACGGCCTGGTCGAGGATCTCCGGGATGATGTCAAGCCCGAGGTAGCGGCCGATGGGCTCGGGCATTAGGTGCTGCGTCAACCGACCGATGCCGCAGCCCACGTCCACGATCGCGACGTCCTGCAACACCGAGAACGCTCTGATCAGCTCGAGCTCCTTGTGGCCCACCTCGACCGGGTCGCCCGAGCCCACGTAGGTACGGCCGACCTCCTCGGGCGGAAGAGATTTCGAGAGGTGGTCGTACTTCGCGCGGTGACCAGCGACGTTATCCGAGAGAGCGGCCGACACTGCAATCCTTTCGCGGACGGAACAGACTTGACGGGCTTACTTTAGCGGCCCACTCACATCGGACGGCGGGTGTGACGTCCTGATTTATTGAGACCGGCTCTGCCGTCCCGGCAGGCTCAGGGCGGTCTTCACGCGTCTGCGTCGGAGGTTCAAGAGGTGCGGACAAGTCGGGGGCTGGCAGAAGCTGATCGGTGCGTTCAGGTCAGACGATGCCGCAGAATCGGCATGCCGCAGTGCCCTGGACTTAGGCGCATACTCTGGCCCCTGGCGAAGCCGCCGTGAACACGTCCGACCTGGTGAAGATCTACTCCCGTTGTGCCAAATACCAGCCGGCACGTGCCGTTCCAACGATCGGGTTCGATCGATCGATCGATCGACCTGAACCTGCCGGGGGTGCCAGGCCAGAGCAGTTCACGCAGACGAATTCAATTTCGTGTTCTGGCTGCCACCCATCGAACCACCGCTAATCGAGCAGGGCTTGGGCGCAGCTCACCCCGGTGCCGATGGCCGCCAGTTGAAGGAGGTCGTAGAGCGTTTCGCGCTGACTGGCATCGAGCGCGCCGAGCACCTCTTGCTCGACCTCCGCCAACGCAGACTCGGCCTTTGCGAGCTGCTCCGCGCCGGCCTCGGTGAGCTCGACCAGGTGGCGTCGCCGGTCCTCGGGCGAGCGCCGCCGTTCGATCAGCTTGTCGGCTTCCAGCTCGTTGAGCAGCCCGACGATGTTCGTCCCGTCCATGGCGAGGGTGGTGGCAAGCGCCTGCTGAGTGCTACCGCCGCGAACCCGCAGCACCGTCAGCGCAACCAGGTGACGCGGCCGCAGACCCAGCGGCGCCAGCACCGCCTCGGTACGAAGCCGCATCCTGCGCGCGAGGAAATCAAGCAGCGCACCCGAACGGTGCGTCGGTTGGGTGACCACAGGCAGAGCCATGCAAACGAGTGTACCCACCGCAGCGGTCGGCGTGCTATAAATGGTTTGTGTTCGACAAGCCATCTATGAAGGGCAACTGAAATGCGGCACCTACTGCACATCGACTCCAGCGTCCAGGGTGAGCGTTCCGTCAGCCGCAAACTGACCGCCCGCGCACGGGACGCCTGGCGTGCCGCGCA
>JAVEET010000048.1 GCA_030840295.1 Pseudonocardiales bacterium
GATGTGCGATTCACGCAGCCCCGTCACGGTACGAGCGATGTTCGCGCGCACCGCTCGATCGAGCGCGGCGTCGCCGACCGTTGCGTTCGGGCCGAGCGCCGGACGAATCTCGCTCAGTAACCATTCGATGTCATCGTGGGCCTTCTGATGTGACAGTGCCGTCTCGATGGCCCGCAACCGAACACCGCCGCCCCGTGTACAGCAACAAGCTCGAGCCCAGTCCCAGGCCCTACCGCGACGAGGACCATTGCGAACCAGCGAGGATCACGCGGACCAGAACCATTCCTCACAAGCAAGCCGGAACTAGGTCGCTACGCAGGGCCACCGTTTGCAATACTCAGCGGCGTGCACAGCTTTCGGTCGGTGTCACGATGAACCGGATCTGAGAACGTCATGTGGTTGACCCGGTCCCCTTGGCGTCCGTTTCGGCGCAGTTCCCGCGACCCAGCCGGAGGCCGGATCACCGTCCCGCCGACCGCGGACGAAATCTGGCTGGACGGAACGGCTGAGCGACAGGTGGAGCTGGGGGCCGCTGAACGCTCGCCGACCCAATTCCGGCTCGTCGACCCGGCCAACGACAGAGACGAGATCGAGGTGTTGATGCACGGCGTAACCGTGGTCGGCTTCCTCGATCCGGAGGTCACCCGGGGTTACCGTCGGTTCGTCCGGCGCGCTACCGCGAACGGCCGTCAGGTTTGGGTCCACGGCCAAGTAGTGCGGGTCGGGGTCGACCTATGTGTGGTCCTGCACTGCCCACCACGCTGGCCGCTCAGACGGATCAGAACCAACCAATGACATCAGAAGCATTGAATGACAACAGCACAAACCAACGACAACCCGTCCAACACCGAAGGGCGCGGCACCCGAGGCCTCAGCCGGGGCCTATCCGACGCCGACCAGATCCACGACGAACACGATCGGCGCGTTGGGTGGAATGCTCCCATCGCTCGTTCCCTGGGCGCCGTAACCGAGCGCGGCGGGCAGGATCATCAGCCGCCGACCGCCGATCTTCATCGGCGCAATGCCGTCAGTGCCCCCGATGCCCTGAGTGAAACCAGGTACCACCCGGGCGAGTGAGAAGCTGATCGCTCCGCCGTGATCCCAGGATGCGTCGAACTGGAACCCGTCCGCGTACCGAACTCCCACGTACTGGACCTTGACGGTTGAGGACGGCGAAGCGGCCGCTCCGGTACCGGTGATCAAGTCCTTGACCTCGATGATGGACGGCGCCTTGGTGGACGACGACTTCACCACGGGCTTCTTGGTCAGGTCGATGGCCGACGAGACGGTCACCCCATCGAGGGATTGCGTCCCGGCGCCGACGGCGGCGGACCCTCCCACGGAAGTGGACCCTCCCACGGAAGCAGACGAGCCGGCGGCGGGCGTCGTCGACGGCGACGAACTCGAACAACCCGCGAGCAGCGCGATCGCTGTGGCGAGTCCGGCCGTGCCCGTCAGGGCTCGGGGTGCACGACGGGCGGTGTTCGACGACGACGTCCGGTGGGAACGAATAATGGAATGCATCGCGAGAGCCTACCGGTTTGATGTCGGACGTTGCCCCGCCAGTACTGGACTGACAAGGTTATCGGATGAGCAGAACCTGGCCACCGGACTGGGAGGACCGCCGGCGAGGGGTGGGTTGCCGGTTGTGCTTGCAACGGCGGCCGGACCGGACGGCAGGCGGCAGGCGCTTCTTCGAGGGGCGCTACACCGATGGCTATCTGCGAAATCGCGGGCCGCTGCCCGGCTATTCCATGGTGGTCTGGCGCGGCCGGCATGTTGCCGATCCGGCCGAGATGAGCGATGACGAGGCTCGCAATTATTTCAGTGAGGTCGTCGAGGTGGGACGGCTGCTCAACGCCGTTTTCCAGCCCGCGCAGCTCAACTATCTGACCTTCGGCAACAGCGTTCCGCACGTTCACACGTATCTGCTTCCGCGCTATCTTGACGATCCCTCTCCCGGCCTTCCGCTTGATCCCTTCACCGAGGTGCCGGTGGGCCCCGAGATCTTCGCCGAGCAGTTGGCTCTGCTGCAGAGTCAGCAGGAAAAGCGTTCTGGCTAAAGGAGAAACCGGAACAGTGGACTCGCGGTCGACACCTGCTCGATGTGTGGCGGTGAGGCTTCCATTCGCGCGAGCAAGGCCGGCAGATCCTCCGGCCGCGACAGCTCGATGCCGACCAGCGCCGGTCCGGTTTCGCGATTGCTGCGTTTGACGTACTCGAACAGCGTGATGTCGTCATCAGGGCCGAGCACCTCGTCGAGGAAGCGTCGCAAGGCTCCCGGCTCCTGGGGAAAGTCGACCAGGAAGTAGTGCTTGCGTCCCTCGTGGACCAGCGCACGCTCGACCACCTCGGCGTACCGGCTTACATCGTTGTTGCCACCGGACACCACGCAGACGACCGACGTGCCCGCTGCGATCTGCAAGCTGTCGCCTAGGGCCGCGGTGGCCAACGCTCCGGCAGGCTCGGCGATGATGCCGTCGGACTGGTAGAGCGCCAGCATCTCGGTGCACACCCGGCCCTCGTCCACCGCCACCAATTCGGCCGACGACGCCGCGATCAGGGGGTAGGTGACGTCACCGGCCCGGCGCACCGCGGCTCCGTCCACGAAGCTGTCCAGTTCGGGCAGCGTGACCGGTCCACCGGCGTGCAGTGCGGCCGCCACACACGCGGCCCCGGCCGGTTCCACGCCGACGATCCGGACGCCAGGGTGGCGTTCGCCCAGCCACGCAACGGTGCCGGCCAGCAGGCCACCACCGCCGACAGGGACCACCAACATGTCAGGGGCGAATCCCAATTGCGAGACGATGTCCTTGGCGACCGTCCCCTGGCCGGCGATGGTGCGGGGATCGTCGAAAGCGGGGACGAGTTGGGCGCCCGATCGGGCCGCATCCACGGAGGCCGCGGCCGACGCGTCGTCATAGGTGTCACCGGAGAGAATCACCTCGACCATCTCGCCACCGAGCACGGCGATCCGATCCCGTTTCTGCCGCGGCGTCGTCCGCGGCAGGTATACGCGCCCCTGGACCCCCAGGGCGGCGCAGGCGTATGCAAGTCCCTGCGCATGGTTGCCGGCACTTGCTCCGACGACGCCCAGCGCGCGGGTTTCGGCGTCGAGCTGAGCGATCAGGTTGTACGCGCCCCGGAGCTTGTAGGACCGCACTGGCTGCAGGTCCTCACGCTTCAACCAGACGTCGGCGCAGAGTTGCTCCGAGAGTCTGGCGTTGCGCTCGATGGGCGTGTTCGCCACCACCTCAGCGAGCCGCCCCGAAGCAGCGTCCACCATCGCCGCGTCAACCGTCACACGTGCAGTCTGCCGGATGCAGCCTAGGCGTCTAGACGGCAGGAATGAATCAGGCGGCCAACGCGGCATACCGGCCCTGCTCGGCCAGCAGGCTGGAGTGCGTTCCGGTCTCGACGAGACGACCGTGGTCGAGCACGACGATCTGATCGGCATCCCGAACGGTCGTGAGGCGGTGCGCGATGGTGATGGTGGTCCGCCCGACGGCGAGCAGGTCCAAGGCCTGCTGGACCGCGCGTTCGGTTTCGGTGTCGAGCGCACTGGTGGCCTCGTCGAGTACCAGGACCCGGGGATTGCGCAGCAGCGTTCGGGCAATGGCGATCCGCTGTTTCTCGCCGCCGGAGAACCGGTGGCCGCGGGAACCCACCATGGTGTCGTAGCCATCCGGCAGGCTCACGATCAGCTCGTGCAGCTGCGCGGCCCGCGCGGCGTCCGCGATCTCGGCATCCGTTGCGTCCGGCTTGGCGTAGCGGAGGTTCTCCCGGACCGTGGTGTGCAGCAGGTAGGTCTCCTGACTGACCACGCCCACAATGGCGGCAAGATCGGCCAGCCGCAGGTCCCTCAGGTCGATACCGTCAATGGTGATCCGTCCGGAGGTGGGGTCGTACAGGCGTGCGACCAGCGACGCGAGGGTGCTCTTGCCGGAGCCGGTTTCGCCGACCAGGGCCAGGGTCGTTCCGGCCGGTAGGTCAAGGCTAATCCCGGCCAGGGCGGCTGAATCGCTGCCGGGGTAGCGGAAGCTGACGTCCTCGAACCGGACCCGGCCCGGGAGTTGCGCCGGCGTCACCTCGACGGGGTCGATCGGGTCGTCGACCTCGACCGGCAGGTCCAGGTACTCGAAGATCCGCGCGAACAGGGCGAGCGAGCTGGTGATCGATACGCCGACGTTCAGCAGTCCCATGAGCGGTCGGAACAACCCGGCCTGCAGGGCGGTGAAGGCAACGAGCGTCCCGATGGTCATGGTGCCGGCCGTCATCGGCAGGCCGGCGCTGAGGTAGATGATGGCGGGGATGGCAGCAAAGAGAATGCTCATCGAGGCCATTCGCCAGCGTCCCGCTAGCTCTGAGCGCAATTCCAGGTCGATGAGCCGGATCGAGGACTCGGTGAAGCGGCGGACGAGCGCGGGCCCGGTGCCCATGGTCTTGCTCAGCTGGATTCCGCTGATCGACAGGGCCTCCTCGATGGTCACGTTCAGGTCAGCCAGTTCGCGCTGACGCCGGCCGGTGATCTCGCGGCGCATCCGGGCCACCCGTCGAGTCAGGTGGATGGCAGGCGGCATGACGAGTAGGGAGATCAGGGCCAGCCGCCAGGACAGCGCGGCCATCGCCACGGCCGTGGCGACTGCGGTGGTCAGGTTGGAGGCCACCGAAGTCGCAGTAGAAGTGACGACCGCCTGCATACCGCCGATGTCGTTGGTGATGCGGGACTGCACCTCACCAGTCCGCGTCCGAGTGAAGAAGGCGATGGATTGGCGTTGCAGGTGGGCGAAAACATCCGTCCGCAGCCGGTGCATGACCTGCTGCCCGATCTTGGTGCTGATCCAGGTCTGGACGACGCCCAGCGCCGAGGTGATCGCAGCGACGGCGAGCATGCCGACCACGAGCCAGACCAGCAGTCGAACGTCCTGCCGTGGCAGCGCCGTATCGATGACCGATCGCAACAGGAACGGCGACGCCATGGAGACGATGGAGGACGCGACGATGATGGCCACGACGACCGCGAGCGGCCAGTGGTATAGCGCGAAGAGCCGACCGATCCGGCGCAAGGAGACCTCGCGGGCCTGGGCCTTCTCGGCGGCGGTGACTTTGGCCGGGCCGTCTGATCTGCGGACCCGCTGTGTGATGGTGGATTCCAAGGGGGAATCACCCCGTTTCTCTCAGGGGCGAGTTCGGCTCGAGGCGAGAACTCTAAGCTTGTGACCTGCGTTCCAGAAGTAGGAATGCTGAGGTTACCTCAACATGAGGGTACAACAGCACTCGCTGGTACGCTATTCCGGTGGCCGATGATCGCGACGAGGCGCTGTCGGAGACGTTCTGGGCCGTCGCTCGCCGGTTGCGGCGCATTTCCCGTGAGACGCTGGCGCCTTGGGAGATCTCGCCGTCCCATTCACGAGCACTCGGGGTGTTGATCCGGCACGGGGAGATGCGGCTCAGCGATTTGTCCGAACACCTTCGGATCGCGGCGCGCTCGACCACCGAAGTCGTCGACGGGTTGCAGGAACATGGCTTTCTCGAACGGCACCCGGACCCGCACGACCGGCGTGCCATTCTGGTGAGCCTGACCGACCAGGGCAAGCGCGCGGGGGAGGCCATCAGGTCGGCCCGGACGGCGGAGGCCGAACGCTTCTTCGGCGTATTGAGCGACACCGATCGACGCCACCTAGCCCGGATCCTGCGCAAGCTCAACGAATAGGCGCTGTCTCAAGCTCAAATGCGGGCGCCTTTGCCAGCCGGTGATCCAGCCACAGGTAGGGGCGGATCCGGCCCGGTGATCCCCAGCGCATGATCCGCCGCTCGGGGTTCTCCCTGTCCGCGGCAGCGGAACTCGGGTAGCGTTGCTGTCCCAAGCAGTTGACGTGCGCAGGAGGTGAGAGCAATTGCCACCATCTCAGGCTTGGTGCTCTCACCGCACGGCCTTCCGGTTCCACACCGGTAGATGACCGACAAAGAGCGCCTTCGGCAGTTGTGAAAGGTTCTCTTGTCTGCTTCGTCGCCATCTTGCAAGCTGTCCGACATCGTCACCCGGCTTCGGGCCGCCGGCTGCGTTTTCGCTGAGGACGAAGCACAATTGCTCGTCGCCGCGGCACGGACCCCGGCCCACCTCACCACGATGGTGGGCCGGCGATCTGCCGGTTCCCCGCTCGAACAAGTCCTCGGGTGGGCGGAGTTCTGCGGCCTGCGGATAGCGGTGGATCCCGGTGTGTTCGTGCCACGCCGGCGCACCGAGTTCCTGGTCGACCAGGCCGCCGCCGCGGCCCGTCACGCCGCCGCCATGGCTCGTCAGGCCGAAACGGAACGGCGTTGTGTCATCGTCGACCTCTGCTGCGGCTCGGGCGCCGTGGGGGCCGCACTGCTCGCAGTCCTGGATGGGATCGAGTTGTCGGCGGCTGACATCGACCCGGGCGCGGTTCGATGCGCCCGTCGCAATATCGCCGCTGGGGGGCAGGTGTACGAGGGTGACCTCTACGAACCGCTGCCCGCCGCCCTCCGCGGGCACATCGATGTCCTGGTCGCCAACGCGCCCTACGTGCCTACCGAGGCGATCGGACTTATGCCCCCGGAGGCCCGCATCCACGAGCCGCGGGTAGCCCTCGACGGTGGGGCGGACGGCCTCGACATTCAACGGAAGGTGATAGCCCAGGCCCCTCGGTGGCTCGCTCCAGGAGGGCACCTGCTGGTAGAGACGAGCGAAGATCAGGCGCCTCGCACCGTCGGGATGTTCGTCCAAAGCGGACTGATCGCGCAAGTAGCCCGTTCTGCTGAACTGGACGCCACCGTCGTCATCGGCAGCCTGGAGTGATCCCTTGGACCGCCCGCCGAACCTAGGACCGAGTCACATGAACCCAGCAGCCCCTCAGATCCGAGACGCCGCCGCCCGGGACGCCGAGGCCTGTGCAGCCATCTACTCGCCGTACGTCCGCGAGACCGTCATTTCCTTCGAGACCACGCCGCCATCTGCGTCCCAGATGTGGTTGCGGATGACCGAGGCGCTGCGCACCCACGCTTGGCTGGTGACCGAGGTCGAAGGCCAGGTCATCGGCTATGCCTACGGCCGGCCATTTGCATCCCGGTCCGCGTACCGATGGTCATGTGAGACCAGCATCTATCTCGATGGCGGTCACCGAGGCGCGGGAATCGGCCGGGCGCTTTACCAAGCGCTCCTCGATCGACTCGCCGAGCGCGGCTATCGCACAGCACTTGCCGGCATGACGCTTCCCAACGAGGCCAGCGCCAGATTGCACCAGGCCGTCGGATATGAGCCTGCCGGCGTCTACCGGCGCGTGGGCTGGAAGCACAACGCCTGGCACGATGTCGCCTGGTTCCAGCGGGGTATCGGATCCGCGGAAGATCCCCCGACCGAACCGCTCTAAGACTGTTGCGCCCGCTGCCGCGGCGAGCAGCCGCAGTCGTCGCCCCGCCACGCCTCTCGGCCTTCCTGGGCCGCGACGGCGGCGATGACGAGTCCGGCGACCGGGTCCGCCCACCACCAGCCGAGGGTGGTGTTCAGGAGCAACCCGGCGAGCAGTACCGCGGACAGGTAGGTGCACAGCATGGTCTGGGTCGAGTCGGCGACGACGCTGCCCG
>JAVEET010000082.1 GCA_030840295.1 Pseudonocardiales bacterium
ACGCCTGAGCGTGTCACGAAATGGCATCATCGCGCCACCAAGTTTGCTCGGCCGAGTGGGACCGTCCTTGGACATGGGCGAGACTACGATCGCTTCTGCGCGCGTCGACCGAAGGCGAGCTTGTGAAATTTGATCTGGGCCGGTCCTGGGTGGCCACGAAGAACGGGCCGCACGTAAACAGCTGGCCGGACGGGGCGATGCCTCCGTTCTGCCCGAGATCGTCTATAGACATCACCAACACTCAACCGGTGCGAGGTTGGGCTCCTCCACCATGTGACTGTGCCGGCACCTGAAGCCACGCCAGCGCCTCCGCCAGCTGGTTGATGGCGTAGGCCATGCTCGCCAACGACCCAGCGTTAGCTGCGGACGGACTGAGCGCCTCGGTGAGCTCGACGATCTTGCTGGACAGCGCCTCGCGCATCTCGCTCTCATTCGGGGCCATCACCGGAACCTATCCCAATCCCGAGAATCGGTCATGCCTCCGACCGCCAGGCGTTAGATCTGCTGTCCTGACTGATCCGCACGGCGAGACTCATCCAGCTGGGCATGAAACCCGCATCGGCACATCCGTGCAGCGCACCCGGTCAACCGGTCAGCCGGGGACACGGGGCGTCACTACCACCGCGCGGCGCCGTCCTAGGTGCCCTACGCTCTCTTGGTGATCTTGGACTGGTTCCACGGGGAGAATCCGCGGGGCCGTTTCCGCTGCTACGGGCTCACCATGGCCGGCCCGACAAGAGGGTCACGCAGCGTGGCAAGGTGACCACTCGAATCGGTCTAGTAATCGATTCGTTAAGGCGGGAGACTTCGCCTGGAGCGGTACCGCGCTGCCGCCAGGGCTGCGGGGGCGGCCTGTCGGCGGCGCGGACCCGCTGGAGCACGACATTAAGAGGCCACCTGACCGTCGACGTACGGGGGAACGCCGGCGGGGCAGATGGCCTCTCGCAAAGCGTAATACGGGGCTATCGCCGTCGTCCACTGTTGCGCGGTTTAAAAGCAGATCTAAGGATGTATCGGTACTCGAATCCAAACCGCCTGCCGGTGCAGGCTGTAGTTGCCGCATGGAAGTGGTTCGTGCGAAAGCGCGCCGTGAGATTGCCGATCGGAGCCGTGGAGCTACAACTCAAGGTCAGGGGCACCCTTTCCCGCGAGGCGGCGGACAGACTTCACATCACCGCGGACGGGCTCGCGCCAATGACCGCATGGTTCAACTGGGTCTTCCCTTCACTCGCGACTCTGAGGGCCCGGCAGACGACGTCGAAGGGGTGCATCATGACCGGGACACGCGCTGCGCACCCAAGCGTGGAGGAACGCCGAGCGCGGGGCAAGCTGGCACGCAAGCAGGCCACGCCGGACAGCCACGTCGGATGGCGACCGGCTCCGGATCGACCGGACCCGTTGGGTTTGCTCAAAGAACAGGACGCCACCCGCGAAGCCGACCTGGTACCGGTACGGCACGGACGGATGATGGTTTCACCCTTCACGTTCTACCGCGGCAGCGCCAAAATCATGGCCGCGGATCTCGACGGGACGCCGACGGCGGGGCTGAACGTCCAACTATGCGGGGATGCGCACCTGTCGAACTTCGGCGTGTTCGCCTCTCCCGAACGAACACTGCTGTTCGACCTCAACGACTTCGACGAAACGCTACCCGGCCCGTTCGAATACGACGTCAAACGGCTCGCGACGAGCTTCACGATCGCAGGCCGCAACAACCGCTTCAGCAAGTCAGACGCACGTACTGCGACTTCGGCCTCCGTGACCGCCTACCGGGAGGCCATGGCCGAGTTCGCCACCATGGGCGTAATGCAAACGTGGTATGCACGGTTGTCCGAGGACGATGTGCTCAACCTTGGACGCGCTGCCACGGTCGGGAACAAGAAGCAGAAGACGATGCTGCAAAGTGCCCAGAAAGAGTTGGGGAAGGCCCACACCCGTGACAGCCTGCAGGCGCTGTCCCAGCTGGCGGAGGACGTTGGCGGCCAGTACCGCATCATCAGCCAGCCGCCCATCGTTATCCCCGCTCGTGATCTGGCCGAGGTATTCGGATCGGCAGAACAAGTCATGAAGCTCGTCGAGGATCAGCTACGCGCATATCGGACAACCCTGCCAGAAGACAAGCATCAACTGCTCGACAGCTTCGAACTCGTCGACGTCGCCCGCAAGGTAGTGGGCGTCGGCAGTGTCGGGACCCGGGCATTCATCGGTCTGTTGCAGGGCCGGGACAAGGACGATCCGCTTTTCCTGCAAGTCAAGGAAGCCACCTCCTCGGTACTGGAAGACCACCTGCCCAAGAGCCGGTATCGCAACCACGGCCAGCGCGTTGTCGAAGGCCAGCGGAAGATGCAGGCCGCCAGCGACATCTTTCTCGGCTGGACCAAGGGAGTGGACGCGAACCGCGACTACTACTGGCGCCAACTACGCGACATGAAGGGCTCAGCCGACGTTGAAGCCATGATGCCCATCGGAATGACGACCTACGCCCGCGCATGCGGATGGACCCTGGCACGCGCGCATGCGCGATCCGGCGACGCGATCGCGATCGCCGCCTACCTCGGCAAGAGCGACCGGTTCGATCGCTCGATCACCGAGTTTTCGCAGCGCTACGCCAACCAGAACGAGCAGGACTACGAACAATTCACCACAGCCATCCGCTCCGGCGCACTCAATGCGCTCGAAGGCGTCTGAGCCCCATCGCAACGCTGAATGGTCGAGGGCCACGATGAATCAACTTATCCCACCGATGGGTTCTTCGTCGAAGAACCGGACACCGGTTCAACGTATGTCATGGCCGCCGGGCTAGCGTGACGGTCCTGACTCCGCGAAGCTGAAGGTCGTCGCGCTGCTGCAGCGACTCAGGTCCGTCGCCGTCGATCAGTATTGCGAGCGTTTTCACGTCGTCGTCAGCCAGGCGGTGCATGAGGCCTGACCTCAGACGCCGCAGCCACCGTTGCGCGTAGCGGGCGGTTGCGGGCTGATGCGGCGGGTTCCGCTCGATGGTGATCGTCCGCTCGCTGAGCACTGCGAAACCGGCCGTCTCGAGCCGCGGTGACCACTCCGACCCGAGGTCCGGCAGGGAATGGGCATGGTCGTTCCGGAGCCCGTCGAGGCAGCGCGCTTCGAGGCCAGGTCGCCCGATCCCGAGGTCGTGCGGGAGGAAACGCAGCGGCTCGGCCATCTCGGCGACGGCCATCAACCCGCCCGGTCGGGTGGCGGTGAACACGTCGCGGAGCACCCGATCGGGGTCGGTCAGGTGGTGCAACGACATCGAGGCCCACGTGACATCGATGGGGTCGATGGCCGGCCAGCCGACATTCAGATCCGCCCGAACGGTGCGGACCCGAGGGGCCAGGCCGAGGTCCAGGGCCTTGACCCGGATACGCCTCAGCATCTCCTGCGATGAATCCACTGCGACGACCTCGGCGCCATCGAAGCGCTGCGCCAGCGCGATAGTGCCGACACCCGAGCCGGCCCCCAGATCCAGAATGCGTCCGCGACCCGTGCTGGTAGCTGCGCGCCGGACCCACGTCAGCACGTCCGTCCAGTACGAGCGCAGCACCTCCCCGTCCAGATCCAGCAACTCGGCCAGGGCCGCGTCGGCGGTGCCGTCCTGGGCGTGCTCGTCGTGGGCGTGCTCGTCGTGGGCGTGCTCGTCTGGGGCGATGTCGTCGTGGGCGTGGTCGTCGAGCACGTGATCCGAGCCGGGATGGTTTCCGTGGTGGTCGTGATGTTCTCGCATGGACATCACCTTAGAAGGGCCTTGCGTACACGGCATACAATCTTGCCAATGACGCAAGAATCCGATCTCGATGCGGTGATTCGGGCGCGCATCCGAGGGCTTCGTCTCGCCAAGGGTTGGTCGCTGGATGTCCTGGCTTCTCGCTGCCACCTGAGCGCCTCGACGCTTAGTCGGATCGAGACCGGGCACCGGCGCATCTCAGTCGACCAACTGGTTCCGATCGCGAGCGCCCTGGGCTCCAGTCTCGATCAGCTTGTGGAATCCATCGGCGACGATGACGTGGTAATCCGACCGCAGCGTGACCGCGCCCACGGGGTGACCGCTTGGTTGCTGTCCGGCGATAACGGGCCGCACGGCATGACAGTGGCCAAGATGCGCATCACGGCGCGCAGACCTCCGGCCGAGTTCGGCGTCCACCCGGGCCACGACTGGTTCACGGTCCTGTCCGGCACTGCAAGGCTGCATCTCGGTAACCGCATCATCCTCGTGGACACCGGCCAGGCGGCACAGTTCTCCACCATGTCGCCACACGCCAT